>CAJOPA010000134.1 GCA_905236235.1 uncultured Eubacterium sp. | reverse complement strand
GTCCCGCGATGGGAGCGCTTAACGTCCCGCGATTTGCGGACAGGATGCAGGATAAAATGAATCCCAAGTCCAAGCGCCGCAATAATGGACCAGTAGCCCAAAACGGAATTGCCCACATCCGTAACGGAAATCTTGTAGGCAAGAATACTTCCCAGGATCGTAAAAATCACGATCCCCACCATGAGCGGCATGGCCTTTCGGATATCAAAATTCCCGGCCTTTTTATAGATCACCGTCGACAGCGCCGATGCCAACACATCCGAGATCAGCGCGATCCCCACCGCATCATAAACGGGAACATCCAAAAATCCCACCAAAACCGGCGTGATAAAGGATGCTGCGGACATGCCCGCAAACCCCGTACCGATCCCGGCCAGCATGCCGGCGATGATACAAATCAAAATCTCTATCATAGTTTCCTATCCAATGCTATCTGTCATCGAATTTAGTATACCACAGTCGCCCTACTTTCGAGAAGCGTTTCCTGCCAATAGCCAGGCCAGGATATGCATCGCCTGCTCAAATCTGCCCTCGGCAATCCTTTGTCCGATCTCGTCCGCATCCAAGAGATGCACATTTAAAAATTCCATGGCATCCAACGACTGCCCGCTCTCCTTACGACAGTTATTTGCAAAAAAGAGATACGCCGTATTGTCGGCGATCGTCGCATTCGACGGAATGGTTAAAAGCGACTGCCACTCGTCGGAGACATATCCCGTCTCCTCAAGAAGCTCTCTCTTTGCCGCTTTAAGAGCATCCTCGTTTTCTCCCCGTTCGATGCCGCCGGCCGGAAACTCCGTGGTCACCTTACGGATCCCCTGCCGAAACTGGCGCACGCACAGATACTTCCCTTGCGTATCTCTTGCAACGATCACCACGTAATCCCTGCGGCTGTAAGTATAGTAGGGTTCAAATACATTGCCGTCCGGGAAGCGAAAGGACGATCTGCGAAAATCGATCCAGGCATCCTGTACGATATGTTCCGTCCGCACTTCCTCCCAGACAAGGTCCTTATCCTCCGCATCCGGGGATGCGCTTTGCGCCGCGTTTTGCTCCGGCGCCTCCCCCTGCCTTTTTCCTGCGTTTAAAAATTCATTCCTATCCTTTTGATCCATGGTCTTTGCGTCTTTCCTTTTGAGAAACAAGATAAGCTGCAAAACACGGCCCCCCGGCTTTGCAGCTTACCATCGTACGGCACCTTCCGGCTACCGCTTGTTGTCTGTGTTCCTATTTTTCTTCGATCTTGCCGTCTTTGGCATTTTTCTGTACAGAAGCAATGCCCTTCTTGGCAGAATCAAGCTTCGTATACCCTTCGCCAACAGCGATGATCTGTCCGTTCTTAGCTTTTAAGCGGAAACGGAATTCCCCTTTTTTGTCCTTGTATACTTCGAATTTAGGATTGGAGACTTTCGCAAAATCCTTCTCTGTCTGGTCCTCGATCTTGGCGACGGGCGCATTGGCCATCACGCTGGCGATCCCCTTCTTGGCCGTCGCTTTGGTCTTGTACACCTGGCTGGCTGCGATCACTTCCCCATTCCCTGCAACCAAATTGAATTTGTAGCCGTTTTTGGCTTGTGACAAAACAAACTTACCCATACTACTACTCTCCTTTCACACATAGGGCGACACCGCCCACGCCTCTATTCTATCAGAGCCGGTGCAAAAATCACAGTATCTTTTTGGCGCAAGAAAAAAGGAATATGCTACAATGAAAAAAACGGGGTTTGGGAAAGGAGTATGCACACATGAAAGCAGAATATACGGATGAGATCATGGATCCTTCGGGATTTGTTTTACTTTCGGACTTTGTCCCGGGGATCATCCAGGAGATCCGGTACCACTCCACCTATAATTTTATCGGCGACCGCATCGACGGCTACGAAGAACCCTGCGCCATTCTGACCAAGGAAGCCGCCCGTGCCATAACGAGCGTGAGCAACGAGATGATGGTCCACGGCTATCGCCTCAAGATCTTTGATGCCTACAGGCCGGCTCGCGCTGTAAAACACTTTGTGCTGTGGGGCATCGAGGATCAGGACATTCGCATGAAGCCTTATTTTTACCCCGACCTTGAAAAGCAGGAACTTTTTATGAAAGGATATATCGCCAAGCAGTCCGGCCACAGCCGGGGCAGCACCGTTGACCTGACCCTGTTAAATATGAAAACCGGACGGGAGATCGATATGGGCAGTCCCTTTGACCTTTTCAGTGAGATATCCCATCCGGATTGCCGTACGATCACGGACGAGCAATACGAAAATCGTATGTTCCTTCAACAGATCATGGTACGCAACGGTTTTGTCCCCATCGACTGCGAATGGTGGCATTTTTCCCTCAAAAACGAACCCTACCCGGATATCTATTTTGATTTTCCCGTGGCATCAGAATATCTCAGAAGATAAAAATCATCCGCGCTTAGAGGTCTTTTGCCGCAGGATACCCATAGGCCGTCTCCGCACTTTGTACCGCGCGAAGGATGGCTTCGCTCATGACCTCCGCGCCCAATGTGCCCACGAGATCCATATCCGCTGCAACCTCACCATTGGAAAGCGCATAGATGCTGTCTCCGTCCGCGGAGGTATGCACCGGACGAATGGATCGGGCATAGCCGTCATGCGCCATGCCGGCGATCTTGCAAAGCTGCGCCTTGGAAAACTTCGCGTTCGTCAACACCGCACCGATCGTGGTATTGCCCGTAAATTTATTCTCCACCACCGCGATGGAGGAACGCATGTATTCCGCAGAATCCCGCAATCCGCTCTTTTCTTCGTTTAAAAGACCCGCGACCTGCTGTCCGTTTTTCCAATCAAAGATATCTCCCAGGGCATTCACAACCACAACGGCTCCCACCATGAGTTCACCGATCCTTACGGCATAGCTTCCGATCCCGGACTTCAT
>CAJOPA010000133.1 GCA_905236235.1 uncultured Eubacterium sp. | reverse complement strand
ATCACGGAGGCAGGGACGGTTCGGTCCGGCAACATCAAGTCGGCGATCGGCCTGGGGCTCATCTTACATGAAGGTCTCGGAGATACCATTCGTGTATCCTTAACCGGCGATCCCGTGGAGGAGATCGTTTCCGCAAAGATCATTTTGCGTACGCTGGGACTCCGCAAGGATGGCGTGGAAGTGGTATCCTGTCCCACCTGCGGCAGGACGCAGATCGATCTGGTAAATCTGGCAAACCAAGTGGAAGAGATGGTATCGGATCTTCCCTATCCTTTAAAAATCGCCGTGATGGGGTGCGTAGTCAACGGCCCCGGCGAAGCAAAGGAAGCGGATCTGGGGATTGCCGGAGGACTCCATGAGGGTCTTTTGATCAAAAAAGGGGAGATCATCCGTAAAGTTTCGGAAGAGGAACTTTTATCCGCATTGAAGGAAGAATTGGATCATTGGGAGCAAACATGAAATCGTTTTTTGAAGTTTTTAAAGGATTTTCGACGGATGAGGAAATGATGCACCTCTTAGAAGATGTCACAGTTACGAAAGTGTCTTCCGATTCTGCCAGAACCGTGCTTCGTGTGTATATCACGAGCCCTCATTTGATTGCCAAAAAACGTCTTCATAAGCTTGAGGAAGAGATCAAAGCGCATGTTTTTCCCTATCGCAAGATGCATTGTTTCATTATCGAGACGTATACATTGTCGGCGCAGTATACGCCGGAGATCCTTCTTAAGACCTGCGAAGAGAGTATGATCTATGAATTGGACGCCACTTCGCATCTGTTGGCTTATCTTTTTAAAAATTCGGAATTTGATTTTTCAAATCCCGGGTGTCTGATGGTGAATGTATCCGTCAGCGTCATCACCGAATCCTACGCGCAGGAACTTTTGCGTTATCTTCGATTCTTTTTCAATACGAGATGCGGGATGGATCTCGATATCCGGATGAATCTGGAATATATCAAGCATAAAGAACGCAACGATGTTCTGGATATGTATGATGCGGATGTATCCTTTGCTTTTAAGATCGCATCGGCGGATACGATCGATGCACCGGAGACGGATCCCGCAAAAGAGGACGGCAAGCGTTTTGACGCCGCCGTACCCGTGGATAAGGCGGTCAAAGGTCCCGTCGTTGAAAAGGCCGGAAAACGCAAAATGAAACCGACGAATCCGGACCTTTTCTACGGACGCAATTTTGAGGATGGAGACTTTACGGAGCTTGCATCGGTGATCGGTGATATGGATTCTTTGCTCATCCGCGCAAAGATCCTGAAGGTAGAGGTCACTCAGCTTCGCGACGGAAAACGATCCGTTGTATCCCTTACGGTCACGGATTTTACGGATTCCATCGTATGCAAGATCTTTACTTTAAATGAGCGTCTTTCCGAGATCCGGGCAAATCTCAAAGCAGGGTCGTTTGTAAAGATCTTGGGGTCGGCGCGGTTTGATACCTTTTCCAAGGATATTACCATGGCGTCCGTCTTCGGGATCAAAAAAGGGTATGATTTTACGCAAAAGCGTATGGACGAAGCTCCCGTCAAACGTGTGGAGCTGCATTGCCATACCAAAATGAGCAATATGGATGCGGTCTCCGACGTAAAGGATATCCTGAAACGTGCACAGGAATGGGGACATACGGCGCTTGCCATCACGGATCACGGTGTTGTGCAGGCTTTTTCGGATGCCTATCATTACAATACGGATAAAAACCCGGACTTCAAGGTGATCTATGGATGTGAAGGGTATCTTGCGGACGACGGCAAGAAGATCGTCAAAGGCGAATCCGACCGTACGCTTCGGGATACGTTTGTGGTATTTGACCTGGAGACAACGGGATTTTCCGCAAGGGATCACAGGATCATCGAGATCGGCGCCGTGAAGGTCGCAGACGGCAAGATCACGGACCGTTTTTCCACCTTTGTCAATCCCAAGGTTCCGATCCCGTTTCATATCACCAATCTGACATCGATCCGGGATGATATGGTGATGGATGCGCCCACGATCGAAGAGGCGCTGCCGGATTTCCTTGATTTTTGCGAAGATGCCATCCTCGTGGGGCATAATGTGTCCTTTGATATCGGATTTATTCGTGCCAATTGTGAGCGACTTGGCATGCCTCGTACGTTTTGCTCCGTGGATACCGTGGAGCTTGCCAAGGCATTTTTGCCGCAATTAAAGCGTTTTAAATTGGACTATGTTGCCAGGGAACTGGGGGTATCCCTTGAAAATCACCATCGTGCCGTGGATGATGCCGGTTGCACGGCGGAGATCTTTTTGCATTTTTGCAATGACTTAAAGGAAAAGGGGATCTTTAAGGTATCGGAGATCAATTCCGTTCTTGATTACTCGCCGGAGATGATCAAGCAATTGCATCCCTACCATGTGATACTGCTTGCAACCAATGATATCGGCCGCGTGAATCTGTATCACCTGATCTCGCAGTCGCATCTTTACTATATGCATAACACGCCGAGGATTCCCAAGAGCCTTTTAATGAAATACAGGGAAGGGATCCTGGTGGGTTCTGCCTGTGAGGCGGGGGAATTGTATCAGGCGCTTCTTAAAGGCGAACCGGATGATGAGATCGCCAATATCGTGGATTTTTATGATTATCTGGAGATCCAGCCCATCGGCAACAATGCCTTTATGATCGATAGTCCCAATCATGCGGTGGAGAGCGAAGAAGATCTTCGAGAATATAATCGCAAGATCGTCGCACTCGGCGAGACCTTCCACAAACCGGTAGTTGCGACATGTGATGTGCATTTTTTAAATCCGGAAGATGAGGTGTATCGCCGGATCATCATGGCCGGCAAGGGCTTTAAGGATGCGGATCAACAGGCACCTTTGTATTTGCGTACCACGGAAGAGATGCTTGCGGAGTTTGCTTACCTGGGGCCGGACAAGGCCTATGAAGTGGTGGTGGAAAACACCAACCGTATCGCGGATTGCATCGAAAAGATCGCACCCGTACGACCGGATAAATGCGCGCCCGTCATCGAAAACTCCGACGGACTTCTGCGTGAGATCTGCTATAACCGAGCACATGAAATGTATGGAGAGGATCTGCCCAAGATCGTATCCGACCGTCTGGAAAGGGAATTAAACTCCATTATTTCCAACGGTTTTGCCGTCATGTACATCATCGCGCAGAAATTGGTATGGAAGACGAATGAGGACGGGTATCTCGTGGGCTCCAGAGGCTCCGTGGGGTCTTCCTTTGTCGCCACCATGGCCGGGATCACGGAGGTCAATCCCCTAAAGCCGCATTATTATTGCAAGCATTGTCATTATACCGAGTTTGATACCGATGAGGTCAACGCCTATGCCGGCGGTGCGGGATGCGATATGCCGGATAAGGATTGTCCTGTTTGCGGTCAAAAGCTCATGAAGGACGGTTTTGATATTCCGTTTGAGACCTTCCTTGGATTTAAAGGCAATAAGGAACCGGATATCGATCTGAATTTCTCCGATGAATACCAGGGAAAGGCCCACAAATACACGGAGGTGATCTTTGGCGCGGGACAGACGTTTCGCGCGGGAACGATCGGTACTCTTGCGGAAAAGACCGCCAAGGGCTATGTGCATCATTATTTTGAGGATCATTCCATTGCCAAAAGAAAATGTGAGATCGAACGCCTGGCAACGGGTTGTGAAGGGATCCGGCAGACGACGGGGCAGCACCCGGGCGGCATCGTGGTACTTCCTTACGGAGAGGATATCGATACCTTTACGCCGGTACAGCACCCGCCGAAAAAGGATGATATCATCACCACCCATTTTGAGTACCATTCCTTTGATCACAATCTGCTAAAGCTTGATATCCTGGGACATCGCGATCCTACCATGATCAAGGTCTTGGGCGATATGATCGACATCGATCCGCGGGAGATCCCGCTGGATGCACCCGAGGTCATGTCCTTATTTCAAAATACATCCGCGCTCGGCATCACGTCGGAGGATATCGACAATTGTCCCACGGGGACACTTGGGATTCCGGAGTTTGGTACGGATTTTGTCATTTCCATGCTGGTGGATACAAAGCCTACCTGCTTTTCCGATCTGGTAAGGATCGCCGGACTCGGCCACGGTACCAACGTGTGGTTAAATAATGCGCAGGAACTGATCTGTTCCGGCACCACCACGATTTCCGAAGCTATCTGTACGCGTGACGATATCATGACGTATCTGATCGGTAAGGGCGTGGAGTCCGAGGAGGCCTTCAATATCATGGAAGCCGTACGAAAAGGCAAGGTGGCATCCGGAAAATGCGGACAGTGGGAGGACTGGAAGAAAGACATGCTTTCCCATGATGTACCGGAGTGGTATATCTGGTCCTGCGAGCGGATCGAGTACATGTTCCCGAAAGCACATGCGGCGGCCTATGTTATGATGGGTTGTAGGATCGCCTATTGTAAGATCCATTATCCGCTTCAGTACTATGCCGCTTATTTCTCCGTTCGTGCCAAGGGCTTTGATTACGGTCTTATGTGTGGCGGACGTGAGGAATTAAACCGCAACCTCAGAGATTACAAATACAAAGTAGAGCAGGCCAAGGCGGAGCACAGGGAAGTCTCCAAGAATGACGAAGACAAGATCGACACCATGCGACTTGTACAGGAGATGTATGCGCGCGGATTTTCCTTTATGCCGATGGATATCTATCGCGCCAAAGCGCATTATTTCCAGGTAATCGACGGCAAGATCATGGCCTCTTTTACGGCCATTGAAGGTTTGGGAGACAAGGCGGCGGAACAGCTTGAGGAAGCGGCCAAAGACGGTGAATTCTTATCCAAAGAGGACTTAAAGAATCGCGGTGGATTATCCAAGACCGTGATCGATAAGATGTCGGATCTTGGGATCCTTGAGGGAATGACCGAGACCAACCAGATGTCGTTGTTTGATTATCTGTAAAAAACGGGGGAAAGATGATGGGACGCAGCAAAAAAATCATTGCGATCGCAGGCGGTATTTTTCTTTTGATCCTTGCTTTTTTTATCGCAAACAGATGGATGGGCAGAACCAGGCTGAATGAAGGAACCGTACAGGGCAATACCGGCGGGAATCTTTACAACAGCGGGCTTTTTTGTGCATACGGAGATACCGTTTATTTTGCGAATCCCGCAGACGGCAACAAATTGTACAGCATGGATCCAAACGGTGACAACCTCACCTGCCTGTCCGAGGATGCGGTACTTTATATCAATGTGGATGAGCATTATATTTACTATACCCGCAACAATACGGATTCCGATTCCTTCTGGGGGACGATCTCTTTTAGCAATTACAGTCTCTGCCGCATGGATAAAAACGGAAAGCACGTAAAGATCCTGGACGCGGACGCATCCATTTGCGCGCTTTTGGTGGATAATACGATCTATTATGCGGCGTATGATGATGCGGTTGGTTCCGTGATCTACAAGATCGGCATCGACGGCAGCGATAAGACGAAGATCACGGAGGATTCGGTTTTTTTTCTTGCTACGGACGGGAGTCTGATCTACTATGCGGGAGATAAGGCGGATCATGATATCCATGCCTACAATATTGCGACGGGAACGACCACCGTCTACTTGTCCGGATACTATTGGATGCCGCAGGTGGATGGCGGATATCTGTATTATTTAAGCCCGGAGGACGATTATGCCCTCTACAGGATGAACATGCGTGATAAATCCGTGGAAAAACTGATCTCGGAGCGTGTGGATCACTATAACGTAAGCGGAGAACATCTGGTATACCAGACTTCCGGCAAATCGAATACGGCGCTTATGCTTTATAATTTGGAAGACAATTATCTTTATACGATCGCGGAAGGATTTTACGTGGATCTCAATATCGTAGGAAATACGTTGTATTATCACCCCTATGAAGAAGATGCCGTTTATTACCGTACGGATCTTGACGATATCGCAGTAGGAGTATTCGGAGGTATTTGATATGTCTGAGCAAAAGAATGCGCAAAGGATCTTTGACAAAGGGCAGATCCTCTATAGGGAACTCGGCGCCAAGCACAAAGAAGACAAAGCCTTTTTGCTGATGCTTTCTTTGATGTCTTCGGAGGAGACAAGTCAAAAGCTTCAGGCGGATTTTTACGAATGTTTTCATTCTTTGGTGCAGATCGCCTCTGCCTGTGGTTTTTACGGGAATCTCTGGCATGTCTATCTTGCTTATCTTTTGGCAATGCATGAAAACCCTTACAGTCTGGCCTGTGAGATCACGGGCGGGATACAGGGGTCTTTAAATGATGCGGCGATGCACGATTTTGCTTTCTTAAAGGAGATCTATGATTATCCGATCCGGGAAGTGATCGACAGGTTTGATCCTTCCTGCGCTTCATTTTTTCTTCATTATCAGGGGGATCCGAACGAAAGATGCAGATTCTCCGGGGAAGTGAGCGATCGGATCGTAAGACTCTCCAAAGACCTTGCTAAAGCTCCGGATGTGGCCGCTTTTAAGGATTGCGTCACAAAGTTTTACGGAGAATACGGCGTGGGTCCTTATGGTTTACATAAAGCATTTCGTGTGCTTGAGGAAGCGAATATAAAGGGCATCGGAGATTTTGCGTCGGTATCTTCCGTGATCCGGCCGATCCGTGATGTGACGGATGTGCATTTTGATGAGCTTGTCGGGTATGAAAACGAAAAAAGACAGCTGATGGACAATACGGAAGCTTTTCTTTCGGGAAAGCCTGCCAATAACTGCCTTTTGTTCGGTGACGCGGGCACAGGCAAATCCACCTGCATCAAGGCGCTCATGAACCAATATTACGATCGCGGACTTCGTCTGATCGAGATCTTTAAGCATCAGTTTGTTCTGTTTCCGGATATGATCGCGGAGATCAAGGACAGGAATTACAAATTCATCATCTTTATGGACGATCTTTCGTTTGAAGAATTTGAAGTGGAATATAAATATTTAAAAGCCGTGATCGAGGGCGGTCTTGAAGTAAAGCCGGACAATATCTTAATCTACGCCACGTCCAATCGCAGACATCTGATCCGCGAAACCTTCCGTGACAAGGCAGAGCGGGAATATGACGAGGATGTCCACACAAACGACACCGTGCAGGAAAAGCTGTCCCTGGTGTCACGATTTGGCGTGCAGATCTATTTCCCGTCTCCGGAAAAAAGGGAATTTAGGGAAATCGTACTGGCATTGGCAAAACGTGACGGTCTTGCCATGGACGAGGAACGGTTGCTTGCCCTGGCCGATCGATGGGAATTGCGTCATGGCGGTATGTCGGGGCGAACGGCGAGACAGTTTATCGACGCACAGCTCGGAAAGGAATGGAAATCATGATCAAATGTATCTCCTGGAATGTTAACGGTATACGTGCCTGCGTGCAAAAAGGATTTGAGGAAACGTTTCATGCGCTTGATGCGGACTTTTTCTGCATTCAGGAAAGCAAAATGCAGGAAGGACAGTTGACGTTGGACCTTCCCGGCTATGTGCAGTTTTGGAATTATGCGGAAAAGAAAGGATACTCCGGCACGGCGATCTTTGCCAAAAAAGAACCCCTTTCGGTAAGCCTGGGACTGGGGATCGAGGAACATGATCATGAAGGACGTGTGATTACTTTGGAATATCCGTCCTTTTACTTTGTTACCTGCTATACACCCAATTCGCAAAACGAATTGCAGAGATTATCCTACCGTATGGAATGGGAGGACGCTTTTAAGGAATATCTGCTAAGCTTAAAAGCCAAGAAATCCGTGATCGTATGCGGGGATCTGAATGTGGCGCATCAAGAGATCGATCTGAAAAATCCGCAATCCAATCATCACAATGCAGGTTTTACGGATGAAGAGAGAGAGAAGTTTTCCGCGCTTCTTGATGCCGGATTTTTGGACACGTTCCGTTTGCTTTATCCGGAGCAAAAAGACATCTACTCCTGGTGGAGCTATCGCTTTTCCGCGCGTCAAAAGAATGCAGGTTGGCGGATCGATTATTTTCTGGCGTCGGAAGATTTCAAGGAAAAGATAGCGGATGCGAAGATCCACACGGATATTTTCGGCTCCGATCATTGTCCCGTGGAATTGGATCTGGATATGGATTTTTGATATTCTTTCCTTTAAAAAAGTTGCAGGATAAGTAAAATCGTTGTAAGATGCCTTCGGAGGTTATTGAAATGTACAGACGTGATAACGGATTTTCAAGCCGCGAAGAGATTGTCAATGCTTTGCGGGAGACCATGCAGATCAAGGATGATGAGGATGATTCCAAAGAAGTGATCTACGTTAAGAACAATAACGGACTCATCATCAATCGTGACGATTCCATGCTCCGTACGGAGGAGGATATCTTGGAAGAGAAGGCAGCCAAGATCGACGAAGAGCTGTCCCTTCGCAAGATGTCGGAAGAGGAATTGTTCGCCAAACTGCGTGCGCAAAAAAAGTAGTTGACATATTCCATGGCATGGAATAAAATGTCAATGTTGTCAAAAGAAGCAGAGTATCCACTCTCACCTCAGCACAATTGCGTGACTGGCGGTTTTCATACGAATGATACGTTGAGTATTTGTGTATAAGTGGATAGTCTGTCTGTCCACTTTTTTGTATGGAGGGTAAGACCATTAGCGATTTCATGATTAATGAGCAGATTCGGGACAAGGAAGTACGTGTTCTCGGAGAAAACGGTGAACAGCTTGGCGTTATGAGTTCCAAGGAAGCACTTCGTCTTGCGGAAGAAGCAGAGCTTGATCTGGTGAAGATCGCACCGAAAGCTGAGCCGCCTGTTTGCAGGATCGTTGATTACGGCAAGTTCCGTTATGAGCAGTCCCGCAGAGAAAAGGAGCAAAAGAAAAAGCAGAAAACGGTGGAGATCAAAGAGATCCGTATGTCACCGAATATCGACACCAACGATCTGAACACGAAGATGAATGCCGCTAAGAAGTTTTTGGCCAAAGGCGATAAGGTCAAGATCACCCTGCGTTTCAGAGGTCGTGAGATGGCGCATATGCAGCAGAGCAGACATATTCTGGATGATTTTGCTGCGGCACTTGAGGAGATCTCGGCCATTGAAAAGCCCGCAAAAGTGGAAGGCAGAAATATGTCATTGGTATTGGCACCGAAACGTTCATAGTTGATAGAAGGAGGAAATTCACATGCCGAAGATGAAAACAAAAAGAGCAGCTGCAAAGCGCTTTCAGAAGACCGGAACCGGTAAATTAAAGAGAGCAAAGGCTTATAAGAGCCATATTCTCACTAAGAAGACAACCAAGAGAAAGAGAAATCTGAGAAAACCGGCGATCACGGATGCAACCAACGTTAAGAATATGAAGAGGATACTGCCGTATCAGTAATCGTAAATCAGTAAGGAGGATTTATTATGGCTAGAATCAAAGGCGGTTTGAACGCCAAGAAGAAACATAATCGAGTTTTAAAGCTGGCAAAGGGTTACAGAGGCGCCAGATCCAAACAATACAGAGTAGCAAAGCAGTCCGTTATGCGTGCGCTTACAAGCTCCTATGCAGGACGTAAGCAGAGAAAGAGACAGATGAGAAGTCTCTGGATCGCACGTATCAACGCTGCTGCAAGATTAAACGGTCTTTCCTACAGCAGATTCATGTATGGTCTTAAGCTTGCAGGGATCGAGATGAATCGTAAGATGCTTGCGGAAATGGCAGTCAATGACGCAGAAGGATTTAAGCAGCTTACCGATATCGCTAAGGAAAAGCTTGCAGCCTAAACGGTATGACATCCGTCTTCCTTAGGGAAGGCGGATTTTTTACATCACAAAGGAGGTGTCTTATGTCGGTTCTTGTAACGGGAGGTGCCGGTTTCATCGGAAGCCACACGGTTGTGGAATTGTTAAACGAAGGCTATGATGTGGCGGTTGTTGACAATCTGTCCAATTCCAAAGCGGAGTCTTTGCGACGCGTGGAAGAGATCACCGGTAAAAAGGTACGTTTTTACGAGGTGGATATCTGTGACGAGAAGGCGTTAACGGAGGTTTTTGACAAGGAAAAGGATGTCACGGATGTGATCCATTTTGCGGGCTATAAGGCCGTGGGAGAATCCGTGCAGAAGCCTCTTATGTACTTTGAAAACAATATCTACGGAACCATCATTCTTTGTA
Organism: uncultured Eubacterium sp.; assembly: GCA_905236235.1. GTDB lineage: Bacteria > Bacillota > Clostridia > Lachnospirales > Lachnospiraceae > RUG14243. The sequence goes on along the minus strand of CAJOPA010000133.1, from coordinate 8,327 downwards.
AGGTGATGGCGGAGCACGGCGTGAAAAACATTGTTTTTTCATCCTCCGCAACGGTATACGGCAATCCCAAGGAGATCCCTATCACGGAGGCGTGTCCCAAGGGAGAGATCACCAATCCTTACGGCAGAAGCAAGAGCATGATCGAAGAGATCCTCGCGGATCTTTATGTTTCCGACCCTGCATGGCACGTCATGGTCCTTCGTTATTTTAATCCCATCGGCGCGCATAAGAGCGGAAAGATCGGCGAAGATCCCAACGGGATCCCCAACAACCTGATGCCTTACATCACGCAGGTGGCGATCGGGAAACTTCCGAAGCTCAATGTTTTCGGAAACGACTACGATACACCGGACGGTACGGGCATCAGGGATTATATCCATGTGACGGACCTTGCCAAAGGCCATGTAAAAGCCATTGAGCATATTGGTGAGGAAGAAGGCGTACGCGTTTACAATCTCGGCACGGGCCGGGGATACAGCGTTCTTGAGGTGGTGCATGCTTTTGAAGATGCCTGCGGCAAGAAGGTTCCCTATGAGATCGCTCCCCGTCGCGCGGGCGATATCGCAACCTGCTATGCGGATCCGTCCAAGGCCAAACGTGAGCTTGGATGGGAAGCGGTAAACGGCATCGAGGAGATGTGCAAAGACAGCTGGAACTGGCAGAGCAATAATCCGAACGGATTTGAAGAATAATACGCGAAAAGAAACGGCATTTCGATAAAGGAAATTCTTCCGGAAATGCCGTTTTTTTTTGTTTTCATTCCTTTTTTTTAAGTGATTTTTGTGTGCTTTAAGAACGCGGAAAAAAGTGTCCCTATTTTCAAATAAAATATCATTTTACCCCAACTTTTTTCGTACTATATTGATTATGCAAAAATATCAACAGGGGGTTTTTTTATGAGAAAAAAACGAATTGCGAAAAGGACGTTGACACTTGCCGTCGCTTTCTGCATGCTGTTTCAGCTCTGCGCTGCGCTCATCCCCGCAACAGGTAATGTAGTACAGGCCGCAGTAGTAAGCGGAACGTATCATGATTATCAGTATGTTGTGGCAGGTAGCTCGGCAACGATCACACAGTATACATTGGCGAATGTCAGCACACCGGAAGTGCTTTTTGTACCTTCCGAGATCACCTATCCCGAAGCGAAGAACGGTGAGGTAAAATACAATACCGCAACGGTTACCACGCTCGGAAACGGTAGCTCCAGTGCGTTTACAAACTCGAAGAATACGACCTATGTATTTCTTCCCGAGGGCGTAACCACCATTTCCAACTATGCGATCTACGATTATAATGTTGTTGTGGGCTGGTCTTTCCCGTCCACGATCGCGACCATTACCGAGAACGCATTCGAGAGTAGTTTTACAAGCACGGATACTTTGTACGTTCCTTCGGACGTAGAGGCAGTAAGCTCTATCGGTTCCTCCAACAACATCAAAGTATCGACCGATGTAAAGACGTTGACGGTTTCCCAGGCAGCAGATCTTGAAAACGGTACGCTGTATCCTTCCGGAACCTACTATATTCCGTCGAATATCGATGCGGGCTATACCGCAACTTTCTATGCTTATGCCAATGCAGGCTATAAGGTAGACAGTGTCAGTGTGGATGGCAAGACCGTAGAAGTCGGCGATGACGGAAGTTTTGAAGTAAAACTTTCCGATCTTGGCAACAATGTAACCATCACCGCTACCTTTGCAGAGGATGCATCCTTTGATATGGAAGCGTATGTTACAGAGCTTGCTGAGCAGACGGAAGAGAAGGATGTGGATGATCCGAACAGCATTATCTATATCACCGATAAGGATGTGACCGCTGAGGACGGCGGAATCTATGATTTCTCCAACTCTACCGGCGGTAAACTGATCGTGACCGGTGACGTATCCATCAAACTTCGCAACCTTTCCATCGGATCCAAGTCAACCGCTGTAGTTGGTATGCCGCCTCCGGGTGTTGCGATGACTGCAACGGAAGACGAAGAGGAAGAAACGGATGATACGCCGCGTATCTATGATTCCTTAAATGATCTGTTCACGGTACAGGGCGGTCCGTATACGATCATCTTTGATACCTATAATACCCACATCTACGAGAATGCCATCGACGGTGAGGGCAAGGGAACGGCAGAGAACGGCACTTTTAAGCTTTCCGACGGTTCCATCTTTACCGGCCTTGAGGATATGGACAGTGATTCCCGTTACAACGTAACGATCGGACCTTCCGGTGGTGTATATTTTGCGCGTTCCATCATGTTCTATGAGATGACCGGCAACTTAAATACCGCTGCGATCCTCGCCGGAGAGTCTTTGGACGGAGACTATGTTTACAATTATGCAGGCACCTACTCCAGTGAAGGACCCTTCTACGGATACTATGCTTATAAAGCATCTTCTCTTGAGAACGGTGTGCTTGATCTTGGCGGTGAACTGATCACCATCGGTTCCAATCCCGATTCCGAGATCGGCGATGAGGATTGCGTAACGAATACCTCTGCGATCCTTGCACGTTTCGGCGCGGTTCTTACCGTAAACGGTCTGAATGCTTACAGCTACAGCCGTTATGACGGACCGACAGAGGGCTCCAACTTCTGGGGTACCAACTCCGTGATCCTTGCGGACAGCTATGCACATATTACGGTCAATGACGCTGTTGTTGGCGGACAGGCAAACTCCGTTTATGCGACCGAGTACTCCACCATTGATCTGAATGGCGGTGACTACACTGCAAATTATTCCGGATCTCACGGTTTCTATGTAGGTTACGGCGGTACCATCAATGTCAATATCGATAAGGAATCCGACGATTCCAACCGTGATATTCTGACCTACGTCACCACGTATGATGAGGCGTCCACGACGCTTGCAACCGATACGGGTGGCGGTATCATCGAGGTTTCCAATGTAGAAGCAACCGCATACGGACTTCGTTCCGGCGGTGTATACTCCATCGGAAATTCTGACGGTGATGTACGTGTATACAATTCCGTGATCACTTCCTATCTGGACGGCGGCTTTGTTTCCGCATCCGGCGGTCTGATCACTGGTGACAACTGTATCGTTCAGGGTGTTTACGCATTAAAGGCCCGCTCCGGCGGTGGTGCGGATGCATCCATCAACGTATCAAACTCCCTTCTTGTAAGTGCCGTAGATATGGATGCTCTGGAAGCAGCCGGCTATAAGACCGATTGCCATGAGTATGAAGATATCGATTGGGAAAACGAGACGGAGAGCGAAGACTTTAACGGCTTTAACCTGACAAACGGTGGTCTTAACTTCTTCCTTGACAAGATGAACAAGGAAGTAAAATATGCTTCCCAGTACTTCTGGTATGGCGATGGCAATGGCGGTAGTGCAACCTACACCTCGGTAGCAGCCGACGGTACGGAAAGCACCGTAACTTATATGCCGTATGCCAATGCTCCGGGACATTCCGGTGGCGGTATCCTTGGCGTGATCTATTTTACCGAGTCCGCAAGCTATCCCATGAATGTGACGGCCTGCAGATTGTACAATGACAACTATGAGCAGCATAAGGATGATTCCGCAGATCTCAGAAATTATCTGATCGTATCTGACGGCGGTTCCACGGCAAACGTGATCTTCAATGACGAAAACAGCAACACCAAGTGGGATAAGACCGGAGAGTACAGCGAGACGACCGAGCTTGTCGGTGATCTGTATGCAGGTCTCAACGAGGCAAGTGCAGTAATGGCTCCGGGTGGTGTGGTTGGTTCCTACAGCTTTGTAAGCTCCAAGATCGCCATGGTGATGAACAACTCCGAGTGGACCGGTACCACGGTAGGCAATACCGACGGTATCAGCCTGACGATGGACGGATCTTCCGTATGGTATGTAACCGAAGATACCAAGATCGGTACGTTAACGCTTGAGGATGGTGCGAAGGTTACGGCAGCTGACGGTTATGAGATCGCTGAGATCTCTTATGCAACCGCACCGACGGCCAGCGGAGATGCCAGCGGAGATTCCGCACAGAAGGCAGAAGTTGTGACGGTATCTGCAGATGAACTTGGCGCAGGCACCTATTACAACGTTGTGATCACTTCCGTGGCAGGTACTTCCGCAGCAGAAGTACAGACAGATGCTTCCGGCAATGCAGAAGTTTCTTCCGACGGTTCTTCCGTAAATCCTGTACTTATCGGTGGAATCGTGGTTGTTGCGGCAGCAGCCATCGGCGGTGGCGCATATGCAGCATCCAAGAAAAAGAAGGATAACTAATCCGAGATTTTGCGGTTTCTGACAGTTTTTTTAAAAATATAAAAAAAAGTCTTGCAAACCTAAAGATTATCATATAGAATATCCCTTGTCGGGTCGCAAGGCCCGACGGGAATTCTATGGCTCGTTGGTCAAGGGGTTAAGACGCCGCCCTCTCACGGCGGAAACAGCGGTTCGATTCCGCTACGAGCTGTTAAGGTCATGACAATTGTTGTCATGACTTTTTTCTTGATTTTATGGTAACAATATGATAAAATATTTCACAGTTACATAAGATTGTTTGATGAGAGTGGGTTGCGGCCCGCTCTTACGTCTTGTTTGGGGGTTATTTATGGCAAAAAACAAAGACTATGAATCCCGGACCGAGGAACTGGTCCTCCCGGTCTTGGAACCTTTGGGACTGGAATTATATGACGTGGAATACGTCAAAGAGGGAAGCGAGTATTTTCTTCGGGTCTATGTGGATAAGCCCGGTGGCGTGACGATCGATGACTGCGTTTCGGTCAGCAGGGTTTTCAATGAGATCCTGGACAGGGAAGACTATATCGGAGACCCCTATACTTTTGAGGTGAGCTCTCCCGGTTTGGGGAGGAAGCTTACGAGAGACAGACACTTTGAAAAAAGTATCGGAGAAGAGATTCAGATCAAATTCTACAAGGAGCAGGACGGCATGAAGGAGTGCACGGGCATACTTGAGGATTTTGACAAAGACACGATTACGATCCGGACGGATCAGGACATGCGTAAATACAACAGGAAGGATATCGCTTCCGTAAGATGCACCTTTGATTTTGATGAATAACAGGAGGAAACAATGAAAATGAACGGTAACGGTGAAGAATTAAGCATGGCACTGGCGGCGCTTGAAAAAGAAAAGAATATCAGCCGTGATCTTTTGCTTGATGCGATCGAGAATTGTTTGATCAACGCCTGCAACAATCAGTTTAAGCATGCGGAAAATGTGAAGGTTGATCTTGACAGAGAAACCTGTAATTACGAGATCTATCTCGAAAAAACGGTTGTAAAGGATGTTATGGACGATCAGTATGAGATCGGTGTAGGTGACGCCCTGGCACTGGATGCCAATGCCAAAGAAGGCGATATCGTAAAGGTACAGCTTGACTCGAAGAGCTTCGGCAGGATTGCCAGCAGTGCGGCAAAGAATCTATTTACGCAGAAGATCCGCGAAGAAGAGCGTCGTGCGATCTATGAGCAGTATATCGATAAAGTACACGAAGTTGTAACGGGTGTGGTACAGAGACAGGCCGGAAGAGATTATATCATCAATCTCGGAAAGACCGATGCCACGCTTCGTGAAAAGGAGACCATGCGCAAGGAAAGACTGCGTCCTTCCGATCGTATCAAGGTGTACGTTCTTGATGTTCGTGAAAATACCAAGTCTCCGAAGATCTATGTATCCAGAACGCATCCGGAACTGGTACGCAAGCTTTTTGAATTTGAAGTAGCCGAAGTGAAGGATAAAACCGTGGAGATCAAATCCATTGCCAGGGACGCAGGGGAAAGATCCAAAGTTGCGGTTTATTCCACGGATGAAAATGTGGATCCCGTAGGCGCTTGCGTAGGTGTGAACGGCGATCGTGTCAATTCGATCGTGCGCGAATTAAACGGCGAGAAGATCGATATCATCAATTGGGATGAGTCTCCGGCGCGTTTCATCGAGAATGCGCTCCGCCCGGCAAAGGTCATCTACGTTGTGGCGGATGAGGATGAGAGAATGGCAAAGGTGGTTGTGGAAGACGACCAGCTTTCCCTTGCCATCGGCAAGGAAGGTCAGAATGCACGTCTTGCTGCGCGCCTGACAGGCTTTAAGATCGATATCAAGTCCGAGACCCAGGCAAAAGAACTCGGCGAGTTCATCGGCTATGATGAAAGCGATTACGAAGACTACAATGACGATTACGAAGATTACGAAGATTATGATGAGGAATATGATGATTCCTACAGCGAGGAAGTCTATGAGGATTCCTACGAAGAGGGATCAGATCAGAATGGCGAAGATGCTTCTCTGGATGAATAGAGGATAGGAGACCGCTTTGGAGCAAACGAAAAAACAGGCATTAAGACAGTGTGTGGGTTGTCGTCAGATGAAGGCAAAGAAAGACCTAATCCGTATCGTTCGTACCGAGGACGGGATGTTTGTCCCGGACAGGACGGGCAAGAAAAACGGACGGGGCGCCTACCTTTGCGATGATCCCGAATGCCTTAAGCTTGCCGAAAAAAACAAAGGATTGGAACGTTCTTTTAAATGTGCCGTGCCAAAGGAAGTTTATGATTCCATACGGCAGGATCTTAAAGGGGAGGAGAAGGAATGAAAACAGACAAGATCTTATCTCTCCTCGGATTGGCACAAAAAGCGGGCAAACTTGTCAGCGGCGAATTTATGACAGAAAATGCCATAAAGGACGGTTCGGCAAGGATCGTGATCGTTGCTGAGGACGCTTCGGATAATACGAAAAAGAAGTTTTCAAATTCGGCTGCGTATTATGAGATCCCTATAGCGATCTACGGGGACAAAGAAAGCGTCGGCCATGCGATCGGCAAGGAGTTTCGTGCTTCATTGGCGGTAACGGATGATGGATTTGCAAATGCAATTTCCCGGGAACTTAGGAATCGGAAGGAGGAGGCATAGAAGATGGCAAATATAAGAGTCAGAGAATTGGCAAAAGAATTGGAGATTAGCAATAAAGAGCTTCTCGATTTCCTTGAAAAGGAAGGAGAAGCCGGTTTGACTGCCGCAAGCGGTGTAAAAGAGGAATTTGTTAAAAAGGTACATGCCTGGGCAAAGCGCAAGAACGCACCGGCACCCGATGCCAAAAAGGAGGCGCCCGTAAAGGCTGAGACCGCAAAGGCTGAGTCCGCAAAGGCTGAGTCCGCAAAGGCTGAGGCGCCCGCAAAGCAGAAAAAGAAGGTTTCGGTGGTTTTTAACGGACCGAAAGGTCAGAGAAGACCGCAACGCCCCGGCGAGGATGCGAGAGGCAATCGTCCGGCACGCCCCGGTCAGGAACGTCGCCCGGGTGGTATGCGTCCGGAAGACGGCAATCGTCCGATCCGTCCCGGTATGGATCCCGAGAATCGTCCGGTAAGCAAGCGCCTGATGCAGGCAAAAGAAGAAGAAAGACGCAGAGCTTTGGAAGCACAAAAGGCTGAGCAGGAGGAGCAAAAGCGTGAAACCGTTGCTCCCGTACGTGAAAACGCCGAGAATACGTCTGCAACCGAAGCACCGGTACGTACGCGTGAACAGGGCGGCGATGCGGGTGCAAGAACACCTTCCGCAGCAAGAGGAAGAGACGCCGTCGGAGGACAGGATGGTGCAAGAGGACGCGATGCTTCCGGTTCTGCAAGAAGAGAAGGCGTAAGAGGTCGTGATGCTTCCGGTTCCGCAAGAAGAGAGGGCGCAAGAGAATTTAATCGTGAAGGCAGTGACGGCGCAAGACGCCCGGGTTCCCGTCCCGGTCAGGGAGACGGAAGACGCAGCTTTGACGGACGTTCCGACCAGCGTTCCGGCTTCCGCAATGCGGATGCAAAAGGCGGATCCGCAGCAGCTCCCGCATCTTCCGATGGCGGCAAAGACAGAAACAACCGCAAAGCCAACAATCGTAAAAATGGCAAGAATGTGCGTCAGGATAAAGAAGAGCGTATCGTAAATCTTGAAAAGAACGGCGGTCGCAAGAAGACGCATAAGCCGCAAAATAAGGTTGAAGAACGCAACATGGAAGAAATCCTTACCATCAAGCTTCCAGAGCATATGATGTTAAAGGATCTTGCGGACAAGATGAAGGTTCCCGCGGCACAGCTCATTAAGAAGCTCTTTATGCAGGGCAAGATGTACAATTTAAATTCCGAGATCGATTATGCCTTGGCGGAAGAGATCGCGCTGGAATACAACTGCATTTGCGAGCCGGAAGAGAAAGTGGACGTGATCGCGGAACTCTTAAAAGAGGAGGAAGAGGATACCTCCAAGATGGTTGCAAGACCGCCCGTTGTCTGCGTTATGGGTCACGTTGATCACGGTAAAACATCACTTTTGGATGCGATTCGCAATACCCATGAGATTGATCGGGAAGCCGGCGGTAT
>CAJOPA010000132.1 GCA_905236235.1 uncultured Eubacterium sp. | reverse complement strand
TGGATCGTCATCCGGTCCTATGGCATGCTGTATACGGGCCTGCCCGTCAATATCCATCCGGTCAATCTCACCCAGGGTGGGATCGCGGTGGTAGCGGCGCTTTTATCCATGGAGATCGCGACGCTTGCGGCAACACTAAAGGCGCTGTCTTTAAAGCCCAGTCAGCTGATGCGACCGGAGGCGCCAAAGGCGGGGAAACGCACGCTGCTTGAAAAGATGCCGTTTCTCTGGAATCGGCTCAATTTCACGCAGAAATCCACGGGACGCAATCTGTTCCGTTACAAAAAACGTCTGGTCATGACCATCATCGGGATCAGCGGTTGCATGGGGCTTATCCTGGTGGGCTTCGGACTGCATGATTCCATCGAGCAAGTGGCGAAGAATCAATATACGGAGCTGTTTCAATATGATGCCATGGTGGTCTATAACGAGGATGCCACGGAGGAGGAAAAGGATGCCCTGCGGCAGGAGATGCTCGCTTACGAAGGCGGCATGGAGGATGTCATGGACATCTACAGCCAGAGTGTCACGGTGCGTTCCGAGTCCGACTCCATGGAGGTGGCGCTGACGGTACCGGTGCAGGAGGAGAGCCTGTTGTCCTTTTTTGCCTTCCGTGACCGGAAGTCCGGAGAGGCGCTTGCGTTTCCCGAGGAAGGGATCGCGCTCAGTGAAAAGACGGCGACGATGCTGGGCGTCGGCGTTGGGGACACCTTGCGCATGACCCGGGACGGCTATCCCACCAAGTCCGTGGAGGTCGCCATGATCTATGAAAACTACGTGATGCACTATATCTTTATGTCGGCCGATTTCTATGCAACCCTTTATGAGGAGGACGCAGAGGCGAATGAGTTGCTTTTGTGCTATGAGGATACTTCCGAGGAAAACGAAGCGACGCTCGGAAAGCAGCTGGTGGACGAAGATTCCGTAGCCGGCGTGGTCTTTACCTCGGATCTCGAGGATCAGATCGAAGACATGCTGCAAACCCTAAATTTTGTGGTCGTGGTTCTGATCCTGTCCGCGGCGCTGCTTGCCTGGGTGGTGCTTTACAATCTTAATACCATCAACATCTCCGAGCGCAAACGGGAGCTGGCGACGTTAAAGGTACTGGGATTTTATGACAAAGAAGTCGCGGATTATATCTTCCGGGAAAATACGGTGCTGACGGTCCTCGGCATCGTGGCAGGGCTCGTCTTTGGTTCGTTTCTGCACCATTTTGTCATCGTGACGGTGGAAGTGGATGAAATGATGTTTGGCCGGGAGATCTCCCTTGTAAGCTACGGGGCGAGTGTCCTCATCTCCATTGTCTTTTCGCTCATGGTCAATCGGATGATGAAGGGGCATCTCGACCGGGTGGATATGATTGAGTCGTTAAAGAGCGTGGAATAGACGGGACGGCAAATTATGAGTTGTCTGTTTTTGCCGTGTGAAATATAATAAACTCAAGGGTTTTAATACTATTGGAGTGACGGAGGGGAACAATATGAGTATCGAAGAAAAGCAGCTGGCGGAAAAAGTCCGGTTTACCTACGTGATCCGGATTCTGACCATACTGATCTTGGCGGCCGTATCCTTCTTTTATATGGGAGACGGGATCAGCGGAAAGATCAGGACGGCGTATCTACTGTGCGGCGTGGTATTCTGCCTGTTTTGTTTTATCGCCGGCAAGATGGGGGACTTACAGCAAAAGATCTGCATGGTGTTTGTGGCTTCCGGCTTTTTGTGGATCTATCTGACGGCCGGCCAGGTGTTCCTTTTTATCATCATGTATCCTATCATCTATGTGGTGATCCTTGACCGGGAGAAAAAGACAACGCTCCTGTCGGGGGCCGTGTGTATCGTCACCAATATCATTTACTACATCCTGTTTCTCCTTCGCGGGGACAAGGAAGAGATGCTGATGACCACCATCTGTGTGGTGTTTGCGATCATTACCGCAGCGATGGCGGTAGCGCTCACCAATCTCATGGAAAAACAAAATATAGAGATGATGGAGTATCTGCAAAAGCAAACGGAGATCCAGCGTAATATCGCGGGGAACATTGCGGACGGATCGGGCGTGATCTTTGACAAGCTCGATCACTCCAAATCCGTGATCACGGCGCTGTCCGACAGCGTATCGCAGAGCAATCAGGCGACCAACGAGATCAATGACGCCATCCGTTCGACGGCGGAGGCGATCCGGTATCAGACGGAGATGATCGGTAGGATCCAGGAGGAGCTCGAGGCTTCCGATAGGGAGGCATCCGGCATGCGGGAAGCTGCCGGGGAATCGGCGCGGACGATCGAGGACGGTGTTACGCTTTTGGAGGAGCTCAAGAAAAAATCCGAGGAAACGGCGGCGATCAACGCCGCCAGCGAGGAAGCTACCCGTCAGCTGCAAAAGCGGATCGCAGAAGTGGAGGAGTTTACAGGTGCGATCTTGGCTATCTCCGGGCAGACCAATCTCCTTGCTTTAAATGCCTCCATTGAGGCTGCCAGAGCCGGCGAGGCAGGCAAAGGATTCGCCGTGGTTGCGGACGAGATCCGTGTGCTGTCCGAGGAGACCAGAGGCGCCACGGAGAAGATCACGGACATCCTGTCCAAGCTTTCGGATGATATGAATGCTGCGGGCGACAATATGAAAAAATCCACGAGCAGCATCCTCTCGCAAAATGACATGATCGTCGATACCGGTGAAAAATTCGAAAGCATCCGGGAAAACGTGATCTCGCTCACGGAGTCTCTGACCAATATCTCGAATGCGGTCAACCATGTGGTCGCTTCCAACAGCGCGATCATGGATTCGGTGACCGGTCTTTCTGCCGCCACCGAGGAGGTTTCCGCGCAGGCAGAGAGCCTGTTTGAGATGAGCCAAAGAAACGTGGAGAACATGGGGCTGCTTGATGAAAACCTCGAGTCGATCATGGAATCCGCGACCGGTATGAAGAGTGCGCTTTGATACTGCATCGTATGGGAGAGTGCAGCAAGAGGGTAAGGAGGAGCAGAAATGAGCAGAGTGGATTTTGGAGCTAAACCGATCATGTTTCCGCAACCGGTGCTGATCATTGCCACCTATGATGAAAACGGCGTGCCCAATGCCATGAACGCGGCATGGGGGATCACGACGGACTTTCGGGAGATCACCATCAGTCTTTCCGATCATAAGACGACGGACAATCTCGCTGTGCGCAAGGCCTTTACGGTCAGCATGGCGACGGAGGACACGGTGGTTGCCTGCGATTATGTGGGCGTGGAATCGGGGAGGAAGGTTCCGGATAAATTTGCCAAGGCAGGGTTTCATGCGACGAAGAGCGCTTTTGTAGACGCGCCGCTGATCGACGAACTGCCCATGGCGATGGAGTGCAGGGTAAAGAGCTTTGCCAATGGGATCCTTATCGGGGAGATCGTGAACGTGTCCGCGGATGAGAGCGTGATCACGGACGGCGCGATCGATCCCAAGAAGTTAAAACCCATCACGTTTGATCCGGCAAACAACACCTATATCGCCCTCGGCGATAAGGTTGGCGACGCCTTTAAGGACGGCTTGCAACTCAGATAAATAAGGGGAACGACGGCGCGGATGTTTGATGAGATTAGAAAAGGATGGGAGACAGCCTATATTAACGGGGCGGTAGTTTCAAATGAGAGCTACCGCCCACAGTTTGTGTCTAATAATCCGAAGGAAGGCAAGAAGGTACTCTCGTCCTTAGAGGCGGAGCTACTTGCCTGCGAGGAGTTTCAGATCAGTGTGGCTTTTATCACGCTTGGTGGGATCACACCGCTGTTGCAGACGTTTAAGGAACTGGAAAAACGCGGCGTACCGGGGAAGATCCTGACCACCAATTATCTGCATTTCAGTGAGCCAAAGGCGCTTCAAAAACTGCAATCCCTGTCCAATATCACATTAAAGATCTACGACGCGGACAGCGCGGAAGAAGG
>CAJOPA010000131.1 GCA_905236235.1 uncultured Eubacterium sp. | reverse complement strand
TAGTAGTCATCTTTTTCATAGACAGGCTGTCCGTCCGCATCCGTACCCACGGGCTCCACGTAGGCCAGTACCCTGTCCCCGTCAATAAAGTCCGCCGCCGCCTTGGCATAAGCATTGGACGTGTCACGGTACTCCCGCATCTTTACATTATAGTAGTAATATCCCACAAAGAGCGCGGTAAACAAAAAAAGCACCAGCGCAAATATCGAAAGTCCGAGCAAAAGCTTTCTGCTTATTTTCTTTTTGGCAGTCACATTCATAGGGAATCCCCCTTTTTCTTATGCAAACGACCGGCGATCCATGCATTGTATACCCAAAGCACAAGGAACGTAAGAAGCACAATGCCGAAACTCAAAAGAAGGATCATCGGCACCGGGATCACCTGCGTTCCGAGGAGCGCAAAAAAGATCACATTGGTAATGACGCGCACGAACACCCAGTGTACGCAATAAAACTTGGTAATGTTTTGGCTGGTATAGGTCAAAAAGTCCATGATCTTTTGCGGCAGTACCGCCGTCAGGGCATCATACACGCCCAAAAGCCCGAGCGTCAGGGCGATGCAGATCAAGACATCCAACGTACTGATATGATAATACGCATTTTGTCCTTCGCCAAACATCCCGTACTCCCCGTGGATCCCGATCGCCATGGCGATCACCGCCACAAGCAGACAGATTGGCGAAAAACGCAGATAAAACCGGTGTTTATCCTGTACACCCCGCAGGATCCCGCCAAAGACGTATCCCGCCACCGGCACGATCAGCCAGTTTAGGATCGGAAAATCCGAGATGACAAGGTCCGCTTCGTTGACCGTACCGATCAGCCATCCGCCCGCAATATTGAGGGTGTCGTTCCCGAGGTCGATCCCGCGCACAAACGTCCCCGTCACGGACATCGCAAGTGCCACCGCAAGCATCCCCGCCGCCGGGAGCCGGATCCACACAAAAAGTGCCATCACCAGCATGGCCAGTCCCGCAAACTGCAATACGTCATTGCCAAACACGCGATAGACAAGCGGTGTGAGAAACTGCTCCTTATCCCCCGTCCATCCGTAGCCGATCATATAGGGGATAAAAAACCGACAGATATTCAACAAAAAGCCGATGAGGATCAGATACACGCCGCGCCGCGCCAGCTTTTCGGGCGTATGCGCCCTCCCAAAATGAATGGTGGCCCCCATGCAAAACAAAAACATCGGCGCACTCATGGGCCCGCCGATGACAGAATCAAATAAAAAGGGAATCCCCCCAAGGAGCTGCTCATCCGTACAACATTCGATGATGCAGTGCACAAAAGGAAGGCAAAGGATGGGAATCGCTTTGCCTATATCCAATTCCTTTTGGCGACCCGTACGGATCGCATTTGTATCGGTTCCCGTTATCATATCCTCAATATACACTATGCCTCACGGGTTTTTCAAGCCTGTCGCCTTACAAACGCGTTATTCGTTGTACTCCTTTGCCTCTTTAGGAGATCGCGCTCGCCAGTATCTGCTCCAGTCTCTGCTTCGGAACCGCACCGAGCTCACTGGCGACAACTTCTCCGTGATGGATGACCGCAAAAAACGGAATGCTCATAACGCCATACTTTGCTGCCAGATCCGGCTGCTCGTCTACGTTGATCTTTCCGACCTTTGCCTTGCCGTCATATTCCTCTGCAAGCTCCTCCACAATCGGCCCCATCATTTTGCAGGGTCCGCACCAGTCCGCATAGAAATCCACCAATACGGGCACCTCGCTGTTTAATACTTCTGCTTCAAAATTTTCCTTTGTAAATTTGTATTCCATGATATCCTCCTTTCCGTCCTTTCGGATGTGCATTCGTTGTATCTGTCAGCTGATACTTTGATTATAGCTGGTATAAAAAATATATCAATTACGCAGTTTATCTTTAGCTGGTATTCTTTTTCTTACCACCCGGGTAAAAGCGGGGCTGGCGTTCCTTTTTCTTTTATGCTATCCTTGGTGGTATAAAAAACAGATCAAGTATTTAAAATATTTTAGGAGGATCCTCACCATGGCACAAGCAGTAAAAAAGGAATCCCTGTGTGAAGATATCGCCGGCAAGGATTGCGGTTTAAAAAGGGTGATCGATATCGTCGGCGGCAAATGGAAGATCATGATCCTTTGCGTGATCGACAACAACGAAGTGGTGCGCTACGGACAGCTGCGACGCTCCGTCCACGGCATCACCAACACGATGCTGGCCAATTCCCTCAAGGAACTCGAATCCGCCGGTCTTGTGGAGCGCAAGCAGTATGACGAGATGCCGGTCCGTGTGGAATACAATCTGACCGATAAAGCAAAGACCCTCATCCCCATTCTTCTGGAACTCAAAAAATGGGGAGAAGATCATTTATAAATCTCTAACGAAGCCTCTCACAAAATGCGGCGATCTGCGCCTCCTTGTCGTCTCCGGGCTTTTCCTTGGGGTCATTTAGGATCATCGTATCTTCAAAGTCGTTAATCCCCAGATCCTTCGCAAGCTTTGCGAGTGCCTTGGGCGCACCGGCACCGCTCTGGCAGGCAAAGGCAGCAAAACGTTTGCCCGCGAGTTCTTCATCGTGTTCTGCAAGAAACGTACGCAGCGGCGGCGTATAATTGGACGCCCACACGGGAAATCCAAAGATCACGCGATCATAAGCCGCAAGGTCAACCGCATAGTCCTCAAGCGCCGGCTTTTCCGCCATCACCGCGCTCTTTCCGCCCCAAAAAAACTTCGCAAATCCCTTGTCATGATATGCCTTCTGCGGCACGAGCCTGAGCACGTCCGCGCCAAGCGCATGCCCGATCTTATCGGCCACATATGCCGTATTTCCTTCCAGCGAATAATAAACGATCAGATCCTTCAAGATAATCCCCTTTCTGCCGCAGCTTTTTTTCCCTGCCGCTTCCTTCCTGCGCCTGTTATTGCGGCCGCACGATCTCGCACGCCGCAGATCCTACAGCGTAAACTTCTCCAGATCATCCGGCACATACAGCCGGCCGTCATAGTACTTCTTCCCTTCTTCGGTGTAGAGCCGCTTTCTCTCCTCCAAATACTCATCCTCCGTATGATAGAGCAGCAGATTCTGAACGCCCAAGGACTGCGCCAATTCACAGGCGTCCTTTACCGTGGAATGCTGCTTGTCATGGGGATGATACCTCTTCTCCTCCGCCTCGAGGCAAAAAGCTTCATGCAACATCCATTTGCTGCCCCGCGCGTAGTCATGTATCCGCGGATGACAGGGTTCGTCCCCGCAACAGGTGAGTCGCTCTCCGTCCGCGATCTCCATGACAAAGCCAAACTGCTTTGCCTTCACGGAACCGATGTCAAAAAAGGTCACGGGATGTCCCAGGATCTCGACACGTTCCCCGTCCTTTACCGTAATCATACGAACACCCGTATCCGCAATCGACACGCCCGCGGGCAGCACCAGATTTTCCACCATCTCCCGCAACAGACCGATCACCTCATCATGGCCATAGACGCGAACCTCCTGCCTCGTCTTCTCCTCCCCCGGCCGGGGCGGTCGTGCCAAAAGGCGCATCATCCACACAACCCCCAGCAGATGATCCACATGCTTATGCGTCACAAAGATATCCCGGATCTCAAACGGCGGGATCCCTGCGGACTGCAGCTGCCCAAAAACGGCATTGCCACCGCCACCGTCCACCATGAAATATTTTCCTTCCTCTTCGATCACGAAGCACGTATTGTAGCATCGGGTCACCATCGCGTGCCCTGTTCCCAACATGGTTAACTGCATTGTTTTATTCCCTCCGGCGGTTTCTTCCGCCTGCCTGTTCTTATGCCTGCATTTTCTTTAGTCTTCCACAACGTCCGCCATCCTGCATCCCGTGACCGCCACCAGGTCCTCCGTTGCCAGATCGATCTGCAAACCCACCTTGCCGGCGCTCACACAGATCCGTGCAAAGTCCGCCGCCGTCTCGTGTAAAAACGTCGGAAACGCCTTCTTCATCCCGATGGGCGAGCAGCCACCGTGCACATATCCCGTAAGCGGCAGCAATTCCTTTTGCTTGATCATGGTCACGGACTTTTCGCCCGCTGCCTTCGCCGCTTTTTTCAGATCCAGCGTCCCTGCCACCGGCACCGCAAACACGTAGTAGGCGCCGCTCTTGCCCTGCGTCACCAGCGTCTTAAAAACACGCCCCGGCTCCTCTCCCAGCATACTTGCGATCTCTGCGCCCGTCCTTGTGGGATCCGGTTCATAGGTGTGCAGTGTATAATCTATTTTCTTTGCGTCCAGCACGCGGCAGACGTTGGTTTTTTCTTCTTTTTTCATTTTTCTTGCCGAACTCCGAACATATTGATATAAGTTGTTCTTTTCCCAATTATACCATAACAAAAACCTCTGCGCCCCGTCTTTTCACATACAAAAAAGGACGCCCCGGAGAAAATCTCCGGGACGCCCGATCCGATCTGTCTTTATCTCACGATCACAGATCCATCCTCGCCTCTTGCAAACTGATCCATAAAGTCCCAAGCCAGTCTCGCATAGTAATCCGAGCAGGAATGCGCCGCGCCTTCCAGATATACAAATTCCATAAAGTCCGCATCATAGCCTGCAAGCTTCATCTTCTGTACGTTATAATGAAGATCCTTGTAGTAGATGTCCTCTTCGGAATCCGTTGCAAAGCCCCAATACGGATACACCGCATAATCAAAGCTGTCAATGGTCACCTCGTTCATGGCAAATTCCGCTTCGATCCCGGAGGTATCACCTCGGATCCCGAGCATCATGGGATTGCCGTCCTCATCCACCGTGATATTGTTATCATCAATGGTGCCGACCATCACGGCAAACGGCATATCGATCTCACTAAAGTCCGCTGCCCGATCATTAACAAGGCCCGTTGCGCCCATGCTGACAACCGCCGCAAACAATTCCGGATACTGCTGCGCCACAAATCCCGTCGTGGCACCGCCCATGGAAAATCCCGTCAGATAAACCCGACCGGTGTCAATGCCATAGGTCTCTGCCGCATAGTCGATCACGCTCTTTACAAAATCCGCTGCCTCGGCATTGCCGGTGGCATCTCCCATGCCAAATCCCGGATAGTCCGGCGCGATCACAAGGAATCCTTCCTCGGCCGCCATATCCGCCCAACCTATGGAGTTGACGGTATAATACGGATCGTCACTCAGACCGTGCAGTACGATCACAAGCGGTGTGCCGGTCTCTCCGTCCGTAATGTTGGACGGAACGAAATCATGCACTTCATAGCCTTCCAGTTCATGGTCCTTCACCGTGATCCCAAGCTCGCTGTAATTGGGCCAGGTCTCCAGGGTCCAGTTCGTCATGATCGCATTGTCCAGAACCACATTGCCGTCCAGGCAGGCTCTGGTTAAGTGACTTAAGGTCTTGTCCCATGCCGTGCGGATGATCTCCGCATCAAAGCTGTCGGAACCTTCCACCGTGATCACCTGCTTTTCCGTATAATCGGATTTGTAAGCACGATTGCCGTCCTCTGTATCCGTCTCATTGACCGCCTTGTAGTAGGAAACGGCCGTCTCGGTCGCATTGACCAGATATGCCGGAAGCGCATAGCCTTTCGCAAGCCCTTCCTCCATCTCGCCGCCAAACGTCAAGATCCCGGCGATCCTGCCGGCGTTTTGGCTAAGTACATTGTTGACAAAGGTCGCACCGGATCCCTCTGCCATGATGTACTGCAGATTGTTATAGGTGCATCGGGTATACTGGGACGTCGGACCGGTCATGGTCATGGCGATCTCTCCGCCGGCCAGCATGATCTGCGATGTATAGTACAGATCCAGATCCGCTTCACTCCAGGCATCACCCTCTACCGGCTCCGGAACAACGATATAAGCAGGGGACTCCTCCGCAATGGCATCCAGCCCCAGCTCCTCGATCAGAGCCTGCGCATCCTGCTCGCTCGTAACGGCGCTGTCCGGATAAACATAGATCACACCGTTTAAAAGTCCGCTCATCAAGTCAAACGTATGGGGATTGGCCGGTGCATAGACATAAAACGTACCGCCCTCGCAGGTCACCGTATTCATGCCTGCCGTCACCAGATCGACCGTCGTCATAACCGCCGTGGCGTCTCCGCTGGCATCTCCCGATGCAACGATATCCTCCGTAGCGTCGGTTGCTGCCGACACATTCTCTTCCTGCGAAGCACCCGTCTCCTCCGAGACACTCTCCGCCGCACTGCCGCATCCTGCAATCAGCATACTCGTCGCAAGAATGCCGGCCATCATCATTGCCTGTAACTTTTTCATTTTTTCCTCCTTTCACAGGAGCCCCCTACACACAAAATACAAAAGACTCCCACACGCTTGAATATAAGGTGTGGGAGTCTCATCGTCAAACAGATAAATCGGTTTAAAACCAAACCAAAAGGTTGAACTATTTGCCGTCTTCCGTTTCTTCGCTCGGCTGCGTTAAATAGTCGGTCGCCATACGAATAAATGCCTCCTCATAGGCGTTGAGTTTTTTCTCCTTATCATAGGCGGCAAAAAAGGAAAAAGCGGCCTCCTCATGCAACAGCGGAAAGATATGAACGTCCGACTGTCCG
>CAJOPA010000130.1 GCA_905236235.1 uncultured Eubacterium sp. | reverse complement strand
TCATCGTCTCCGGTTGCATCAGTCCCCTCAAAGAGGGCTTGTCTCGTAGCTGTCTTTAAAAAAGTCACCGCCGGCACAATGCCGGGGGTCTCTCCTTTTCCCTGGAAGGGGAGCTTTCTCGCATTTCCCGTACCCACGGCCAAGATCACGGCATCCGCCTTTGCGAGAACGTCCGAAGCCTCTGTATCTTTACCGATCTCGGTGGACGTGTGCAATTCCATACCTTGCTTTACAAGGCTCTCCACCTTGCGTTCCACCACGCCTTTTTCCAATTTCATATTCGGAATGCCATAGGTCAACAATCCGCCGGCACGATCCGCGCGCTCATACATGACCACTTTGACCCCGTTTTCAAGCAAACGCTGCGCCGCCGAGAGTCCCGCCGGTCCCGAACCGATAACCGCCACCGTCTTGCCCGTGGCGGGCGCGCTTTTTTCCGCTGCGCCCAAGGCATAATGCTGCTCCACCACGAAACGTTCCAGCTTGCCGATCCCCACAGCTTGTGTACGGATGGAACGGGTGCAATTGGACTGGCACTGCTTTTCCTGCGGGCAAACCCTGGAACAGATCTCCGGCAGCATGGAAGCGCTGCGGATGAGAGCGTAGGCATCCTCATATCTCCCGTCTCTTGCCGCTGCGATAAAATCCGTCACCGGCACGCCGGCAGGGCATGCCTTCTGACACCAATGGGTCGGGCATTTTAAGCAACGTGCGCTCTCCCGGTCTGCTTCCTCTGCGGTATAAGTACTCTCGATCTCTGCAAAATCAAGGACCCTGTCCTTAACCTCGGTGATGGCCGGCATGGTGCGATCCGCATCCATATTTGGGTCTTTTACCGGTACAAATAACGTATTATCCTGCATCCACATCAGCGCACACCCCCTCTCTTGCCAACGTATTCTACGGCGTTTTCGCCGGAAGTATAGGAAGAGGCCACGCCCCAGGTCAATTCACTGATCACCGCAAGCCTTCCCTTAATATGCATCGCGCTGGTCGCGTCTCCCACACCGTAGAGTCCGGGGATGGGCGTATCGTCATTGCGCAGTACCCGGCACTGACCGTCTACCATGAGGCCTCCCATACAGGCCTCGGAAAACCGTTGGCCGCGAATGGCATAGAAGGGGCCGCTAAGATCCACGGGCACCAGGAACCTGGCTTCTTTTCCGAAATCCTCGTCCACGCCCTTTGCGCAAAACGCATTGTAGCGCGTGATCGTATCCTTTAACGCATCCTCGGGCATGCCGATCTTTTGGGCAAGCTCCGTAAGCGTATCCGCGATCACTGCCGGCGGATCGTTGGGATAGCCGCATTCCTCCTTTAGCTCCTCTTCCCAGGTTTCATAAAAATGTGCTTTGGAAGCAAAGGCCGGATTGTCGATCGTCCGATTTGCGATATCCGCATAAACATTCCGGCTCTGTACCGACCAGGAAACCTCCTTGGGCTGGTCAGCGATAAACGGCGTCATCCCGTGCAGATGCTTGGTCTCGTCGATCCAGCGCACACCGTTTAGATTGATCTGCAGCATCTCCGGCTCCAGTCCGATATCCGCCAACACATTGGAATAGGGATGGTGCTTGGGTCCGAACATGGAGATGCAAAGTCTGTCGGGACGGGGCTCCACACCCAGATCCCGCAGCATGTCGATCCCATCACCGGTATCCGTCGGCACGCTGAAACGATGGATCTTGGTCTGACCTTCAAAAAATTCCGGAACGAATTCTTTGATCTTTTCATCGCTCTTGCCAAAGCCGCCGGTCGCAAGTACGACCACAGGCGTATGGATCAGGATCTCTCCGCCGGCATCCTCCGCGAGGATGCCCTCGATCCTGCCTTCCTTATCAAGCAGCAGGTGTCTGCCGGCCGTCTCCGTATAGATGGTGACATCAAGGCCCTCCCGCTCGATCGTCTCGAGCATGGTATATTTGATAAAAGTGCCGCCCCAGCCGGGTCCGATGGCATCATCGCGGCAGTTGAGATTGTCTATGATACGATTGGGAAAATCCAGAAGTCCCGGCCCGTAGATCGGTCCGTGCGCATCCGCACTCCCGAAATCCACCAGATGATACACCGACCTGCAGTCCCCGACGGTGCATAGCCAGTCAAAAAACTCCCCTGTTTTATATACTGCCGTCCGGACCACTTCCGGATCAAGGATATAGTCCGTGCTCTTTAAATAATGTTGGATGGCATCCTCCCTGGCATCCACCATGCCGGCTTCCTTGTGCCAGCTTGTATATACCGGAAAATATGCATGTGCATAATCCGTATTGCCCCCG
>CAJOPA010000129.1 GCA_905236235.1 uncultured Eubacterium sp. | reverse complement strand
TGGTGCATCTCCTTCCGGGATTGGGAGAATAGAGCATGCATTTTCATGTGCTTACGCTTTTTCCGGAGATGGTGCAAAACGGGATTTCCACGTCTATCACGGGACGGGCGATCGCCCGCGGGGATATCGCACTTTCAACCGTCAACATCCGGGATTACAGTACGGAAAAACATAAAAAAGTGGATGACTATCCCTATGGTGGCGGCGCCGGCATGGTGATGCAGGCACAGCCCGTTTATGATGCATGGAGATCGGTGCGTGACGCCCTGGGCAAGGACGTGCGGACCGTGTTTTTATCCCCGCAGGGGAAGGTGTTTGACCAGCAAAAGGCAAGGGAGCTTGCCGGTGAAGAGGATCTGATCCTTTTGTGCGGCCATTACGAAGGCGTGGATGAGCGCGTGCTCGAGGAGATCGGCGTCGAGGAGATCTCCATCGGGGATTACGTATTAACGGGCGGCGAACTGGCCGCGATGGTCGTGATCGATGCGGTTTCGCGCAATGTCCCCGGGGTGCTTACCAATGCGGATTCCGGTACGGAGGAGTCGTTCTCGGAGCATCTTTTGGAATACCCGCAGTATACCCGTCCGGAGGAATGGATGGGCCGGCGCGTCCCGGAGATCCTTTTGTCCGGCCACCATGAAAATGTGGCCAAGTGGCGAAAGGAACAGTCTTTATTACGCACAAAGGAGCGCAGACCGGATCTGTATGCGCTTGCAAACGGTGAGGAGATGTCCGGATCATGTGGAAAGAACAAATAAAAAATCGTGGGCATCTGATGCGTATCTACCTGTTTACTTTTGTGAAATGGGTGGTGATCGCACTGATCCTCGGAGGGATCTGCGGACTGGTGGGGCCGGCCTTTCTTTATGCCGTGCAGATGGCAACAAGCGTGCGGCAGGCGCATTTTTGGCTGATCTTGCTGTTGCCTTTTGCGGGATTGTTGATCGTGGCGATCTACAGACTGCACCATGTCGAAAAAGATGAGGGGACCAATCTGGTCCTTTCCTCAGTGCGCAAGTCCCATGACCTTCCCGGAAATATGTCCTATCTGATCTTTATCGGTACGGTGCTGACGCATCTGTGCGGCGGATCCGCCGGAAGAGAGGGGGCGGCGCTGCAGATCGGCGGCAGTATCGGTTCCGTTTTGGGGCGCCTTTTGCACCTGGATGAAAATGAGAAAAAAATGATCATTACCGTCGGGATGGCGGGGATGTTTTCGGCGCTCTTCGGAACGCCGCTTGCAGCCGCGGTTTTTTCCATGGAAGTCATCCTGGTGGGTTCCATGAACTATGCGATCTTTTTGCCGGGGCTTGTGGCCGCCGTTACCGCCAATCACGTATCCGGGTATTTTGTAAAAGAAGGATTTCATTATGTGACTTTTGCGGCGGCGGGCTTTGATCTGATGCTGATTTTAAAGGTTGGCGGGATCGCCGTGGTATGCGCTTTGACAAGCTGGATCTTTATCCATGGAATCGGGTGGTGCGGACGGATGCTTACGCATTTTTTCCCCAATTCCTATTTGCGTATTTTTGTCGGAGGATGTATCATTATAATATTGACACTTTTGTGCGGGAGCACGATGTTTAACGGCGCCGGCACGGAGGTGATCGCAAAGGCTTTATCCGGGGAGACGGTGTGGTATGCGTTTCTCCTTAAGATCCTGTTTACCGCGGTGACGATCGGTGCCGGTTTTAAAGGCGGAGAGATCGTTCCTTCGTTTTTTATCGGTGCGACGCTGGGGTGTCTTATGGGCGGCATCTTTGGCATGGATCCGGGATTTGCCGCAGCTGTCGGGATGATCACGCTGTTTTGCGGCGTTGTGAATGCGCCGATGGCTTCGGTGATGTTGAGTGTGGAGTTATTCGGCGGAGGAAACGTATTGTATTTCGCACTGGCATGCGCCATTTGCTTTATCGTCTCGGGATATTCGAGTCTGTATCAGACGCAGGGGTTTGTATTTCGAAAGATTCCGGACGGAGGTGAGGAACATTCTTAACTTTTGGGGGATAAAGGATTGTTTAAGAAAGGCACGCTTAAAAAGGGTTTGACGCATCCTACGGATGCGCAGGATGAGCGGGTTTACCGCGGGATCACCCATGTCATTGCCGTCATGGTGCTTCTTGCGGTGCTTTTATTCAGTTCTGTTTTCTCTTCGATCCCTACGGATCCGTCACATTATATGGAGCTCGCTAACGGATGGACGGTGACGGTTGGCGGAGAGACTTATGAGAATGTTACGATCACCGACTTTGAGTTTCCCATGCAGCAAAAGGGGAATGTGGTGACGCTTTCCACACGCCTTCCCATGGATGTGATGGAAAATCCTTTGCTGATCTTTGTTTCGGTGCATTCCGCCATGGATGTGTATGTGGACGGGATGCAGGTGTTTAGTTACGGCTGGAATTATGCCGCCAAGAATCTGGAGCTCGGCTACGGATTGCAGTGTATCTCGCTTCCTTCCGACTATAACGGGCGGATGCTGACGATCAAGCTCTATGTTACCGAGAGTTCTGCTTTTAATTTCATTGATCTTCCGCTTCTTTACGATGCCAATTACTATTTCAGGGACACGATGCGGTCCAATCTGAAAAATGTTTTGGTGGATGTCTTCTTTGTGGTCTTCGGTACCAGTTTGTTCATTATCGGTGTCATTTTTGCCCTGCGGGACAAAAAATACTACAAGATCGTATGTATTTCGTTATTTTCCATTGCGATCGGTCTCTGGTCGTTATGCTATTCCAATCTGATCATGATGATGATCTACAACCTGCGGGTAAAGACCTATCTGGAATATATCTCGCTCTATGTCAGTCCGCTGATCATCATGCTTTATTTCTATGATGATACCTTGCATCTTGAGCATAAATGGGTCAGAAAGCAGTACCTGGTGATCCTGTGGGCGCAGATGGCGTTTGATTGTCTGTGGGCGGTCCTGGTGGGTATCAATCTGGCGCACTTCCCGGATGTACTGGGATTGAGTCATTTCCTGATCCTTTTGTCCTCTGCATCGATCCTGATCGTGATCGTGGATTTTTACCGGATCAAGGAAAACCGCAATCAGATCTTGGCCTTCGGG
The DNA here is from genome assembly GCA_905236235.1 of uncultured Eubacterium sp. Classification (GTDB taxonomy): domain Bacteria; phylum Bacillota; class Clostridia; order Lachnospirales; family Lachnospiraceae; genus RUG14243. The sequence goes on along the minus strand of CAJOPA010000129.1, from coordinate 516 downwards.
ATCCTGATGGCGCTCGTATTTGTTTTTGCGGATGTCTTTACGTTTAATATCCGCAAGTTTACGTCCATTTTTGGTGACCACAGTTTTACCAGTATTTCCAATATCGGTGTACTGATCTTTATCTTCGCGGTGATCCTCGATTTTGTTACCAGGGTCAGTGAAGAAGCGAAAAATAAGATCCGCGCGAATATGCTCGAGGAGATCGCCTATATCGATCCTCTGACGGGATTGTTTTCCCGGCGCAAATACGAGGAAGAATGTGACAGGTTCTTTATCGGTGCAGAATACGGCGTCCTGTTGTACGATCTGAATAACTTAAAAAAGATCAATGATGTCTACGGTCATGCGGCAGGAGATCAGACGATCAAGCGTTTTGCAAGATGCCTGCGGGAGTCCTGTAAGGACAGGGGCATCATCGCAAGGATCGGCGGTGACGAATTCGTTGTGCTATTTAAGGAAGGGGAGCTTCCGGATATCGGGAAGCTTACGGAAGAAATATCCATGGCCATGATCCAT
>CAJOPA010000128.1 GCA_905236235.1 uncultured Eubacterium sp. | reverse complement strand
GCGGAAGCCGTGATCCCGGAGCTTACGGACTTTTTGCAATACTGCTTCTACAATGCCAACTTCAAGGCCGAAAACCTCGGCAAGAGCAAGCGTACAGCCAGACTCTGCAACCTCGGCATCGCTTTCTTTGAGTGGCTGAGAAGCCCCGCGACCAAAGCCTACAAAAAGAGCAAACGCTTCGATCCCACGACGCACATCCGTGATCTTGCGGATATGGCCAAAGACGTGGCATCCCTCGGTAATCAGACCGGGGAGGGATGGTTCCTTACAGCGGAGATGATCGAGCTCATCCACAACGGCGCACCCAATATCGTATGTACGAAGCCATTTGCCTGCCTTCCGAATCATATTGTCGGCAAAGGCGTGATCAAAAAACTGCGCCATACCTATCCCGAATCCAACATCGTTGCGATCGATTACGACCCGGGTGCTTCCGAGGTCAACCAGTTAAATCGTATCAAGCTGATGCTTTCCACGGCAAACAAAAACTTAGCAAAAAAAGAGGCCTGATGGCCTCTTTTTTGATCTTCCATTACATGTCTTACGGAATGTCTGTCACGCGTAAACCGCCGTACCTGCCTTCTGGGCGGATACCGCTTCCAAAAGCAGCGTATGCTCCACTCTGCCGTCCAAGACCAGTACTCTCTCCACGCCGCCGCTGACGGCATCAATGCAGTTTTGCAGCTTCGGTCCCATGCCGCCGGCGATCATGCCGGAATCCATCAGATCCTGCGCCTCCTTCAAGCTCAGATCCGAAAGCAACGTCTTGCTGTTGTCCTTATCGATCAGGATCCCTTCCACGTCCGTCAGATACACCAGCTTGTCCGCACCAAGGGCAATGGCGATGGCGCAGGCGGCATCATCCGCGTTGATATTCAGGGGCAGTCCCTTCTCATCCATCCCTATGGGTGAGATCACCGGCACAAAACCGGAAGAAAGCAGCGCATGGATCACCCCTGGATCCACGGCGCGCACCGTACCTACATGTCCGATGTCCGCACCCTGCACGGTTTTCTCCGATGCCACGAGCAGACCGCCATCACGTCCCGAGATGCCCACGCCCTTAATCCTGAGCTTGGCAAGTGCGGAAACGATCCGCTTATTGACCTGTCCGGAAAGTGCCATCTCCGTGATCTCCATGGTAGCATCATCGGTAACACGGTAGCCTCCCTCGAATCTTGATTCCAGATTTAATTTATCGAGCCATTGGTTGATATTCTTGCCGCCGCCATGTACCAGCACAACCTTGGCACCGGCCATGCGAAGTGCCGCCACATCCTCCAGGATCGTATCGACCACGGCATTCTCATCGAGCGCAGATCCACCGTATTTGATCACAATCATTCTGCCTTCTAAGGAATGCAGCTTGGGTAAAGTGTCCAAAAGCCCCAGCACCTGGCTCATCCCGTCCATATGGTGTTCCAGGTCATAGGCATGCAAGGCCTGCTTGGCATATTCCACGTCCGAAGGCACCGGGATGTATTCCGTACCGCGCTTTTCTCTGGTCTCAGCGCCTTTGCCGGTGATTAAGATCACGGTCTTTTCCTCGGATTCCATCACGGCAGCCATGATCGAACGTCCACGGTCCGGATCGATGGAATAGGTGCAACCCTCTGCCTTGACAGCCTCCGCGATCTCCTGACAGATCGCTACCGCATCCTCTTCTCCCGGATCCTCCTCCGTCAGATAGACATGATCCGCATATCTGCCGGCGATCTGCCCGAGGTCATGACGTCTGTCGAGCGCCTTTTTGCCCGGGCATCCAAAGACGATCACCACTCGGTAGTCCGGATACTCCTGCCGTACGGATGTAAACAATTTTTCAAAGGAAAGACGATTGTGCGCATAATCCACGATGGCCGTCACATGGCGGTTGGCATTGGCATACACCTCCATGCGTCCCGGTACACGCGCCTTCCACAAACCGTTATAGATGCACTGCTCGGGGATGTCAAAGCAAAGACAAACCGCAATGGCACACAGCGCATTGGGCACGTTAAACAGCCCCGGAATGCTCAATTTAAAATCGCGATGGAACTTGCGGCATTTGACCTTAAAGACCGTAAATTCCAATTCTTTATGCACATCATAGGCGTAGACATCCGCCTCCGGATCCTTCTCGGAAAACGTCACGATCTTTTGCGTAAGGGTCGAAGCCTTTGCCGCTGCAAGGACGCGTCCGCACTCCTCGGTATCGAGATTGACCACCGCGATCCTGCTGTGCTCAAAAATCTTTAACTTGGAGGCAAAATAATCTTCAAAATCAGGATGTTCAATGGGTGATATGTGGTCATACCCGATATTAAGAAAGCATCCCACGGCAAATCTGGTGCCGTATACCCGTCCGTATTTAAGCGC
>CAJOPA010000127.1 GCA_905236235.1 uncultured Eubacterium sp. | reverse complement strand
TGCTTTCCAAGGGCCATGTGGCGCCGGCGCTGTATGCGACGTTGGCGCACCGCGGGTATTTTCCGGTCAAGGACTTGGAGACCCTGCGCCATGTGGGATCCTATCTGCAGGGACATCCGGATATGAAGCATACCCCGGGCGTGGATATGTCGAGCGGTTCCCTCGGACAGGGATTTTCCGCAGCGGTAGGGATGGCACTTGCTGCCAAGATGGACGGCGCTTCCTATCGGGTTTATGCCATGGCGGGAGACGGTGAGATCCAGGAAGGACAGATCTGGGAGGCGGCCATGTTTGCGGGCGCGCGTCATCTGGACAATCTGGTGCTCATCGTAGATAACAACAATCTGCAGATCGACGGTAAGATCTCGGATGTCTGCAGCCCGTACCCCATCGACGAGAAGTTTAAGGCCTTCCAGTTTGAGGTATTGACCATTGACGGTCATGATTTTGATGCCATTCGCGATGCTTTTGCCAAGGCGCGGAATGTCAAAGGAAAGCCGGTGGCCATCATCGCTTCCACCCACAAGGGACAGGGCGTATCCTATATGACGGATGATGCCGGCTGGCACGGCAAGGCGCCCAATGAGGAGCAGTATCATTTGGCAATGGAAGAACTGAAGAAAGCGGGGGAAGCATTATGTCAGAAGCATTAAAGATCGCAACCCGGGACAGCTACGGCAATGCGCTGGTAGAACTCGGTAAAGAACATGAAGATCTGGTGGTACTCGATGCCGACCTTGCGGGTGCGACCAAGACAGGAACGTTTCAAAAGGTATTCCCGGATCGGCACATCGATTGCGGGATCGCGGAGGCCAATATGGCCGGGATCGCGGCAGGACTGGCGACAAGCGGCAAGGTGCCCTTTATGAGCTCCTTTGCCATGTTTGCGGCGGGACGAGCATTTGAGCAGATCCGCAACTCCATCGGCTATCCGCATTTAAATGTAAAGATCGGGGCTTCCCATGCGGGGATCTCCGTTGGAGAAGACGGCGCAACCCATCAGTGTAACGAGGATATTGCGCTGATGCGCACGATCCCCGGTATGGTGGTGATTAACCCCTGTGATGATGTGGAAGCCAGGGCAGCGGTAAAGGCAGCTTATGCTTATGAAGGCCCGGTCTATCTGCGATTCGGACGTTTGGCGATCCCGGTGATCAACGATGCGGATACGTATCATTTTGAGATCGGAAAAGGCATCGTGATGAAGGAAGGTAAGGATCTGACCATCGTGGCGACGGGTCTTTGCGTATATGAGGCTCTGGAGGCGGCCAAGACGCTGGCGGCAGAGGGCGTGGACGCAGAGGTGATCAATATCCATACCATTAAGCCGCTCGATGAGGAACTGATCCTTCAAAGCGCAAAGAAGACCGGCAAAGTGATCACCGTGGAAGAACACAGTATCATCGGCGGTCTCGGCAGTGCCGTATGTGACTGCCTGTCGGAGAAGCTGCCCACCAAGGTGAAAAAGATCGGTATCAACGACACCTACGGGGAGTCCGGTCCGGCAAAGGAATTGCTGGTAAAATACGGCCTGACGGCAGAGCATATCGCCAATGCCGCGCGTGCTTTTTAACGCGGACGGTTTCATTGGATCATTGGCAGAACGGGAGTAGGATTTCATGACGGAACAGATGGAAAAAAAGGAGCAGTGTCTGGCGCGTTTCCGGGAGATCTTTGGAGACGGCGGAGATATCCGTGCGTATTTTGCACCGGGACGGGTCAATCTGATCGGCGAGCACACAGACTATAACGGAGGTCATGTTTTTCCCTGCGCTTTGACGATCGGAACCTATGCGGTGGTACGCAAGCGCGAGGATAAGGAGCTTCATTTCTTTTCGGAAAATTTTAAAGAGCTTGGCGTGATTCTCTCGGATCTGGAGGACCTTCATGCCTATGACGCAGCGGCCTGGACCAATTATCCCAAGGGCGTGATGTGGGCTTTTTTACAAAAAGGCTATGTATTTTCCCAAGGGTTTGATTTCTATCTTTACGGCAATATCCCCAACGGATCCGGTCTGTCTTCCTCCGCTTCCGTGGAGGTGGTGACGGGCGTGATGCTTCGGGACATGTTCGGTTTTGATGTGGATAATGTCGCGATCGCGCAGATCGGCCAGTTTTCCGAAAATCAATATAACGGCGTCAATTGCGGTATCATGGATCAGTTTTCCATTGCCATGGGCAAGGAAAATGCCGCGATCTATCTGGATACTGCCACATTGCAATATACTTACGCGCCTATTACCCTTGAAGGCTACAAGATCGTGATCGCCTGCTCCAATAAAAAGCGCGGGCTCGGCGATTCCAAATACAACGAACGTCGCAGCGAATGCGAGAAGGCACTGGCTATTTTGCAGGAGCATAAGGACATCCGGACGCTGGGCGATCTGACAGCGGAGGAATATGACGCCCTGGAGCAATTTTTGCCTGATGAGATCTTAAAGAAGCGGGCGCGACACGCGGTCTATGAAAATGTCCGGACCAAGGATGCAGTGGCAGCGCTTGCGGCGGGAGATCTGGCAAGATTCGGGCAGCTGATGAACGCTTCCCATGGTTCCCTGCGGGATGATTATGAAGTCACCGGGATCGAGTTGGATACCCTGGTGGAAAACGCATGGAAGGTGGACGGCGTGATCGGTTCGAGGATGACCGGTGCGGGATTTGGCGGCTGTACCGTAAGTATCGTGCGGGAGGATGCCGTGGACGAGATGATCAGACGGGTAGGAAGTGCATATGAACAAGTGGTGGGCTATCAGGCAGATTTTTACGTGGTATCCGTCGGTGGCGGCGCTTCGAGAATATAGGGAGGACAGGAGATTGGAAAAGGAATTGGATATGACCTACGCTTCCCTGCAAAACGGAAGTGACGTGCGCGGGATCGCGATCTCTACCGATAACGGGACGGCCAATCTGACGGAGGAGCGCGTGGGCTATATTGCCTGCGCTTTTGCGGAATTGGTTGCCGAGCGGGTGCA
>CAJOPA010000126.1 GCA_905236235.1 uncultured Eubacterium sp. | reverse complement strand
TGGAGGCGGCAGCGGTGGCGAATTTCCTTTCCTTCAGTTCCCAGGCGTATTTTGGCAAGATCTTTAAGGAAAAGACGGGGCTGACGCCAAAGAAATATAAGGAGTTGTATAAGGTGAAGGAGTTTGCGTTTTAAGGAGAGAATTTTATAAAAAATCGTAGAATTTTGATATAAAATCCTGCGCAGATAGTCTAAGATAGATGAGAAATCAATCTTTGGAGAAGTCATGTAAACAGGAGGTATCTATCTATGGCTATCGGTACATATGAACAGTACAAAGAGCGTATGCTCAAAATGAAGCCCAATGTATATCTGCACGGCAAGTGCGTGGACCGTTCCAATGGCAAGACCGGTGCGGAGCGTGATCTGGCGGACTGGATCAAGGGTGGCACCTATGTCATGAAGCAATGCTATGACACCGCCAACGATCCGGAGTACGCAGACGTGTGCGTGATCGATGACGGCAACGGCAAGAAGCACAACCGTGCCTGTCATATTCATTTGACGCAGGACGATCTGTTAAAGAAGCAGCTGATGACGCGTCTCATCTGCCACCGTGTGGGTGGCTGCATGCAGCGCTGCATGGGAACGGATGCCATGAACGCATTGTATTCCGTGACCTTTGACTGCGATGAGGCTTGCGGTACGGAATACCATCAGAGATTAAAGAAATATATCGAATATGTGCAGGAGTACGATCTGGTCTGCAACTGCGCACAGACCGACGTGAAGGGCTCCCGTAACAAGAAGTATAAGAGAGCGCATCAGCAGCCGGATCCGGATCAGTTTTTCCATATCGTGGATACGGATGTGGACGGCATCGGTATCGATGGCAAGCCCTGCAAGGGTATCATCGTGCGCGGCGCCAAGATCTGCAATTCCTGCGCACCTTACGTAGATGAGATCATTGCCCTTCCCACGAAGTTTATGGATGAGGAAGACAGGGATTATGCCGTAGCATTTGCGCTTCCGGCAGACTGGGACGGCATCAAGCTCATGGCGATCCCGGGCGTACATCATAAGAGAACCAATCTCGAGGCACCGTTTGCTCAGATCGGTGACGTAGAGTCCCTGACGATCTTTGATGATGTATTCGTTCCCTATGACCGCGTCTTCATGAACGGTCGCGAGCAGGAGGGTGTATGCCGTTTCGCAGGCTACCTTGCCCTGATGTTTGCACATTATCATCGTCATTCCTACACCGGCTGCAAGACTGCCGTATCCGAGGTTATTGCTTCCCAGGCGGCACTTGTTGCAGAGGTCAATGACATCGCCAAGGAATCCCATGTACGTTCCAAACTCTGCGATATCATCCAGACGGCAGAGCTTGTCTATGCGGCAGGACAGCTGGCAGGCCATCGTGCACAGCAGTTCCCGAGCGGCCAGTGGGTACCGGATGAGATCCTTACCAATGCGGGTCGCCGTCTTGCGGGTCACAATATCTATCATGAGTATGAGACCATGGCAGACCTTACCGGCGGTATCTGCGCATCTCTTCCGACGGAGGAGTCCTTCTTCGCACCGGAGACCGCAGAGCTGTGTAACAAATACATCCAGAGAAATCCGGCTTGGAGTACCGAAAACGTACATCGCGTAATGCGTATGATGGAAAACAAGCTTTGCGATTCCTTCGAGGCAGCGCAGGCTGTGGCCGGCGTTCACGGCGGCGGATCCCCGCTCATGGAGGAGATCACGCTGATGAGCCGTTACGATCTCGAAGAGCTCAAGAAGATCGCAAAATACCTGGCAGGTATCCCGGGATACGAGAAGTGCCCGCGTTACGAGCGTGCGTATGCTTCGCCGCGTTCCATGCTTGCAAGATTCGATGCCAGCGTGGCAGCCAAGAAGGGCTGATCCGGAAGCAAGATATGATCACAGAAGGGGCGTGCCGAGGCACGTCCCTTTTTTCGCTTGGCAGGTTGCGGTTTTCGGCGGAGGAAAGAAGGGCAATTCCTGAAAGATACCGTCGCGCCTTAGCGGGAAACGTGGTATAATGTATGGGCTTGTAAAAGCAAATATATATGTGTGAGGGAATACTATGAAACTTGTGGAAAAGTACAACAGTATCAGTTTGATCATCCGCATTATATGCGGACTCGTCATCGGTGCGGTTCTGGGACTTCTGTTTAAGAACCTGGCAGTCATCTCTCTTTTGGGAGATATCTTCGTAGGCGCCTTAAAGGCCGTGGCACCGGTGCTGGTTTTCTTTCTTGTCATCTCTGCGCTGGCGCGCGGCAATGACAAACTGGATCGCAGATTTGCGTTGGTCATCGTATTGTATATGTTAAGTACGCTGCTTGCGTCGGTTGTTGCGGTTGTGGGAAGCTTTCTCTTCCCGCAGACCCTCGTCCTGACGGAGGCTGCCACGGCAGATACGATCCCTACCGGCGTGGGTGAGGTCCTGTCCAATCTTTTGACCAACATGGTGGCCAATCCGATCGGGGCCATCGTAGAGGGACGTTACATCGGTATCCTTTTCTGGGCCGTAGTGCTTGGTATCGCTGCCAAGAAGCTGGCCGGCGAAGGCACCAAGAAGGCATTTGAGGATATCGCTAACGTGGTATCCCAGGCGGTGAAGTGGATCATCAACCTGGCACCGTTCGGTATCATGGGTCTTATTTATACCAATGTAGCAACCAACGGTCTGTCAATCTTTACGGATTACGGCAAATTGCTGCTGCTTCTCGTGGGCTGCATGCTCGTGGTGGCACTCATCGTGGATCCGCTCATTGCTTTTATCGTACTTCGCAGAAATCCGTATCCGCTGGTATTCCGTTGCCTGCGTGAGTCCGGTATCACGGCATTCTTTACCAGAAGTTCCGCGGCAAATATCCCGGTCAATATGGAGCTGTGCCGTAAGCTTGGTCTTGACCAGGAGATGTATGCGGTATCGATTCCTTTGGGCGCGACCATCAATATGGACGGTGCGGCCGTGACCATTGCCGTGATGTCTTTGGCAGCTGCCAATACCGTAGGGATCCAGGTGTCCTTTGCGACGGCACTCATTCTGGCGCTTATCGCTACCCTGGGGGCTTGCGGTGCTTCCGGCGTTGCGGGCGGATCGCTTCTGTTGATCCCCATGGCATGCTCCCTTTTCGGCGTCAATGCTGATGTGGCGATGCAGGTGGTGGCCGTAGGATTTATCATCGGTGTGATCCAGGATTCCGTGGAGACGGCGCTTAACTCCTCCGGAGACGTTATGTTTGCGGCTACGGCGGAATACGCGCAGTGGAAACGTGAAGGCAAGTCTCTGCCCACGTTCCTGGGCGGTGACACCGAGGTAGATGTTTAATCCGTTATGCACATTCAGGTTATTGTAGACAATATTGGGACGGAGACGCTTCCCGGAGAGTGGGGATTGTGTATCATGATCACCCATGAAGGGAAGCGGATCCTCTTGGATACCGGCGCATCTGCTCTGTTTTTGGACAATATGCAAGCCCTCGGTTATCGGGTGGAGGACGTGGATGCGGCGGTGCTTTCCCATGCGCATTACGATCATGGAAACGGTATGCCGATGTTTTTTCAAAAGAACACCGGCGCGCGTTTTTATCTTCGTAAGGCCTGCGGGGAAAATTGTTATGCCATTAAAAACGGCGAGCGGGAATACATTGGGCTACCGGAAGGCGTGCTGAGTCGGTATGCGGATCGCCTGGACAAGGTGGACGGTCTGCGGGAGATCTTTGACGGTGTGTACCTTGTGCCGCATTTGGATAAGGACCTTGCGGCCGTGGGACGCAGGGAAGCCATGTTTTTAAAAGAAAACGGCGGCTTTCGCGAAGATGATTTTGCCCATGAGCAGAGCCTTGTGATCCGTACGCAGCGGGGCCTTGTGATCTTTAACAGTTGCTGCCACGCGGGAGCGGACCGGGTGATCGCGGATGCGCTTGCAACCTTCCCGGGGGAAGCGATCTATGCCCTGATCGGCGGATTTCATCTGTACAATAAGACCGAGGAAGAGGTGCGAGCCTTTGCGTCGCGCTTAAAGAACTGCGGCGTGGAGCATCTTTTGACCGGACACTGTACCGGAGAAGAGGCTTTTCGTATCCTCAGAGAGGAATTGGGCGAAAAAGTGCAGTATTTTTCCGTGGGATTTTCCATGGAACTGTAAATAAAAAATTGGGGGAATAGGTATGGAAAAGAAAAAAGCGAATGCATGGGCGCTGTTGCCCATCGTATTGTTCCTGGTGTTGTATCTGGGAAACGGTATTTATTTTGAGTATATCCGTCCGGCGGACGGCCAGATGGGCTTTTATATCATGTCCGTGGTGGTTGCCTTTTCCGTGGCGCTGATCGTGGCTTTTGTACAAAACAGAGGCCTCTCTTTTGAGGAAAAGATCCATTTGAGCGCGCAGGGTATCGGTGATGATAATATCACGATCATGTTGTTTATCTTCTTGATGGCAGGTGCTTTTGGCGGGATCGCCTCCGCAGCCGGCGGCGCGGAAAGTACGGCGAATCTTCTGTTATACCTGATCCCGGCCAATTTTGCCATTCCGGGACTGTTTCTGATCGCCTGCCTGATCTCCATGGCGATGGGTACCAGCGTGGGAACGATCACGGTCCTGGTCCCCATCGCGGCGGCGGTGGCACAAAACGGCGGACTGTCTCTTCCGTTTTGCGTAGGCACCGTGGTGGGCGGTGCGATGTTCGGCGACAATCTTTCCTTTATCTCGGATACGACCATTGCGGCTACCAAGACCCAGGGCGTGGAGATGAAGGACAAATTCCGGACGAATATCCGGGTGGCTCTGCCGGCGGCCGTGATCACCTTTGTGATCCTGATTGTTTATGCGATCTGTACGGATTCACAGATGGTGGGAGATTATACTTTCAGTATTCCTGCCGCGATCCCGTATTTTATCGTACTGATCCTGTCGATCTTGGGCATCAACGTTTTCCTGGTGTTGCTCATCGGTATCGTACTGTTTTTGATCGTGGGGATCGGCTCGGGGACATTGACCTATGCCACGGCATTTTCTGCCATGGGAGACGGAACGAGCGGTATGTTTGAGACGATGATCGTTGCCATCCTGGTGGCAGCCATCGCTGCACTGATGCGTGAATACGGTGGATTTGAGGCGATCTTACAGTTTATCAGAAAGCATTTTAGTGGCAGACGCGGCGGTATGGTCGGCATCGCGCTGTTGACGGGGCTGATGGATATTGCCACCGCCAACAATACGGTGGCAATCGTGATCGCGGCACCGATCGCCAAAGATATCAGTGAAGAATTTGGCGTGGATGCCAAGCAGACGGCTTCGCTTTTGGACACCTGCTCCTGCATTATGCAGGGGATCATCCCCTACGGTGCGCAGCTTTTGATCGCTGCGAGCCTTTCGTCCGTGACGAGCCTATCCATCGTGCCGTTTTTGTTTTATCCGTTTTTACTCTTTGCGTGCGTGATCGTAAGCATCGCAGTATCCAAGGATAAAGAAGCTTCCGTTTAAGGAATCAGCTTTTCGGACAGATCTTTCCCGCCTAAGACGTGGAAATGCAGATGCTCCACGGTCTGGCCGGCAGCCTTACCCGTGTTGGAGATCACGCGAAAACCTTCGCTTAGGTTTTCCTTTTTGGACACCTCGGCGATCGCGGCAAAGACCGGCCCCAGGATCTCGGCGTTGTCGGCGTTTACGGCAGCGCAGGACGGGATATGGGTCTTGGGGATCACCAGGACATGGGTAGGCGCCTGGGGATTGATATCCCGAAAGGCATAGACAAAATCATCATCATAGACGACATCCGAGGGGATCTCGCCCTTGATGATCTTGCAAAAAAGACAATCATCGTTCAAATGCGGTTTGGTATTCATGGAAGGCCTCCTTTTGTGATTGATAATTGTATTTTGACAAGAAAAAAGA
>CAJOPA010000125.1 GCA_905236235.1 uncultured Eubacterium sp. | reverse complement strand
CGTCCCCACATGGACCAGCCAAAAATGCACCGCCAATATCACCGCCGATCCGACGCCGAGCGCCGTAACCCCGTATTCCACGCTGAGAAGTCCCGTAAGCACCAGGAGATTGAGCAAAAGCATGACCAGATAAAACACACTGTTGATATGCAGCGAATAGATCAACACCAAAAATAATTCCAGGATGCTGTAGCACACCGCCCGGATCCGATATGTCTGAAATCGACTTAAAAACACGGCCCAAATACATACCAGCAAGCAAAAAATTGCCACGGCATTCAAATACATGGACTCCCTTTGCACAATGGCAAAAAACATCATCAGGCCATACACGGTATAAAGCGCGATCGTAATCCGCTCTATCCCCGCAAACTGTTTTTGTTCTCCCTCGTTCTTTCCCAATGCCTTCTCCTTATATCCCATCCTTTGCCAAAAGCGGGATCCTCATGGTCATACGGGTCCCGATCCCCGGGCGACTGTTGATGATCAGATCGCCTCCTTCCCTTCCCAGCATATCCATCACCACGTCCATGCCGACGCCGCGCCCGGAATATTCACTGATCACTTCACTGGTGGAAAATCCCGGCAACGTGATCATCTGATAAATCTCCTGCTCGTCATAATCCTCCCTGCGGGCATCCTCCGGTACCACGCCCCGGCGCTTGGCCTTGTTAAAGATCTTATCACAATCCATCCCACAGCCGTCATCACTGACGGATACAAAAAGGGAACCGTCTTCGATCTTGGCGGAAAGCAGGATCTTGCCGCACGGATTTTTCCCGGCCTCTATCCTGTCCCGCGGAAGCTCGATCCCGTGATCGGCGGAATTGCGCACGAGATGCATCAGCGGGTCGGAAAGAATGTCCACCACACGGCGATCCAGTTCCAGATCATCTCCCACCATGTCCATTTCGATCTCTTTCGTTTCTTTTCTTGCGATGTCAAAAATGATCCGATTCATCTTGGCAAACACGTTGGTCAACCGTACTTTACGCATCACAAGAATCACTTCCCGCAGTTCTTCGGCGATCTGCTTTACCTCGTCATAATCCGGCGTTTCCGTCGCATGAAGGATCTCCGTCAAACGCGCCGAAAGACTGTGGATCCTGTCCATCTGTACGATCTCCACGCGAAGATATGCCTGTTTTTCAATACGGCCCGGGTCCGCGTCCTTATCCGGCGCCTTTACCTGTGGCTTGATCACAAAATCACCCGGACGCATCTTTGACCAGCGATCATTTCTGATCTGCTCGTGCATCGGCGGAATATCACTGTCAAATCCACGGGAAAACTCCGCTTCATTGGAAAGGAAGATATCCACGGCATCCAGTTCGTATCCCAAAGGAAGCTTTTCCCTGATCGCCGCCTCCGATGCATTGGAACGGATCATCATCCGAAAACCCCTATCCAGGATTTCCTGTGCACTGTCCGGGTCGGAAAGGATATCCGAGGGAGAAAACAGGATCTTATCCGCCACATCCTCCATGGACAAAACCGTCTTATACGCGTGGATATTTGCAAGATCGACACTCTTGGAATAAGTCATGTAAATGCGATAATACTTTCCCCCGTCACGCGGCTCTCCCTTGGCCGGTGCAATATAAAACATCACGGGTTCCTGCGATTTCTCCTTTTTCTCCGAAAAGACGTCTCCGCCCCCATCCTTTGGGGCCGCCTTCTCCGCAGCCTCGAGCTTATCCAGCGTCTTTTGGATCTTCGAAAGGATCTGCTCGGGGTTGATACCGCGCTTTTCCGGATCCTTTAAGTTTTCGATCTGCTCTCCCAGATAGTCCTGCATATCGCAGACCAGATCCATGACCTCCGTAAAAGGCACCACATCCGTATACCCGTCCCGAAGCAAATAAAAGACATCCTCCATCTTATGTGCCACTTTGGCGATGTCCTCAAACATCATCATGCTGGCAGAGGCTTTCACCGTATGCATCACACGAAAGATCTCGCGAATGGCTTCCTCATCAAACGCACCTTTGTTTTGGTACTCCAGGATCATATTTCGAAGAATTTCGAGATGCTCTTCATTTTCGTACATGTAAATCTGCAGCATGTCCTCAGATTCAAATACTGATGCCATTCCTCGTCCCTCACTCAATCATGCCAAGTTTACGAAGCGCTGTCTCAAATCGGTACTGGTCAATGGGTTTACCGGAATACATCACGCACCCCATCTCAAACGCCATCCTGACATTGGCTTCATCATTTAAGGCGGTCGTCATCACCACCTTCACCCGTACTTCTTCCGGGATCCCAAGCCGCTCCTCTATATCCCGCATACCCTGCAGTGCCTGATATCCATCCATCACAGGCATCATGATATCCAGACACACCAGATCGTAAGGTTCCCCTTCTTCAATGGCCATCTCGAAGGCTTCCACTGCTTCCTTCCCATCCACGGTCACGTCACATTCGCCGTACTTCGACAAAAAGTTATTCATAAATTTTCTTGTTACAAAATCATCTTCCGCAAGTAAGATCCTCATTCTTGTGCTCCTTTCCGGTCATACAAAATGTATATAGACTTTTTCCATCACATCCACGATCCGCGGATCAAATCGACTCCCCCGCAGGGCCCGGATCTCCTCCATGGCCTCCTGTGGCGTATACGCTTTTCCCCGCTTTCTGTAGACCCCCTCATCCGTCAGGACGGCATAATGTCCGACCTGTCCCAGGATCCGTGCGACAAGAGGGATCTCCTCGCCGGATTTACGATACGGATATCCGGTACCATCCCAGTGTTCATGATGCGACAGGACGATATCCCTCGCCATTTGCAGATATTCATTCCCTTTGTCGATTTCCCGTATCGACCGCAAGATCTCCTCCCCCAGGATCGGATGCCTGCGAAATTCCTCATCCTCATCCATTTCCAGAAAAGTCTTCTCAACAAGCTTTTCCGTCGGCATGGCAATATAACCAATATTACAGATCAGAACCGCCGTAGGGATCATCTCCACAAAATCATCATTGATAATCCACTCAAAGTCCGCCGAAAGCTGCATTGCCTCCGCCAGCACGCCGCAATCATACGCGACCCTTTCCATATAGCGCTCATCATAAGCGGGGTGGCGCCTGACGATCTCCTCTATCAGTCGTAAGACATTGCGCTTGCCGATCTGCATCTGCCCCGCCTGATCGCCCACAACGCTTTGCAGATGCCGGTTCATGTCCTTTAATCTGGCTTCCTTGCCCCCGACTTTTAAGATGTTTTGAATACGGGCCCTTACCACCTCGGGGATAAACGGCTTCGTGATATAGTCCGCGCCTCCCACGGATAATCCGCGCACGATATCCGCCGCATCGTCAAACGCCGACACAAAGATCACGGGGATATGCGCCGTCTCCGGATTGGCCTTGATGGCCTCGCACACCTCATACCCATCCATTTGCGGCATGGACACATCCAAAACGACCAGATGCGGCTTGAAGCGTTCGATAAAAGCAAGCGCCTGCTCGCCCGTCTCCGTCAAGATCGGCTGGTATCCCATGTCCTCCACAATATCCCGCAGCATGAATCGATTGGACTCCACGTCGTCGGTGATCATGATCCTTATTTTTCCCGCTCTCTCTATCATGCTTCCCCCTTTTTCCACGCATCGTCTTCGCGAAAGGCCTTCTCAAATGCATCGAAGGATTGCTTCCATTTCTCCGCATCCCCCTTTTGCACGTTCATTTTTAACCGCAGCGCCTTTGACCGCACCTCTTGCGGTGCACGATCCGTATATTCCCGCAGCATGTCCGCAAAAAGCTCCGCCTTCTCCCAGTTGTCCATGGTCACACAGAGCTCCAGCTTGCGCAGGGCTTTTTCGATATTTTCCACAGTCTCGGGCTGATGATAGGTGTCCTTCTCCTCGTGCAGCATCTCCGTCCATCGCTGCATGGCCTCCTCCGGCGTCCGCAAAGCGCTTTCCGGAAGCTCCGGCACGTCCCCTTCCTGCTCCGGTCTCCGCAGCCAGAGGTTGAAATGAAACGCACTTCCCTTTCCTTTTTCGCTATCCACGCTGATCCGTCCGCCCATCAATTCCACAAGCTGCCTTGTGATCGCCAGGCCCAGGCCGGTCCCACCGTAATTTCTCGACACGGAGGCGTCCTCCTGCTCATAACGCTCAAACAGGGTCTCCAGGTTTTCCTCCGAAATACCCGCGCCCGTATCCATGACCATGACAAACAACTCTATCCTGTCCTTGGTCTGCGCCGTCCGGAAGACCTCTAAGGTGATGCTTCCGGTTGTCGTAAACTTTACCGCGTTGGAAAGCAGATTATTTAAGATCTGCTCGATTCGAAGCTCGTCCCCCATGATCATCCGCGGGACTTCCGGGGAAATATACAAATAAAACCGCAGGCCTTTTTCCGTCATCTTCGGATGATGCAACGTCCACAGACCCTCCAGGAGATTGCGAAAATCAAAGACCCGCTCCTCAAGCACGATCTTGCCCGCCTTGGCCTTTGCAAAATCCAGAATCTGGTCGATCAGGGCATTCATCTCCCGGCATTCCCGCTCGATCAAAGCCAATCTCCCCTCGGCTTCCATCGGAAGGTCCATCTCCATCAGCTCCCGGGCATTGCCGAGGATGCCGTTTACCGGGGTCCGCAGCTCGTGGGTAAATGTCGCAAAAAACTCATTTTTGGCGATATCCGCACTCTGGGAACGCTCCTCGTCGCGCTTTAACTCTGCCGTCAGCATGGCGTTAACGGATTCGTCATAGGCAAAACACAGATACGCCCCCGTGTCGTTTGTAAGCGGATGTGCCTTAAAACGCACGGGAAAACAGGTTTTGTTCTTGCGATAGGCCATGACCTCGATCATCTCCGACGGATCCTCAAGAACAATACTGCCGTTTTCCACGCGAAAAACCTTGGGAAAAATTTCATCCACATTGCGCATCAGGATATCCACGCCAAACAAAAGCGTCCGACGTGCAAGCGGATTGGCGTAAGAGATCCTCCCGTCACTTCGGATGACAAAAATCATTTCCATGGCATGTTCCATGGTTTCCCCTTGCAGATCCTCAAAATTCATCCCCTTCTCCTTCGCTCCGTCACATTTCCACTGTCAAAAGTATGGAAAATGCCAAAACATACTGTGCCCCATAGTACGTGATGTAATTTGCAAGAAGTAACGCCGGCGTACGCTCACGCTTACTGAAATACGTGCGGCTTAAGATCACGTCGGATACGGCAAACAGCACCATGGCGACAAACATAACATCAAGCACCGGGTTTTGCCAATGAAAAGAAACCGCAAACGCCCCGCTTAAAAACATGGTCATGGACAAAAGTCCCGCATAGGCCATCACCGTATATTTAAATCTTCCAAATTCAAGCTTTACCTTTTTTTCAAGCATCCCCGTCGCGATTCCGATGAGAACCCCCATGGCAACCGGAATGCCGATCGTTACGCCTCCGACCTCTTTCCCAAAGGAGATAAGAAGCGCCGCGATATAAAAGATATGTCCTGCCGCAAACATCCCGATGCCCACGAAGGTATACAGCCATGCCTGCGCCTTGTACAAATACTTAAAGGAAAGCCAGACATCTCCCTGGACGCCAAAGAAAGACCCCAAAAGCAGCAGCCAGCCAAAGGCCCCGGCATCACCTTCCCGCGTCACCGTATACATGCAGGCGATCGCAGTAAAGAAAAATCCGATCGAGGACAGATCCTTTAAGATTGCCGCACGGATGGTCGGCTTGCCGAGCTTTTCCCGTATGTAAAAGCAAAGCGCCACCATCCCCGCGATCCACGGTATCAGATACAGTTCCATACCCGTTTTCTACTCCAGTGCAAACGAACTTCCGAGCGGAAGCACGTCCGTTTCGTAAATATTGCCGTATACATCATAGATCGTATAGTAGCCGTAGGTCGTATAATCGTTCAGATCGATGCTCTGATAGGAGATCTCCAGATCCGAAGCGTAGAAATACTCATCATACCAGCCAAAGACGTAATTGTAATCCTCGTCCACATACTGGTAGCAAAGATCCAGAATGTCCGTATCCTCCAGCGTATAAACGTTATCGCTGATCTCCATGGTCTCGGGATCAAAGTAGGAGTATCCCATGACCGCACCCTGCGGATGCTCTTCGTCAAAGTAAATATACAGGTATGCATAGTAATCGTTGACAAAGATGGGAACCATACCGGTCTGCATCCATTCTCCGCTGTATTCGTCATTATAGTAGCCCGTGCAATAGTAGCATACGATATTGTCATTGATCATAACCCAAGCCGTGGGATCCACGAGCGCCAGTCGGTTATAGGAATCCAGGGATCCGGTGTAGTCGCTTCCCAGATACAAAAGCGTTCCGTCCCCTTCATCCAGATAAATGGTGTATTCCACATTGTCGATGATCGACAGATCATCCTCCGTCAATTCCACGGCGTAATAATAATCCGTAAGGATCGCGTCGATCACAACCGCACCCTCATTGGCCGTCACTGCCGTATCGTCCCCGACCGCCGAGATAGAGGAGCTTACGCCGCCGTTTTCACTCAGATAAGCTGTCACGTAATCCGTCTGATACCAGTCATTGCCGTACGTATAGACGTAATCTTCCCCATAATACGTAAGCAACAGGGAAATGTATCTGTCATAAAAATCAAGGATGGTCTGATCATAATCAAAGGCGATGAAGCTCTCTCTGCCGTCGTCATAGTATTCATACCACTCATACGGGCTGTAGGCCATAAGGCCGTGACCGAAGGAAAAATCGCTCTCCGTATAGGAAACGGCATTGACCACGGCGTTGATCAGATCCGCGGAAGCGCTTGTCTCATACGCCGTCGCCATGGCGATCAGATCCACGGCATCATTGTCCTCAAAATACCCGCAGTTGCTGCGGCTCGTCGTGTACGCGGCATAGTATCCGCTGTCCAGATCCTCCAGAAGCGTTTCCACGTAGGCAACATAGGCATCATACACGTCTTCCATGTAGGAAAGCCGGATCACCGACATCGATCCGATCTGACCCTCCTCTGCGATCTCGTCCATGTAGTCCTGCACGATCTTTTCGCAGAAATCCATGGCAGAACCGTCCGTCATCTCCAACCAGTTGGTGTAATAAATGCCGGAGTTGTTGACATAGCTCTCCGCGCCGACCATATAATCCGCATAGTTTTCCAGCCCACAGCCCATCTCCAGGGTACACATGTTGCACGCATCAAAGATGATCGCATCGAAATACAACCCGGAAGCTTCCAGCTCGTCCCGGATCTCATAATCGCAGAATCCGTCGTCTTCATCCCCGAGCTCATCAGAACCAAAGCTTACCGGGATACCGCCGCCGTGATCCCAAAGGATGAGCGTATAGTTTTCCGCAGGATAATTCTCCGCCGCAAACTGCAGGAAATCCGTCAGATCTCCCGTCTGCGTCATGGTGTCGTATCCGAGGCTCTCCACCTGCACGAGTTCCCCGTCTTCTACGGAAAATCTCGTCACTTCCGCATCCGGAACGCGTTCATCCATCCATTCCAAAGCACCGCCGCACTCCAAAACGACATTGACGTCCTCCGGAATGTCCGCATTTAAGATCTCCGCAATATCCTTGGACGCTGCGCCGCCATCATATTCATATTCCACATCCGGCGTCTCCAAATTGCTGCCGAGAAAATAGATCATAATGGTACGGGTCGCCTCTTCTTTGGGTTCCGTTACCGTCGCAGTCTGTGTGCTGTCCCCGGACGCACTCCCGCTTCCTTTGCCGGAGCTGCCGGAGCCGCCGCACCCTGCAAGCGCGCCCAAAAGAAGCACAAAAATAAGCGCAAGCAAACTAAAAAGGCCTGCGCTTTTTTGCCCGTTTCGCGTCATGATCTTCATAAACTGCCTCCCTTTTGTGTCTATGTCATAAATTATTGCATAACTTTAAAATAATTCTGACAATAAGTATAGCACAACCATTTCCAAAAAGGAATACCTGCATGACGTTACTACTACATCACGATCCGGTTTCGACCGCCCTCTTTTGCGTCGTACAATTTCGCGTCCGCATCGATCAAAATCTCGTCCACGCTCTTGCCTGCCGTCGCCTTGGCCAGGCCGAAACTCATCGTAACAGAGATCACCTTGTCCTCGTAGGATACGGCCGTCTTACGGATCTCCGCGAGACAGTTTTCCAAGATCTGATACGCCTCCTCCGGCGTCATCTCCCGGAAGGCAAAGATAAATTCCTCGCCGCCCCAGCGCGCCACAAGATGTCCCGGCGGCACATTTCTGCGCAGAACATCCGCCGTCATCTTTAAAACCGCATCTCCCGCATCATGACCATAGGTATCGTTGACTTTTTTAAAATAATCGATATCGCCGATCGCAATGCAATAATCCGCCTTCACCCCGGCATTATCATGGAGTTTGGTGATATATCCGGTGGCAAACCGACGGTTATGGATCTCCGTCAGCGTATCGTAATCGATCATCTTGCGAATGGAAAGCTGCATCTGGACACTGCTTTTGGCAAGCTGCGCCAATTCGTCATTGCCCGAAGTATACACCGCGCTCATGTCCGTATCGAGCTTGCCCCCCGCCACGGACTCGGTAAAACGCTTGACCGCCACGATCCGCTCCACGATCTTTTGGGAAAAGTAAGCACTGAAAAATCCCAGGGCAACCACCGTGACAAAGCAAAGGATATACAGCGGGATGATCACACTTGCCACGCGCCGGTTGATCTGCGCCGCCGAGTGAAAGATCGCATACATCCCGTAGCTGTTGCCGGCCGCATTGACGATGGGCCGAAAATACGCAAAGCATTTTTCTCCCGCCACCGTCACATTGGAATAAAACCTTGTCTCTCCGCCTTCGATCACGGTCTTGCGCACGGTCGTGGGCGCCTCCGCCAAAAGATACCGATTGCCGTCCGCATCCTTACAAGACGTCAGCACGCTGACCTGCCCGAGGTAGATACTGAAATCATTGTTGAAGCTTTCCTTTAACACATCCAGTTGTTCGCTTGCGTCCGTGATCTCGTAGGTCCCTTTGTACAACGTAAAACTCGTGCCTTCTCCCACGACCCAGGAGTAATCTCCGGGATACATCGCATCCATCCGGCCTTCCAGATAATCGCACTCCTGCGTCATCTCGTCTTCGATCATGGAGATCATGGCGCGTTTGCAAAAGATACTGCCCGCGATCCCCACAAGCACCGCCAGCACAAAAAGCGGAATGACGGTATAGTTCATCATCTTGGCGCTCAGACTGCGAAAATTCTTTGTTTTCTTCTTTTCCATGATCCTCTTTCCCTTTCCGATCGCTTCCCTTGTTCCCTACGGTTCCTGCTCTTCTGCGTCCAATTCCCATTTCTTTTCAACGCCGCGGCTGCTTTCCAGGTTCGGGCGATATACCACGAGGTAGAAAATACATGCCAGCGCCACGGCGCACAGTCCGTCCGTGATGGAATGCTGCTTGATAAATACGGTGGAGGCACAGATCAAAATGCAAAGCGCAAGCGATCCGTATTTTATCCACTTTTTTTCTTTTAACCAGGCGCTCTTGCACACGCCGATGTGCACGCCGATGGAGTTGTACACATGAATACTGGGGCAGACGTTGGCCGCATTATCCGCGGTATAGATAAACTCCACCAGCCCGGTAAAGAAATTATCTCTCTCAAAAAACACGGGTCGAAGCGTCTGGATCGT
>CAJOPA010000124.1 GCA_905236235.1 uncultured Eubacterium sp. | reverse complement strand
TGATGACGGTTTAAATGATCCTCCGTCAGATTTAAAAAGGCCGTCACATCCGGATGAAAATCCACAACGGTCTCGAGCTGAAAACTGGAGATCTCCGCAACCGTTACCGTGTTCTCATCGCTTCCCTCCACCATCTCGGTATAAGGGATCCCGATATTGCCCACGACCCGTACGTCCTCATAGGCTCTCTTCATGATCTCTCCCACGAGACTGGTCGTCGTGGTCTTGCCGTTGGTGCCGGTGATCGCAAGGATCCTTCCCTTGCCGTAGCGATAGGCAAGCTCGATCTCCCCGATGATCTCCACGCCCTTCTCCTTGACAAACAAAAGATCCGGTTGATCCAAAGGTACCCCGGGGCTTACCACCACGCGATCCCATTGGGAGACATCTTCCTTGGGGAACGCGCCGAATACGCAAACCGCATCCGCCAGATACGGATGCTCTTCTTTGATCTGTTTCTCGTCCTTCTTTTCATCTCCGTCATATAAAAGCACGGGGATCTTGTGTGAAAGCAAAAGCTTTGCAGCGGCCAAACCGCTCTTGCCGGCCCCGTATACCAGGGTCATGCCGGCAGTTCTATCGTTATGATTCATCTTCTTTTCCCTCTAATACGCCCATAATCCCAGGGCACATAATAATACCGTAACAATGGCAAAAATACTCGTCACCTTGGTCTCCGACCATCCGCCGAGTTCAAAATGATGATGGATGGGAGCCATCTTAAAGATCCGCTTTCCGCCGGTCTTTTTAAAATACGTCACCTGGATGATCACGGAAAGGACCTCCGCCACGTAAACAAATCCGACGATAAGAAGGTATAGCGGCGCCTGCAGCGCATACGCACATCCTGCCACGAATCCACCCAGAGCAAGGGATCCCGTATCTCCCATAAAGACCTTCGCCGGATGGCAGTTAAATACCAAAAATCCAAACAAAGCGCCCAGCATGGCCAGTACCACGGGTTCGATCCCACCGCCCGCACTCATGGAGGCAAAAAGGAAAAATCCGCAGACCGGAAGGGTTACGGTACTTGCCAGGCCATCCACGCCGTCGGTAAAATTCACGCCGTTGACCGTACCGATCACAGCAAAAAACAGCACCGGGATCGCCAACCATCCGATGGAGATAAGTTTCCCGCCCGTAAAGGGGATCCTTAAGGAAAGATCCACTTGGTTTACATAAAGCATCCAGCAGAATGCCGCCGTGACAACGATCTGCAATAGCATTTTCTGCCATGCAATGAGCCCGTCACTTTTACGCTTGACCACCTTCAGGTAATCATCCAGAAAACCGATGATCCCAAATCCCGCCGACAACAACAGCACCGGCACGATCCTCGGATAATCTTTTACAAAAAACAGGGATGTAACCACCACGGCCGCCATAAACATCAACCCTCCCATGGTGGGGGTTCCCGTTTTTTTCTGGTGGGAAGCAAGCTCTTCCCGCTCGGTATTGCCTACTTTTAATTTTAACAAGAACGGGATCAGAATTGGTCCCAGGATCACGCAAACGGCAAATCCTCCAAAAAAAGCTGCATACAGCATCGTCGTCATTTTCATTCTCCCTTGTTCCTACGTGGCACCTTCGCCCTCTGTGCCTTCTCCGGAAGGCGAAGACTCCGAAGAGGCTTCCTCGCCGGTCTCCTCCGGCGGTGTCTGCATTTCTTCAGGCGCTACGGTATTGCCCTCGCCCGCATCCGGTGTCGTGTTCTCGGGCTCCGTATTCTCGGTCGCAGACGCATCACTATCCGACTGCGCGTCATCCGCCTGTGTATCGTCCGTCTCCGCATCCTCCCCGGCATCCGTAAGCTCATCGTTAAGCGTCGCATCTCCGGAGGCACTGCCCAGGCCGGACAGCAGGGAGGAATTACTGATATATTCTACCACATCTCCGGGCTCAATGATCTGCGGATGCGATCCGTCCGGATAGATGCCCAGATAAGGCAGGATCGCGGAGAAAATCTTGCCGGCAAGCTCTGCCGCGATATAACTCTGCGCCTGGTCCTCGTCATTTAACTCGTCAATGATCACATAGACCACGACCTGCGGATCTTCCACGGGGCAAAAACCGATAAAAGAGATCAGGTAGTTGCCGTCCGCTCGCGGCAGCTTTTCCGCGGTTCCAGTCTTGCCACCGATGGTATATCCCTCCACGGCCGCACGTTTTCCCGTACCGGAGGTCACGGTTTCTGCCATGTAGGAACGAAGCAGCGCCGAAGTCTCCGCGGATATGGTCTTGTGCAGTACGGTCGCCGCGGTCTCGCTAAGGGTGTTGCCGTTTTCATCTAAGATCTTTTGTACAAAATACGGGCGGTAGTAATTGCCCCCGTTGATAACGGAGCAAAATGCCGACGCCAGCTGCACCATGGTCACGTTAAAATTTTGTCCGAAGGAGTTGGTGGCCAGGGAAGACGAATTCATGGTCTCCACATTATACAGCAAAGAATCCGTCCTGGCCTCTCCCGTGATATCCACGCCGGTGCGCAGCCCGAAATGAAAGATCCTCTGGTATCTGCAGAAAAGTTCCGTCCCTTCCATCCTGGCGATCGCCATCAACGCATCGTTGCAGGATAAGGAGATCGTCTCTGCAAGCGTGATCAGGCCGTGTACATGGGTACAGCCGATCTTGAAGCCGCCCACTTCCTCATAGCCGTCGCATTCAAATGTTTCCGTACCGTTTAAGACACCGGTCTCCAATCCCGCAGCCACCGTAAAAGGCTTAGCCGTGGATCCCGGCTCATAAGTCGAGGACACACTGAAGTTGGTCCACAGGGAATTGAGAGCATCATAGATCTCCTCCTCCGTCATGGCCGCCAGTTCTTCCTCGGTATACATCGCGCTCAAATCCCTGGGGTTACTCAAGTCGTAGCCCGGATACTGGGCATCCGCCAAAATAGCGCCGGTATTGGGGTCCATAACCAGAACCGCCAATTGCTTTGCGCCCGGTCCTTCAATGAAATGATCCTTATATTCCTCATTAAACTCTTCGAGGATCCGCTCAATCTCCGACTGCACATTGATATCGAGTGCCAACTGGATGGAATTGCCGTCCTCGGCATCAATCACGGTGGTCTCCAGATTGCTGTCGGAGTTCAGATACCCGTATTTTCTCCCGTTGGTGCCGGAAAGCGTGTCATTATAATAGCTTTCCAGGCCGTTGATACCGGTGCCGTCCGTAGAGGAAAAACCGATCACACTGGCCGCCAGAGATCCAAAAGGATAACTCCTCTCATACTCCGTCTCAAACCATACGCCGGAGATCCCGGCACCGAGATCGTCATCGTTTTGCATCTCCACAAATTCCCGGATTTCTTCATAGGAAAGACGCTTTAAAAGTACATGATAGGCATTCTCGGGATTTTCTTCAATAAAAGAAAAAAGCGTATTGCTGTCAAGATCCGGAAAGGATTGGCACAATGCCGCCACCGTGGAGGTGATGTCCTCGGAGTTGGCATTCAAGACCTTGCTGTCCAAGATCACATTATACACCTTGGTGCTTGTCGCCAAAAGATTCCCGTTGGCGTCAAGGATATCCCCGCGTCGGTAGGGGATGGTCTGCGAATCATATCCCTGCTGGGCAAGGACATAGATGGAATATGCGTCACCACTTTGGGTGATGATATAGCCGATACGCACAGAAAGCGCCACAAGGGTCAGTGCGATGAAGCTAAACACCAACAACAACTTGCGGCGCATCCTGCGGTTTAAACGCGTTGTAAAATAATTTCGTGCTTTTTTTGCCATAGATCATGGTACCTCTGCGTATTGCGTCATGGCATCTGTTTCGTCCACCGAATAGTATACCACTTGCAGCCCGTCAGGGTAAGACATTCCCAACTGATTTACGGCAATTTCTTTAATCTCCGTCAGATTTGCGGAGGATTCGATCCTCTGCAGGGTGTCGTCGTTATCGGAACGAAGGTCCACGATCTGACTCTCAAGAGATGCAATGGTGCTTAAATGCGTTGTGACTTCGGACTGCAAAAAGACATACAATCCGCAGGCCGCAAACAATGCGCAGGCGCAGACCGTCATGATAAATACGGAAAAACGGCCATAGCTTAATGCCCGGGCCTGCTCCCTGCGGATCCGGTTATTGTTTCTGCGCACTCTGGCACGTTCTCTGTCCGCTTCGAGCTCCCGCTCATAATCACGCTGCTTTCTCTCGGGGATCTCCCGGGTCGGCTCCATCTGCGGTGCCGTCGATGTGTACGTGTAACTGTTGTACATCTCCCTGTTTTTCCCTGCCATATGATCACTCCTTCTTTGTAAACGTGCGAAGCTTCGCACTCTTTGCCCTCGGATTGCGCTCACACTCTTCCTCGGAAGGCACGATGGGTTTGTGCAATGCCTTGCCCTTCGACACCCGTCCGCATACGCATACCGGAAAATCCTTCGGGCAGATACAGGGGTCTTCATTCCTCTTAAAGCACTGCTTTACGATCCTGTCCTCCAGGGAGTGGAACGTGATCACCGCGAGCACGCCACCCGGATTTAAAAAATCAATCATCTCATCCAGAGAATTCTCCAAAATCTCCAATTCCCTGTTGCATTCTATGCGCAAAGCCTGAAACGTGCGCTTGGCGGGATGTCCGCCGGTCTTTTGCATCTTTTTCGGGATCGCGCCCTCCACGACCTCGCAAAGTCTTCCCGTCGTTAAGATCGGTGCCTCGGCTCTTGCCTGCACGATGTGCTTGGCGATATTCTTGGCAAATCTGTCCTCACCGTAGTCACGAATAACGCGCGTAAGCTCCTGCTCGCTGTAGGTATTCACCACATCCGCCGCGCTCATCCCCTCCGAACGGTCCATCCGCATATCGAGCGGTCCGTCCTGCATATAGGAAAACCCGCGCTCCGCCGTGTCAAGCTGGTAGGAGGATACGCCGAGGTCAAGTAATATGCCGTCCGCGCCCTCATATCCCTCCCGGCGCATGATCGTCGGCAGATTCTCGTAGATATCCTTGTAAACCACAGCCCGTTCGCCAAAAATAGACAAACGTTTTCCCGCCGTCTGCACCGCATCCTCGTCCCGGTCCGTACCGATAAACCTGCCCGCATCCGACAGAGCGTTGCAGATCGCAAACGCGTGTCCTGCACCACCAACCGTACCGTCTCCGTAGACGCCGTCCGGGCGGATCTTTAATGCTTTTATACTTTCCTGTAAAAGAACCGATACATGTAAAAATTCCATAAGCTCTTCCGTTATGATCAGATCAGAAAATCAAACTGGGCCATATGCTCGGCGATCTCATCCATGTCATCATACCGACCCGCATCATTCCACTTCTCTTTATCCCAGATCTCCACGCGCTCCAGCACGCCCGCGAGGACCACTTCCTTCGTCAGTCCCGCAAACTCCCGCAGTACCTGGGGCAGCAGGATCCTACCCATCTTATCGATCTCGAGGCTTGCAGCGCCCGCCAGGAAGAATCGTGAAAACTTTCTTGCTTCCTTGTGCATCAGCGGCAATCCCCTAAGCTTTTCTTCGAGTACCTTCCACTCTTCTTTGGGATACACAAAAAGGCAGCCATCCAGTCCCTTCGTTACCACGAACTCTTCTCCCAGTTGTTCGCGGAACTTCGCAGGAACGATCAGCCTCCCCTTGGCGTCAATTGTGTGATTATACTCTCCCATGAACATACGTAATCACCACTTTGCACCATTTCGTGCCACTTTCTGCTACTTTTAACCACATTATAGAGGATATTTCCGTGTTTTGCAAGTAAAAATCCTTAAAAATAAGCATAAAAAGAACGCTTTCCGGCACATTGTGCCAAAAAGCGCTCTCATCTCAGATCATTTTATGCTACACGGAAACGATCCGTGCTTTATTCCTGCACCTCGATCTTGCGGATCTGCTTGGTGCGGATCTCCTTTGTAATCTCCTCAATGAAAACATCCGGATCCTTTGCACCTTCATCCCCAAGGAAGCGGCTGCGTACGGAAACGGTGCCTTCCTCCTCTTCCTTTTGTCCGACAACCAGCATGTAAGGCACGCGCGCCAGACGGCTCTCGCGGATCTTGAATCCGATCTTTTCGGAACGAAGGTCCGCCGTGGCGTCAATGCCGTTCTCCTGCAGCTTTTGCAGGATCTTCCCGGCGTATTCGTCATACTTCTCAGAGATCGGAAGGACACGTACCTGCTCCGGGCAAAGCCAGGTCGGGAACATCCCGGCGTATTTCTCGATCAGCCAAGCAAGCGTACGCTCGTAGCATCCCATCGAAGTTCTGTGGATGATAAACGGACGTACCTTATTGCCGTTCTCATCAATATAATACATGTCGAACAATTCGGCATTTAACTCATCCCACTGGATCGTGATCATGGTGTCTTCCTTGCCGTATACGTTCTTGGCATTGATATCCACCTTGGGACCGTAGAACGCAGCTTCACCCACGTCCTCCGTAAACTTGATCCCCAGTTCGTTTAATACCTTGCGGATGGAACCCTCCGTCCGCTCCCAGACATCCGGCGTACCGATGTACTTCTCCGTATTGGCCGGATCCCACTTGGAAAGATGATAGGTAACATCCTCCTCCACGCCAAGCGTCTGCAGGCAGTATCTCGCGAGATCCAGGCAGGCCTTGAATTCCTCTTCCATCTGGTCCGGACGAACGATCAGATGTCCCTCCGAAATGGTAAACTGGCGCACACGGGTCAGACCGTGCATCTCTCCGGACTCCTCCTTGCGGAACAGCGTCGATGTCTCGCCGTAACGGCAGGGCAGATCACGGTAGGATTTCTGGCTTGCTTTATAAACAAAATACTGGAACGGGCAGGTCATGGGACGCAGCGCGTACACTTCCTTATCCGTCTGCTCGTCACCGAAAACAAACATGCCGTCCATATAATGATCCCAATGGCCGGAGATCTTGTACAGATCGGACTTTGCCATCAAGGGGGTCTTTGTCCGCATATATCCGCGGCGTTCCTCTTCATCCTCGATCCATCGCTGCATCTTGCGGATGATCTTCTCGCCCTTGGGCATGATCAGCGGCAGTCCCTGGCCGATCACATCCACGGTGGTAAAAAGCTCCATTTCCCGTCCCAGACGGTTATGGTCTCTCTTTTTGATATCCTCCAGATGCGCCAGATAGGCATCAAGCTCCTCTTTCTTGGCAAAAGCGGTACCGTAGATTCTGGCAAGCATCTTGTTTTTCTCATTGCCTCTCCAATAAGCCCCCGAGGAAGAAATAAGCTTAAACGCCTTGAGGTTCTTCACATTCATCAGGTGCGGTCCCGCGCAAAGATCCGTAAAGTCGTCTCCCTGCTTGTAGAATGAAATCACCGCATCCTCCGGAAGATCCTTAATCAGCTCCACCTTGTACGGCTCGTCCTTCTCCTCCATAAGTGCAATGGCTTCCTGTCTGGGAAGTTCAAAATAGGTAAACTCCCGGCCTTCCTTGATGATCTCCTTCATGATCTTTTCCAGCTCATCCAGATCCTCTCTGGAAAAAGGTTCACAATCAAAGTCATAATAAAAACCGGTATCGATCGCCGGTCCGATGGCAAGCTTTGCATGCGGACGCAGGCGCTTAACGGCCTCCGCAAGGATATGCGACGCGCTGTGACGCATGGTACGCAGTCCTTCCTCGTCATTTAACGTCAGGATCGCCAACTCGCAGTCATGATCGATCGTTGTACGCAGATCACGCACCTCGCCGTCAACCAGACCGGCGCAGGCAACTCTCGCCAAGCCTTCACTGATATCCTTCGCAATATCCAAAATGGTGACGGATGCGGCATATTCCTTTACCGATCCATCCTTTAAAGTGATCTTCATTCCCAATTACCTCTTTTCGTCTTCTATCTTCCGCAGCAGAACTTGTATTTCTTACCGGAACCGCAGGGACATGGCTCATTACGGCCGATCTTTTTCTCCTTCACCACGGTCTTGGAACGCTTCTGCTCTTTGTAAAGACGCTTCCTCGTGTCCTCGTCGTAGATCGGCTCCCACTGGGGCAGTTCATACAGCCAGTCCGCCTCGGCCTCTACCATGTTCTTGTAAAGCTTTTCCGTATCAAAACGAAGGCTGACCTTGGTATTCTCGTCCATCTCCTCAATGGGATTGGGCGTGACCAGACTGTCATTGATGCCGTCAAGGAATCCGACCATGGCCATAAGCTCCACGCCAAAACGATCCGCAAGCTCCTTCACCGTGCCTGCCACCTCGGTCTCAGGCTCTGCCAAAAGCTCCTCGTAGATGCCCTTTTCTTTTTCAAAATACCGTTCCCAAAAACGTTTTAATTCGCCCTGATCGGCATCCGCATCGTATGCCGTCTTTCTCCACTGTTCCAGTAATGTCATTCTTTTCATGCCTTTCTGATTGTTATTCCATCTTTTGTACGACGTCCATCACCGCCGTGTAGCATGCCTCCAACGTCCCGAAAGCCTCCTCGACTCCGTCCATGGAACCGGCTCTGGCCGTCTCCACAATGGGTACCACGGCGTCAAACACCTTCAGCATGCCCAGATTACCGGCCACGCCTTTTAACGCATGTGCTCCCTCAAACGTCATGGACACATCCCCTGCGGCGATCCCGTCCTTTAACATCCCAAAGGTCTTGTCCTCTTTGAACTTCTTAAGAACCCTCAGGTACAACCCCTCATTGTCCATCAGGCGGGAAATCGCGCCGTCTACGTCTACGCCTGCCTGCAATAAACCTTCTCTGATCTCCTGATCCATCGTAATATCCCCCTCTTCCCTTTTTTTACGTTGCTTATTTTATCACTGTCCCCCCAAGCGGTCAATGGATGGGGGCAAGGAATTTGCAATCGCAAGTTCCATAAGCCGTTCTTCACTTTACGGTTGCAAATTCCTTGGCGAGCCATCTTTTCAAGTGTGGGGGGACAGTGCTATAATAAGCACAGTGTTGTGAAGAGGGGGAGTTACTATGGAAGATAAAATCATCTATATTGCAGGCAAGTCTGCGACGTCCGATCGCTACAAAAAAATGCTCGAGCAGTCATTTACCGTAGAGGAGCGCAGGCCTTCCGCCAAATATCTCTATCGCGAGCTCATTGATGTCAAACTCATCATTATTTACATCCCCTCCATTGAGGCCGAGCGTGTGGAATACGTCCGCACCTTCCTTTCCGTTATGCCCGAGTCCTTCATGCCCACCCTGCTGATGGGATCCGGGAAGGAATTTAAAAACTTCAAATCCGAAGTCAATTATCCCTTTATCGGAGAGATCGACATCGAAAAGGACAGTCAAAATCTGGTTTCCACCGTTAAGGCTGCCATCGAGAAGCACTCCAAAAAAGAGCAGCCCGCTCCGGTCGTCCTTGCGGACGCCAAGAAAACGGTCTTTATGCATTTAAGCATGATCGAGGATATCGCACGATTGACAGGGCTTTTACACGAAGATTATGCTCTGCTCAGTCTGGTCTCGGCCGCGGATCTCTTCCGCCGTCTCATCGACGAGTCCCCGAGCCTGCTGATCATCGGCTATGACGCCCGTACGCCGGAGCTGACGGAGTCCCTGTTGCGGCGACTGCGGGATGACAAAATACAAAAAAAGCTTCCCATCATTCTCTATGGAGATCCGATCCCCAAAGACGTGATGCAAAAGCTCCTTCCCTATCACTTAAAAGGCTTTTGTCTGCGCACCAATGACGATGCGTCCGTCAAAAAAGCCGTGTCCAAGGCGATGTTTGACAAAACGGATGTTACGTTTAAAGTGATCATGTGATAAAAGGAGTCAGACCCATATCATTAAGTTAAGATGAAAGATTGAAGATCTCTATATCAGAAATGGTATAGAGGTCTTTTTTTATAAAAAATAGTTGACATGAGCACCAAAATGTGCGGCCGCTTTCGCTACTGATCTGTTTTTAAGGAAGCGAAAGCGGCCCTTGTAATTAAGGACATCTTGATTGCAAGGAGGTGCAAAACATGCGCAACTACATTAAACGCATTACGGATTCTTTAAAACGCAACATTGACGAACTGTCAAATAATCCCCCTATGAATATAAACCGAACTATACAATTCCCAACACCCGAAACGTCTCCTCGACCGCCTTCCAGGACGATACCGCCTCTTGAAAATAATCCTCTCCCTCCTTTGTGATCCTGTAATATTTTCGTTTCGGTCCCTGGGATTGATCACAAAGATACATGGAAGTCATCCCATCTCGATACAATCTCCGCAAGATAGCATAAAGTGTACTTTCTTCCGTCTCCGGGAAATGATCCTGCATGATCTTTACGATATCATACCCATAAGTATCCTGCTTGCGCAGGATCTGCAAAATACATATTGTAAGAATCCCTCGTTTTAATTGTGCATCCATATTATAAAGACAAATGTAACCTTCTGTGGGCTATGTAAACAATAAGCATTGGAAAAATCACCGTCAGGCAAAGCAGCACTTCCGGTAAGACAATCTGATAATAAACCTGACTTTGCGATAGGTAGAACGCATGAAGCTGATGCATCTGAAACAAAAGAATAAACACCGAAATGACAGAATGTGTCAAATGCATACACAAAGATGACGCGTTTTTATTGCAAAGTACATCTACGCAGGCCATAACGCAAATTGCCATGAACAGGATCTGTAATATCACATGATAGATCACTGCAACCGACGTATCTTGTATGGAAGAGACAACAACAGAAAGTGCAGTCATAAATAACGGCAGTAAAACCGACAGATCCATTCGAAAGGATTCCATCATTTCCTTTCGGAAAAGAAGCACCTGCACAGCATAGATCATAACAAGTCCCACAATCCACGGAAAGAATCGGGCAACATGATATGTCTCATACATCTTATACATCATGATTGCAGCGAAAATTGCAAAAACATAGAACAGTAAAAACCGGACTCTTTGGTAAGACAACAATGAAATAAACGGCTGAAACGGTCTGTTCTCCTCCATCCATATTTTTTTTGCAAGATCTTTCGGTGAACCCAGGCGCTTACACAAATCCGTATCGCTGACGCCATCGGCGGTTTCTTCGCAAAACCAGCTCTCGTAATCCAACAAAATATCATTCCGTTCTTTTTCTTTAAAATACGGACACAGAAAATATCGAAACCGCTTCATAAATGTACATTTATCCATGAACACCATCCCTTCGGCCAATTACTGTTTGTTACACAGTAGCAAAAAAGAAACATCCTGTCAAGTAACCTCCTCGATGCAGTATCAATACCCTGCAAACACCTTCTCCACCAGCTCGCCGTATTCACGGTAAGCCGCCGTGTCGGAAAGTTCCGAAAGAACATCCAGGATCCCACGATAATACCAGGCCTGCTTTGCGGGATCTTTTTCGTTAAAACGATCCCAGATCTTTATGCCGTCCGCCTGAAACTCCCGATAGGAAGCCCGGATATTGGATAATTTATCCGCCAGGGTGATATACTTTGCCTCCAAGGGCATCCCTTTATAATGCGCCAGCGCCTCTTCCTTGCGGATCTGCCAGGTACTCTCCGCCGGCAGCTCATGGCGTTTGTTTTCGGTCTGGTGACATACGAGCTGCGCCACACGCTCGCCGAAAACCTCCCGAACATCCTCACCGGTCCAGGGCGTATCCTCCACCACATCATGCAAAGCACCCGCGGCAATGATCTCCGGATCCTTCGTCATGGTATAGATGATCCCCACGACCTCTACGGGATGGATAATATAGGGCGCATCATGCCCCTTGCGCTTGGCGCCCTTGTGAAGGACGGCCGCCACCTGCAGGGCACGCTCCACGATCCTGCCCTCTTCATCCTTTACAAAATACGGAAACTCCGGAAGGAGCCCCGCCTCGATCGCCGTCGCGATCCGGACTGCGTCACTCTCGGCACCCGAGCCTTCCGTATCATAATACAAACATCCAAAACAACGTTCATGCTCCGCGTCAAAGATCATCAGGGGACAATCATAACAAAAAAGGTCCTCCCGCGCGATGACCGCATTGGCCGCACGGCAATAGACCCGATCCCCCATCTTCTCCGAAAAGGGATGCATATACAAGCTCGCGTATTCCGGATGATTTGCAACAATTTTACATTTTTCCATATCCCCACACCCTTCTTATCCTATAATTTACCATATTTTGTTTGATAATTCCACAAAAAGCGTCTATAATAGTCTTAGAAACCATTCATTTTGCAACATCTTTTTCAATACAAAGGGGTGATGGATCCATGTCATACAAAAAAGCCAACGGCTATGATGCCAGCGAATTCATCGAGCAGCTCCATGATGTCAGGAATATGGTGACTGAGGAGCGTGCAAAACGATTGGCAAAGGAAAATCAGGAACGCTTGCTTCCCTCTTTCCGTTCCGGTCAGGAAAATGCCGCCAAGCGCAAGGCCCCGAAGGACACCTCCAAACGCGGCAAGGTCTTTCGTTAATGCCTGCACGCAGGCAGCTAAGCTTCCTCTTGGGGGATTTCCCTCGCCAGGGCACGGTTGGTATACCTTCGATCCTCCGTGACCTCTCTCAACAGTTGCAGATCCTCCGGTAATCGGATCTTGGTATCCACGGCAGGTACCTCGATCTCCAAAAAAGCCTGCTTCTTCCAAAAAGGAAAGATATCCACCTCGTATACATGTCCGTTCTCGGGGTAGCGATATCTTGTTTTTTTTATCTGTATAAGCTCAGGATCGCGCATTTTTTGATACTCCTCATACTCCGAAAAAGTGATCTCCCGCTCACGCTCGATCCGTTCGATCGCGGAGATATGCTCCTTTTGCGTAAAAAAGTACCGCACGCCGTCTGGGGTCTCAGCCCTTCGAACACGACAGCTCCCCTTGCCGGCTTCCTTTACGAGATAGTCCTGCGTGATTTCTATCCGCACGCATCCCTCTTTTTGCATGAGCATCTCTTCCGCAGGCATGCGGATCAGGTATTTGTGTTCGATCTCCCGCGGCTGCCCCGCCATCTCCTTTTCCTTTGCGCTCATCCGCGCTCCTTTCTTTTGACTTTATGGTGTGAAAAAAGGGCTCTCCGTAAGGAAAGCCCCTTTGTCTGTCAAAATCTTCTTAGTACATGGTGGTACCGTGATCCACATAAAGGATCTGACCGGTGATCGCCTTAGCCTCATCGGAAGCAAGGAACAGGATGGCTGCTGCCTGATCGTCCGCGCTTGCCTCGGGAAGCGTGATATCGATATGCTTACCGCAAAGTGCAGCAAAATCAGCATCAAAGAACTGTGCTGCTTCCGGAGCATTGAGCGGGGTCGGGGTCGGGCCCGGTCCTACTGCGTTGCAGCGGATATCCGTTGCGGAATAGTAGATCGCGATATTCTTGGTCATGGAGTTAACGGCTGCCTTTGCTGCAGAGTAGGAAATACCTGCCACACCCTGGCTGCCGATGGAGGAAACGTTCACGATGGAACCCTTGCCTGCCTTCTCCATATGTACGAGCGCATACTTGCTCATCCAGTATACAGAATACTGGTCGATCTTGCAGACCTCATCATACCAGTCTTCCTCGCATCTGTTGATCGGTTTATGCTTGTCAGCGATACCTGCGTTGTTCACAAGAACATCGATGCGTCCGTATTTCTCAATGGTATAATCCACAACCTTCTTGCAGTCCTCAGCCTTGCGAAGGTCAGCATTCACATAAGAAATCTCACCGAGAGAAGCAAACTCCTCCACGGTCTTCTTGTTCTCATCTTCACGGCGGCATGCGATCACAACCGTAGCCCCTTCCTGAAGAAAACGCTTTGCGGTTGCCTTGCCGATACCGGAGTTACCGCCGGTCACAATGGCAATCTTGTTTTCCAATCTTCCCATTTTAAAAACCTCCTTAAAATAATAGAATCATAAGCTCAATAGCCATTAATTCATTATAGCATCTCACCCATGTTTTTCAAGGCAAAATCCCCCCACCACGTTTGCATAAAATCCCGTACAATCCCATTTTTTACCTGATTTTACGTCTCCGCGATCCTTCCGTCCGGCCCGACATCGTTGACTTTTTAACGAAAATATGCGATATTGTATACGTTATTTTCAATTCTTTTTAGGAAAGGATGCTCTATGGACATCGGTCGACTCTACGAATTCATCACCCTGGCGGAATGCCTCAATTACAGCAAAGCAGCGCAGCAGCTCTATATCACGCAGCCTGTGCTCTCCCG
>CAJOPA010000123.1 GCA_905236235.1 uncultured Eubacterium sp. | reverse complement strand
CTGCCTCTGGATTATCCGGATGAATTGTGCCCCGCCTGTGGAGATCGCGCTTTGTTTAATCTCGTCAAAGAATATATACGTGCCAACAATGTCAATGAGCATGAGGTGGCGGATCATTTTCAGATCCCGGTGAGCCGGGTGCGCAGCTGGATCCGTGATGGGCGGATTGAGTATCGCGAGACGGAGGATGTGATCCAGGGTATGTTTTGCAAGCGATGCGGCAAGCCGCTTTTGTCGGGGTATTTTTGCAATACGTGTGAGCGTATCTTAAACGGCAATGCGGTCCATGTCTCGGTTAATACCGGGGAGGGCAGCAAGATGCGCTATGTGGGGAATAAAAAACAGGAGAATTAACCAAATGAAACAACCGTTTACGACGAAGGAGAAGCTTGAGGAGATCGCGGCCGAGATACCGACCCCTTTTCATTTGTATGATGAGGCCGGGATCCGCAGAAATGCTCAGGCGGTTAAGGATGCCTTCGCATGGAATGCCGGATTTCGGGAGTATTTTGCCGTGAAGGCGACCCCGAATCCCTTTTTGATTTCTATTTTAAAAGAATATGGCTGCGGCACGGATTGCGCTTCCATGACGGAGCTGATGCTTTCCTATGCCATGGGATTTACGGGAGAGGAGATCATGTTTTCCTCGAACGATACGCCGGCGGAAGAGTTCGTGTATGCGGACAAGATCGGTGCCACCATCAATCTGGACGATTTTACGCATATTGATTTTTTGGAAAAGACCATCGGCCATATTCCGGAGACTATCAGTTGCAGATTTAATCCCGGCGGGGTCTTTCAGATGAGCAACGGCATCATGGACAACCCCGGAGAGGCGAAGTACGGTTTTACGAAGGAGCAGCTCTTTGAGGGATTTAAGATCCTTAAACAAAAAGGCGCCAAGCGTTTTGGGATCCATGCCTTTCTGGCAAGCAATACCGTGACGAACGAATACTATCCCAAGCTTGCGGGGATCTTATTTCAAACGGTGGTGGAATTAAAGGAAAAGACCGGATGTGATATCCGTTTTATCAATCTTTCCGGCGGTGTGGGGATCCCCTATCGTCCGGACCAGACCCCGAATGATATCCGCGTGATCGGAGAAGGCGTGCGTAAGGTGTATGAGGAGATCCTTGTGCCGGCAGGTCTGGGAGATGTGGCGATCTATACGGAGATGGGGCGCTTCATGATGGGACCCTACGGGTGTCTGGTGACCCGTGCGATCCATGAAAAGCACACCCACAAGGAGTATATCGGCGTGGACGCCTGCGCGGCCGATCTGATGCGTCCGGCGATCTACGGTGCCTATCATCATATCACGGTCATGGGTAAAGAAAATGCGCCCGCAGATCATGTTTATGACGTGACGGGTTCTCTTTGCGAAAACAGCGATAAATTTGCGATCGACAGAGAGCTTCCCGAGATCGCCATGGGAGATCTGCTCGTGATCCATGATACGGGAGCCCACGGGTATTCCATGGGATACAATTACAATGGCAAGCTGCGTTCGGCGGAAGTGCTGCTAAAAGAGGACGGTAGCTTTGTAAAGATCCGACGGGCAGAGACGCCAAAGGATTACTTTGCGACGTTCGATGAATTCCCGATCTACGATCGGCTTCATCTTGATTAAAAGGTTTGAAAACGGGGTTATTTGAGGCTTTTTTACAATTGAGTGCATCATAACGTAACAGATGAGGATGGTGACGGGATGCTTCGCTTTTGGAAGAAAATGGGGACAAAAAAAGCGAAAGGAGGAGCCTGCCTGCTGATTTTGATCATGGTGGCAGGGTGGTGTTTGATTGCACCTTTCTCCGAAACGGCGGTACTTGCACAGAACGTAGATATTCAGGCCTTGTGCCAAGTGGCGGTGGAGTTTAACGAGGACCAGGAAGGCTATGCCTCGGTGCTCTACGATAACACGAGCGGCCTGCCGACATCCGAGGCCAATGCCATCACGCAGACGGAGGACGGGTGTATCTGGATCGGCAGCTACAGCGGCCTGATCCGCTATGATGGCAATACGTTTGAACGTGTGGATTCCACCACGGGGATTACCAGCGTGATCGCACTCTACGCCGACAGTGCCGACCGTCTTTGGGTGGGAACCAACGATAACGGTGTGGCGGTTATGGACGAAGAGGAGCTTCGGATCTTTTCCATGAATGACGGTCTGCGTTCGGATTCCGTCCGCTCCATCACGGAGGATGAGGAGGGCAGGATCTATATTGCCACCACCTGCGGTGTGGCGGTGATCGACAAGGATTTTTCCCTGGTGCAGGTGAAGGATGAGCGGATCGCGGAGGCCTATGTGCGTGAGCTCCGCAGGGGTATGGATGAAGTGATCTACGGTATTACCGTGGATGGCGATGTTTTTACCATGGAAAACGGTATCCTGACCGGTTACTTTAGTGAAGAAAGCCTGGGTGTCGAGGACAGTCATTTTATTTTGCCGGATGCGACAAATCCGGGCTATGTCTATTTGGGGACGAAGGAGTCCCTGGTCTATTACGGTGATCTTTCCGCGGGATTTGCGGATCCCGTTGTCATCGATGTTTCCCCTTTGGAGTATATCAATTCCATGGAGATGTTTTCCGACCAGCTTTGGATCTGCGCGGACAACGGCATAGGATATTTTGAAAACGGCAAGGTAAAAATCCTTGAAAACGTGCCCTTAAACAGCGTGGTGGAGCATGCCATGGTGGATTATCAGGGCAATCTTTGGTTTGTCTCCGCAAAGCAGGGCGTGATGAAGGTTGTGCCCAGCCGTTTCGTGGATATCTTTACCAAATACCGGATGGATCCGGCCGTAGTCAATACCACCTGTCTGTACAACGGCTATCTGTTTTTGGGATGCAATACGGGACTTACCGTTCTAGACGGAAACGGGCCGATGGCATCCTTTACGATCCTAAAGGCAAAGACGGCTTCGGGAGAGGCCTTGGAAGTAACGGATCTCATCACCCTTCTTGAGGGCAGCAAGATCCGCAGTATCATCAAGGATTCCGATCACAGACTCTGGATCTCTTCCTTTGGGGAGTATCCTTTGATCTGCTACTATAACGGGATCATCACGACCTATTCCTCCGAGGACGGTCTGCCGTCGGATCGTGTCCGTGTCGTTTATGAGAGGCAGGATGGGAGTATGCTCTGCGCCTGCACCGGCGGCGTGGCGGTCATTGAGGATGAAAAAGTGACCCGGGTCTACGGGGAAGAGGACGGCATCGCCAATACGGAGGTGCTGACCGTGGTGGAGACCGATAACGGGGATGTCATTATCGGTACCGATGGTGGCGGCATCTATATCTTAAATGAGTCCGGTATCACCCATTACGGCAAGCAGGCGGGTCTGAGCTCGGAAGTTATCATGCGGATCAAAAAGGATGTAGATCGTGGGATTTACTGGATCGTTACCAGCAATTCCATTTCCTATATGAACGAGGATTATGCAATCACTACGATCAAGAACTTCCCGTATTCCAACAATTTTGATCTCTATGAAAATGCGGACGGCGAGATGTGGGTCTTAAGCAGTAACGGGATCTATGTGACGGATACGGAGGAGCTTCTGGCCAATCGGGAGATCAGCACGGAGTTTTACGGCAGGGAGGACGGATTAAGCTATATCACCACCTCCAATTCCTACAGCGAATTGACCGAGGACGGCGATCTGTATATCGCAGGATCCGCCGGTGTTGTAAAGGTCAATATCAACGAGGATTTTGAACGGATCTCCGATATCAAAATGTCCGTGCCCTACGTGGTGGCGGACGGAAAAAATTACTATCCCGACGAAAAGGGCGTGATCACCATCCCGGCCAGTACGTCGAGGCTTACCATTTTCAGTTATATTTATTCCTATACGCTGATGAATCCGGATGTAACCTACTATCTGGATGGTTTTGATGCGACACCGACGACGGTAAAGCGCAGCGAGCTGGGCGCCGTGGATTATACCAATCTGGGTGGGGATTCCTATCATTTCACGCTGATCCTGTCGGATTCCGCCGACACGCAGGAAAAAGAT
>CAJOPA010000122.1 GCA_905236235.1 uncultured Eubacterium sp. | reverse complement strand
TGGCGGAGTTTTTTCGCAAGGAAGGTTGGAAGATTGACGTTTACGGAAACGGTACAGAGGGGCTTCATGCGCTTTTAACGGGCTTATATGATGTGGCCGTACTGGATGTGATGCTTCCGGGATGTACCGGCTATGCGATGGCGCAGACGGCGCGCAAGGAGGGCATTACCACGCCGATCATGCTGCTTACGGCCAAGACGGATCTGGAGGACAAACTGACCGGATTTGACTGCGGGGCGGATGATTACGTGACGAAGCCCTTTGAGGTCCGGGAAGTGATCGCAAGGGTCAAAGCATTGGCCGGCAGAGGATCTTCACCGGCCGGCGCCGGGAAGCTTCCGGAGGTCATGGATTTGGCGCTGGACGCGTCCAAAGCCATGCTGATCTGCCGGACTTCGGGAGAGCAGGTGCGACTCTCGGAGAAGGAACTCCGCATCATGGAATGCTTTTTTGCAAACCCCCATGGGATTGTTTCGAGAGAGCAGCTGGCCTTAAAGGTCTGGGGCTACGAGAACGAAGCCGAGTATAACAATGTGGAGGTTTATATTTCCTTTACCCGCAGGAAGCTTGCTTTTTTGCATTCCCATACGCAGATCAAGGCGGTGCGCGGTCTGGGATATGAGTTACGGCAGGATGGGAAAGACGCGGATGAAAAATAAAAAGACGATATATTTTTCTAAAAAATGGCAGACCGCAGGCGGCGTGTCGCGGAGAAAGATCATCCTCGGCATTCTTTTGGTTGCGCTTTTGTTCTATGTCTGCATTTGCGCGGCCATTTATTTTGCAAGTATCATGGCGGTGCGTTCCGAGAATGAAAGTCTGATCAAAATGTATGCGGAATACTACGAGACTTACGGTAATCCCGCGGAAAATGACGGCGCCGTGGGGCAGAATCCGGGGCATCTTCCGCCGGAGACAAGCGGTGCCATGTTTATGACGGACGCGTACAGCGTGGTGAGCTTTGCTTCCGTATTCTTTGGAGAGGATGGCACGGTACAGGTGGATACGGGCACGACCGGTTCAATCACGCGGGAGGAGCTGGTAGCGACGGCCTCGGCCCTGACGTTAAAAAATAAAACATTTGGTTCCGTTCACGGAGATATATATTATGTAAACCAGACAGAGGAAGGCACGCTGGTGGTGCTGATGCATAACGATCTTTTAACGGATACGTTTTTGATGTTCTTAAAATACACGGCCGTTGCCGGTGTTGTCTTTTTTGCAGTGATCTTCTTCTTGGCACCGTTTCTTGCCGGATGGATGGTCCGGCCGCTTGAGGTTGCCATGGAGAAGCAACGACAATTTATCTCCGATGCCGGTCATGAATTAAAAACGCCGGTATCATCCATAAAGGCAAATGCAGAGCTTGCAGAGAAGGAGCTCGGAGAAAACCGGTGGCTTAGTAATGTGCAGACGGAGGCATCGCGTATGTCGGATATGGTGGGGGATCTTTTGGAGCTGGCCCGACTGTCCCGTACGGAGACGGTGATGGGAGAGCTGGATCTGGAACGCATGATCCTCGGGGCGGTACTGCCGCTCGAAGCCGAGGCCTTTGATAAAGGCCATATGCTTGAGACACGCACGGAGCCGGTGACGATTCGCGGAGATCAGAGGCAGATCGAAAAGCTGCTGGATATCCTTGTGGAAAATGCCATGCGGTACGGGGAGCCCGATACGCCGATCCTCATCGAACTTTCCGCAAAAAAATCGGTGGCGCAGCTGTCGGTGACCAATACGGGGCAGGAGATCGCAAAGGAGGATGCGGAGCGGATCTTTGACCGGTTTGTCCGTCTGGATGAGGCCAGGGAAGGAGAGGGCGGCAATTACGGCCTCGGGCTTTCCATTGCCAAAACCATTGTTTCTTCCCACGGCGGCAGTATCCGTGCCAAAGGTGAGGATGGAAAAAATATTTTTACGGTGGAATTTCCGGCGGTTTTGTAGGAAAGTCGTCGTGGTCGGTGCGTAAAACTCTGCCCATGCTTTACTTGTCACGGGCTTGGCTTCGGTGGTATAATATACCCCGTGCAAACTTTAGTTTTGCACGGGTTTTTTAAAGGAGATTTTTTATGTCGGAGACTTGTTATACCGAACCTTTCTATCCCCTGCTTTTTGGCGGGGATATCAACGTATATTCCGTGGCGCGAGCTTTCCATGAGGCCTATGGTATGAAGAGTACCTGCTATGGCAAATACGCCTCCGGACCGGCCAGTCACAGCAGGATCATCGATTACCATCCCTGCCCCGAGATCGAGTCTTTGGAGGTGCTCTGCGGTAAGGTCCTTTCCTTTGCGGCGGCGCATACGGACGGGAAGGTGATCGTTCTTGGATGCGGAGACGCCTATGTGGAGCTCATCGCCCGCTGTATGGATCGTTTTCCGGAGCATTGCATCGCGCCGTATTCTCCGGCGGAGATGATCGATACACTGATCCAAAAGGATCGTTTTTATGAATTATGCGATCGCTACGGCATCGATCGACCGGCGACGTTTCTGTATACCAAGGAGATGGGGGAGGATTTCGTGCTTCCCTTTGATGCGCCGTATGTATGCAAACCGGCCAATTCCGTGGAGTATTGGGAGCATCCTTTCCCGGGCAATGATAAGGTCTTTATCCTGCAGACCTTTGCGGAGTTAAAGGAGACGCTGGCGCGTGTGTATGCGGGCGGATATCCCGGGATCATGGTCATCCAGGAGTTCATCCCCGGGGATGACAGCTATATGCGCGTTTTGACCAATTATTCCGATGCAAACGGCAAGGTGAAGCTCATGTGCCTCGGACACGTCCTTTTGGAGGAGCATACGCCGCACGGCCTGGGCAATCACGCGGTGATCCTGACGGAGTATGAGGAGGAGCTTTGCCTTCGTTTCCGTCATTTTCTTGAAGAGATCGGGTACGTGGGATTCTCCAACTTTGATATCAAATACGATTCCCGTGACGGCAAATTTAAGGCATTTGAGATCAATTGCCGGCAGGGACGCAGCAATTATTATGTGACGGGTGCGGGGTACAATATCGCACGCCTTTTGGTGGAGGACCGTCTGGAGCATAAGGATGCGGAGTTTGTCATCGCCGACAGAGAGAGCCTGTGGAGCGTGGTGCCGGAGAAGGTACGCAGGGAGTATATTCCTTTACGTTATCAGGATACCATGGAGCGGCTTGTGCGGGAAAAGAAGGTTTCCAATTCCCTTCTTTATGCCGGAGATGCGTCCCTCTATCATAGGATCTGGGCGGTGAAGAATATCCATAGTCATATCAAAAAATATGCAAAGTATTACCGCAAACCCATGGAGAAATCCTGATCCGGAATGCGGATTTGCTAATCAAAAGAAGGAAGAAACAGTACTTTGAGCGATAAATATAATCAAAATTTAAAAAAACTCGGTATTTTGGGAGGGATGGGGCCCAAGGCGACGAGCATTATGTTTGACTGGATCGTGGATATGACGGACGTGAAAGTCGATCAGGATCATATCCCCATGATGATCTTAAACGATCCCCAGATCCCGGACAGGACGCAGTCCATCCTTTATGGTGACGCGGAGACCGTCTATGCAAAGATGCTCTCCGATATTCGTCTGTTAAAGGATGCGGGTTGTACCCACCTGGCCATCCCCTGCAATACCTCGCATTTTTTTGCGGATCGCTTCGCTGCGGATACGGGGATGGAGGTGTTGCATATGCCGCGGATCGCCGCACGTGAGGCAAAGGAGCGCGGTATGCAAAAGGCTGCCATCCTTGCTACGGACGGTACGATACGGACCGGCGTTTATCACAAGGAGCTTGAGGCCGTGGGGATCACACCGTGGACACCCGCGGAGGATGTGCAAAAAGTGGTCATGGACCTGATCTATGAGGAGATCAAGCAGGGCGGTCACGGAAAGGTTGAGACGTTTGATGTGATCGACAGGGCGGTCAAGGCGGCGGGTTGCGACGGCGCGATCCTCGGATGTACGGAGTTGTCGGTTTACAGCAGATATCACGAGTTGTCGGGATTTTATATTGATGCCATGCTTTTGTTGTGCAGGGACAGTATTCTTGCTATGGGAAGGAACGTACGGAAGGATTGAGAATGGACAGACGGATTGCTTTAAAGGAGATTGTGGGACTTCTTCGGGATGCCGGACTTCTTGCGGAGGAGAATGTATTTGACGAGGGGGAGATCGGCTATGTTTCCTGTTCTTCCACGGATGTGCAAAAGGATACGCTTTTTATCGTCAAGGGGGCGCATTTTAAAGAGG
Source organism: uncultured Eubacterium sp. (assembly GCA_905236235.1). Taxonomy (GTDB): domain Bacteria; phylum Bacillota; class Clostridia; order Lachnospirales; family Lachnospiraceae; genus RUG14243. The sequence continues at coordinate 215 of CAJOPA010000122.1, read as the reverse complement.
AATACCTGCGGGATGCGGCCGCAAACGGCGCTGTGTGCTATGTGGCCGAAAAACGGTTTGAGAATGTATCTGTTCCCTGCATCCTTGTGACGGATGTACGCGATGCCATGTCCAGGATCGCCGTGTTTTACTATGACGATCCGGCGGACAAGATGCAGGTGGTCGGGATCACCGGTACCAAGGGCAAGTCTTCCACGACTTATTTTATCAAATCC
>CAJOPA010000121.1 GCA_905236235.1 uncultured Eubacterium sp. | reverse complement strand
TGGCCTTGGTACTGGCCATATAAACGACGGCGTTGGGATTTTTTTGCAAAAAATCCTCGTAATTGATATACCGTGCATAATCCAGCCGGTCCCAGTAATCCATCCCGGCCCGGCGGATATTCTTTTCATTTAAGCGAAACCCCAAGGGTTCGATCAGATGGAGCTTCGTCCCCGTCGCCACGCAGGTCCTGCCGATGTTACCTGTGTTGGACGGGATCTCCGGCTGATGCAGTACGATGTGAAATCTCACGCCTTTTTACTCCTGAGGTCATTGATAAATTCTTCCATGCGTCCCAGGGCGATCTTTAAGTTTTCGAGCGAGTACGCATAAGAGATCCTGAGGAACCCTTCGCCGCTGTCACCAAAGGCTGTTCCCGGAACCACAGCCACCTTTTTTTCTTTAAGAAGCTGCTCCGCAAACTCCTCCGACGTCATACCAAACTCCTTGATGCACGGAAAAACATAAAACGCACCGTACGGTTCAAAGCAGGACAGCTTCATCTCGCGGAAGCGATGCATCAGATAGCGTCTGCGTCCGTTGTACTCATCGCGCATACGCTCCACATCTTCATCACCGCACTTTAAGGCCTCTACCGCCGCATACTGGCTGGTGGTGGGTGCGCACATGATGGCCAACTGATGGATCTTTAACATCTGCGTGATGATCTTTTCCGGTCCGCAGGCATAACCGAGTCTCCAACCCGTCATGGCATGGGACTTGGAAAAACCGTTGATCAGAATCGTCCGCTCCCACATCCCCGGGATCTCGGCGATGGAGTGATGCTTTTCTTTATACGTCAGTGCAGCATAGATCTCGTCGCTGATCACATACAGATCCTTTTCGATGCAAACCTTGGCGATGGCCTCAAGATCTTCCGGCTCCAGGATCGCGCCCGTCGGATTGTTTGGAAACGGCAGGACCAGGATCTTGGTCTTTTCCGTGATCGCATCCAAAAGCTCCCCGGCGGTCAGGCGAAATTCATTTTCTTCCTTAAGGTCAATGATCACCGGCACACCGCCCGTAAGGATGGTGCAGGGCTCATAGGACACATAGCTCGGCTGCGGGATGATGACCTCATCCCCCGGGTCTACCATGGCGCGCAGGGCGATATCGATCGCCTCCGAGCCGCCGACCGTGACCAGGGTCTCCTTGGCAAAATCATAGGAAAGCCCGTAATGTCTGTGTAAATATTTGCAGATCTCGACCTTTAATTCCTTCAGACCGGCATTGGATGTATAAAACGTCCGTCCGCGATCCAGCGAGTAGATGCCCTCGTCGCGGATATGCCAGGGCGTATCAAAGTCAGGTTCTCCCACGCCCAGGGAGATCGCATCATCCATCTCGCTGACCAAATCGAAAAACTTGCGGATCCCGGAGGGTTTGATGCTCTCGATTGTAGATGATAAAGGATTTCTCATGGCATGAAGGCCTCTCTTTCATCCTTTTTATGCTCCTCGAGCACCGTCCCGTGATCCTTGTATTTCTTGAGGATAAAGTGGGTCGCGGTGCTCAGCACCTCATCGATGGTGGAAAGCTTGTCGGAAACAAAGGTGGAAACATCACGCAGGGTTTTTCCTTCCAAGATCACCATCAGATCGTATCCGCCGGAGATCAGATAGGTGCTGCGAACCTCATCATAGTTGTAGATCCGCTCCGCGATCTCATCAAATCCTCGACCGCGCTGGGGCGTCACACGCACCTCGATCAGGGCCGTTACCTTCTCGATCCCGGTCTTTTCCCAATCAATGAGCGCATGGTATCCACAGATGATGCCGTCCGTCTCCATCTCCGCGAGGGCCTTTAACACGTCCTCTTCCTTCTCTCCAAGAAGGATGGCCAGCTCTTTGGCATCCGCCTTGCCGTTCTTTTCGATCATTGTCAAAAGTTTTTCCTTCATGATGGTTCCTCCTGTCATTCCTTTTTATCGAAATATCGAATCTCCCTGCGGCGGCGTGAGATAACGCTTCTCATCCGCAAGAAGTACTCTTTCTTTGTGATCGGTAAGTCGCCCGATGATCTCGCATTCGATCCCGGCTTTCTTAAGGGCCGCTACGCATCCCGGACCGTCCGCGGCTGCGATGAGCATCGCGCCGGCGGCATACAATTCGTAGGGGTTTCTGTCCAAAATCTCGCAGATCTCAATGGTCTCCTGCCGTATAGGGATGCGTTCCAAATCCACTTCCATCCCGCATTGCAGTTGCTCTCCCAGCTCCCACAAGGCGCCAAAGATCCCTCCCTGTCCGATATCATGCAATCTGCATTCGCCCGCTTCTCGAGCCGCCTTCGCCGCCTTTGCGATCGACGCCTCTGTGCGAAATGCATCCGCTCTTTCCAAAAAAGATGCCGGCAGACGCTTTAAAAGCGCTTCTCTATGGCTTTGGGCAAGGATCGCCGCCCCTGCCATCCCGGCGTGTCCCGTCATGAGGAGGTCCTTTAACACCGAACGATTCGTATCGGTCGCTTTTGCCCCGATTTCCGTCCCGTCGCCTTCCCCTCCGGCCGCAATATACTCACCCAACGCACTGACCGTCAGGATCGGCCGGCTGACCGCATCCGTGATCTCCGTATGTCCGCCGCAGGCCTCTATGCCGAGCATCTCGCAGGCTTCATGCACCTGATCGGCAAGATCCCGGATCTCCTCTTCGGTGATATCCTCCGGAAGAAAAGCGCTGACCTCTATGCCGTAAGGCTCTCCGCCGCCGGCGATCAGGGTGTTGACCGCCTCGTGTACGGCGTACCATGCCACGTCTCTTGTCTCAATGCAGACAGGGTTCATGGCCCAGGCAGTGTTCTTCCCTTTTATGCAAAAAGCGGCGCAGTCCGATCCCTTGGCTGCGCCCAGCATATTGCTAGCTTTTTGGTGTTGTATTCGTTTTAAAACGGAACGTTGCAAAACATTCTCAGAGATCTTTCCAAGCTTCATATCAGTTTGCCGATGTACTCGTCGTATCCGTAGTGGTCGTAGAGCTCGTCGTATTCGTTGACGTGCTCGTCGAATCCGTCGTTGTGGTATTCGTCGTGGTATTCGTTGTAGTGTCCGTCGTGGTCGTCGTGGTCGTCGTATCCGTCGTCGTAGCTCCCACACGGGTACCGTCAGAATTGAATACTCTTTCTCCGGTGGTATTGTATCCGCCGGTGCCATAGTACTGTGCCCACTTCTGGATCACTTCGTTTAAGATCTCGGGATCCGCCGTCGCGATAGCTTCATTGACCTCCGCGATAGCCTCGGCATTATCACAGTTCATACCGATCTCCCAGATCGTATTATTGGTCTTGTAGGAAGACGTATTGACCACACTGCTCTCCGTCAGTACGCCGTCCACATATACATTTTTCACCAGCTGCGCAACCGCATAGGGATGTCCGCCCTGTATGCCCTTTACATAGCCAAGGTCCTCGTCCACAACAACAACGGAAACACTGGCCGCCTTGTAATCAAGCGTCTGGGAAACGTATTCCACGGTACGGTTGGCCGCTCTGGTCTCCTTGCCGTAAATGGTAAAAGTCAGGGTCGATCCGTCCGCAGTACCCTCGATATAGATCGGGTAGTCCGTCGTGTTCGTAAACTTCACGTCCTTATAGCCTTCCGCGATCGCTGCGTCAAACGCATAATCCACGTAGGTGACGATCATGGAGTGATTGTTTCTCTGATCGATCTGCAGCTCCGCATAAAGTGCCGCATCATAGATCGTGGTCGCCACCTGGCAAACACCGCCGCCGATAGCATCCACAACCGTATCGCCTTCATATCCGGCTGCTACCAGATAACCGTTCTCGGAAGAGATCGGAGAGATCGTCTCCTCAACGGAGAAGGACTCACCCGGATAGAGGATCGTTCCGTCGATAAAGGAAGTTGCAAGGGCAACGTTGGCTTTACGATTCTCGATACTGTCCGAATAATTGGTAGAGAAGGTGCCCAGCACATCCTGTACGACTTCCAGCTCTTCTCTCGATCCCTTAACCTCGGAAACATCGCTGACAAGCTCTACCGTCACGTTCATGGACGTCTTGTCCCAGGTATTGTTAAAGAAATCCGAAACCGCCTTCACGGAATCCGTCACCTTTAACGTGGTGCCTTCCTGTCCTTCCACGATCACGAAGGCGCCGTTGGTACGGGTCAATCCCCAGTCGATGGGTTCATTCTCCAGTTTTTCCTGATTTTGTTCAAGAAGAGTACGAACCGCGGTCTCATCCACCGTATAGTCAATCTCATAAGTTAAGGTCGTCTGCGTCATGTCCTGCGTCTCGGTGAAACGGGACACGATATTGCCGCTGTTGCCGATGCGGATCGCCTTCTCCACGGTACCGGAAAGATCCGCCTCCAGACCGATATCCTTGCCGGTCAACGTCAGGTCCTCATTCGGAGAGTCAAGCGTCACCTTCATGTCGGAGAGATCCTCCACGTAGCTGCTGATCGCCGCCTCTGCCTCAGAGCGGGTCATACCGCCCACATTGATGGTACCGATATAAATATTGGGGAGAATGGTGGTCTCCTCTGCCGCCGCCACGCGATCCGTGCGGGCCAAACACCCGACGAGAACCGCCAGCGCCATCATGGTCAAACCTCTGAAGAAATACTTTTTCATCTTTACCAAACCTTTCTTTGTCGGTTTTTCATAAACCGATTGACGTATCTTTCCTAAACTGTATAAAATAAATGCATGGCCGCGTTAGATCATCGCTGCGGCAACAAACGTAACGATCATGGAAATCGCCAGGATCACCACGATCACGGATGCAAAGATTTTTCTGCCTTTGGTTTTCTTAAACATGATCTTACCTCATTTTGAAAGGAGTCTGTCGTAAAAGTGATACTATCCTCTTTTTACTTTCCTTTTCCGATACTGTTCTTTTTATTTTTTATGTTTCTCATCATCAGCGCCATCTTTCGCAGGCGTGCCACGCGCAAGGATGAAGCCGTCATGCGGGACTACCTGGAAGCGGAGTCAAGCGCCAATGCCACCCGGGCCGTCAATCTGTCAGAGCTGACCTACATCACCGTCCCCGATAAGATCCTGCAGATCTCCTCGGACAACGAAGAGGCCATGCAGTGCCGTGATACCGTAAGAGAGCTTTCCGAGAAACGGATCCTTAACCTAAACGGCAAGACCAACACCGAGATCAAACTCCTCTACGGAGCTGCCAACTTGGAGGCGCTCTCCGAATATGACGAATCCTTCACCACGCTGTGCATCACCCTAAATACCTGGGGCACAAAACTGCATGATGCCGGGCAGGACGAAGATGCCATGGACGTTTTGTCCTATGCCGTCGAGATCGGCAGCGATATCAGCACCACCTACCTGACCCTGGGAGATCTGTACTTCTCCGCAGGCAAGTTCGATGCCATCGACGATCTCGTGCGTCGCGCCGAGGGATTGGAGTCCCTCTCCAAGGGTACAATCCTGCATCATCTTCGTTCTTACTGAATGATTATTTTAACACATAATCGCAGGATGTACAAGAGATTGGTCCTGCGCGTGTCTATAGGAAATAAGGGATTTTTATACCCTCCTCGGGAGGGTACACAAAGCCGCGGACAAGAAACAAGATGTCTCTTGACCGCGGCTCTGCGCATCCTCCCGAGAGGGCGTTTGAAAAACGCCCGATTCCCCGCAGAAATCGGGTATAAAAAACCGGCTCAGTGTTTTCCATATTCCTTACAATACTCCTTCAAAAAGCACGCATCGCACTTTGGCGCACGCGCCGTGCAGATCCCTCTTCCGAAGGTGATCCATTGCATATTGCAAAGGATCCAGTGATCCTCCGGCAGCTTCCTCATCAGATCAAACTCTACCTTCGTCGGATCGTCTTCCTTTGTGAATCCGAGCCGTTTGGCGATCCTTTTAACATGCGTATCCACGACCACGGAGGGCTCTCTGTAAATATTTCCGCGGATCACGTTGGCGGTCTTTCTGCCGACGCCGGGAAGCCGTGTCAGCTCCTCAAGCGTCCGCGGTACCTCTCCGCCGTACTCCGCAAGAAGCATCCGCGCGGTCAGTATGATATTGTGCGCCTTGGCGCGATAAAACCCGATGGAATGAATATCCATAGCCAGTTCATCTTCGTCCGCTCCGGCAAATTTTTCCAGAGTGTCATACTTTTGAAATAACGTTTCCGTGACCATATTTACCCTGGCGTCCGTGCATTGGGCGCTTAGGATCACGGCGATCAAAAGCTCATACGGCTTGTCATACTGCAAATAGCAGCGATCGTCCGTACCGTAAAACGCATCAAAGCGCGCTAAAATCTCCTCTGTCCTCTTGGATACTCTTTTTGCCATCCTTTATTCTCCGTACAGGGCACGATAGGTCAAAAAATCTTCCTCACTGACGAGATTGTTTTCCTTCAGGTAGGCGATGGTATACTGCATGTTCGTATACAGATACATCGATGAACTGTATCCGATCGTCCCTTCTTCGGTATGCAGCATGTAAGAAAAATTCACCATCGGATAGGCATATTCCACATCCTCCATGCCACTGATCTTTTCGAGCGTCATATCCAGATTGCCGGCTGCCAGATCCTTCAGAATGGCTTCCACCAGCCCATCCACATCATTTACCGCAATGAAATCGTCATAGGTTTCCACCTCGGCCGTCAAAACGCTCAGCCGGGACAGATCCGCAACATCGGGGAATATCGTCTGCAGCAAAAAATCTTCCCGGTTACAAAACGCCAGGTATCTGCTGATCAGACTGTCTCCACCGTAAGCATCCAGCCTTGAGTAAGGGATCGAATAGCTGCGTGTCAGCTCCGTACCGTCGTCAAGCGTATAGTTGATCCCCACATAAACCAGACCTTCTGCATTGTCAGCGCCGTCCAGGATGGAATCCTTGCTTTCCAGGATCTCCCGGTGCAATGCGATCAGTTCCTCGATATCTTCCTCATCCTCGACCACAAAGGAACCGTAGGTCCACAGATCTGCCTTTACAACATCTTCCGCCTCCGGAACCTTTGTCTCAATCCCCAAGACGTCGATCCGCACAAGCATCATCATGACGAGCAGCACTGCCCCGATGCCGACCACCTGTCGTATGGGTTTTCCATGGATCACATGGACGCTTTTGGTAAAGACCATCTCCGCAATAAAGAAGATCACCAACGCAGCGACGATCCCCACGATCACCACCAGCGCAAACTTGATGTTTCCCAGATACCCGGTGTTATTTAACGCGGATGCTGCGATGGTCGCTGCAGCGATACCACCCACAAGCGATACGAGCCATCCCGTCGCCGTGCGCACCGGCGAAAAGATCACAAAATCCCCGGTCCGCTCCAGCCGACGCATGCGATAAAGCACCGCTCCCAGGATCAGGATCGCCACCGAGATCGCGGTATACAGCCACAGGATGCCGAGCCCATGAAGGACATAACCCCCGTTGCCATCATTCAAGACCGCCGTCTCAAAATCATAAGCATAACCGACGTTCTGATACAGCACAACGCCCGGCGCCAACAGCCTCCATAAGGAAAAGTCCGATGTCACGCTCACGCCAAAAAGCATTTCCGAGAAAAAGCCCTCTATGATCAACTCCACCGCATATTCGCCCACCAGCATCGCCGCAACATAGCAGAGTGCTCCGATCACATTACCGCTGATCATCACCGCGAGCACGCAGATGGCAAACAACACCGTCATCATACAGAAGCTCACCACAAAGCAGGTAAGGAACGAGGCACAGGCCCCCACTCCCATCGATAAAAAGAGCAGGATCGCCGCCAATACGGTCACCAACAGGACCGACCCATACACGGTAACCGCGCTGAGCACAGCCGTCACATACAGCTCCATCCTGGTCACGGGGAAGGAGTGCATCATATTGGCACTGCGTCCGGTAAACAGATATCGGAAAAGAATATAGGCGCAAACTGCACTGACCAATAAAAGCGCCGTAAAATCGGTCATTTGCGCGCAAAGAAAATAGGTATACTGCCGGATCTCAGTGATGGTCTTTAATTCCTGAAGTCCTCCGTAATATCCGTATTCGGCGATGGGCGCCACCACCTCTGCGAGCTCATACAGCGCAAAAAGGATCCAGGCCGGGAGCAGATTCTTTAAGTTGCTCTTGTACAGTGTTTTATTAAATAAGGATTTCCTTGACGGCATAATCGTCTCCTCCCAGTTCATAAATAAAGATCTCTTCAAGGGAAAGCGGCAGGATGTCCAAAAGAAGCGGATTGATTTTCTTTAACCGGTCCTCCACCTCCAGAGGATTGCCCTTGATGATAGCCGTATGGACCCGACCGCTGACCGACGTATGCATCACCGGCAGATCCTCAAAAGAAGGCTCCGCCCCGGGCGCAAAAGCGATCTGCACCTTGGAGATATTGCCCTGCAGCTCACTTAACGAATGCTCCAGTACAAGCTTGCCGCGATGCATGATCCCCACGTGATCGCATACATCCTCCAGCTCCCTTAAGTTGTGCGAGGACACCAGCACCGTCGTGCCGTGCTCCACCGCACCGGAGAGGATCACACTCCACACCTGACGCCGCATCACGGGGTCGAGTCCGTCCACCGGCTCATCAAGAAGCATGATCTCGGGTCTGCAGCATATGGACAGCCAGAAGGCCACCTGCTTTTGCATACCCTTTGATAAACGCGCCACCTTTTTCTTGGGATCGATCTCCCGAAATGCTTCCCGCAATTCTTCGAATAATTTTTCATCAAAGTGCGGATAAATATTCTTGTAAAACTTCATCATCTCCAAGGTGTTGGCCTGGGAAAAATAAAAGAAATCATCCGGAATATAAGTAAAGGAAGCCTTCACCTGCGGATTTTCATAGACGGGGCGATCACCGATCAAAACCTGCCCCTCCTCCGGTTTGTAGATCCCCGCGACATGCCTTAGGATCGTTGTCTTGCCGGCACCGTTCGGGCCTACCAGTCCATAGACCGCTCCGGCCGGAACATGCATATTGACATGATCAAGCGCCGTAAAGTCCTCAAAGTTTTTTACGAGATTTTCCGTTTTAATCATTGTCCGTCCTCCCGTAAATATCATCCAGTCTCTGCTTCATTGTCTCTTTGTCCACTCCCAAAACGATAAGCTCCCGCACCGTATCATCAAACATCGGGTACAACTCCTCCCGTCTGCGGGCATAGATATCTTCCCGTACCGCAACAAAAGAACCCTTGCCGGGGATGGAATAAATATATCCTTCCGCCTCAAGTTCCCGATAAGCACGCTGTATGGTGTTGGGGTTTAATGCCTTGCTTGCCGCAAGCTCCCGTACCGAAGGCAGCTTCTCGTCCTGCGTCAGTACGCCGTTTACGATCATCCTGCGAACAGATTCCTTGATCTGCTCATAGATCGGTTTGGAATCCCTAAAATTGATCTCAAACACGCTACGGTTCCTTTCTGTATTATACTGTATTATTTATACTAATACAGTTATAGCACGGTCGTTTTTTTCTGTCAAGCCCTGTTTTTCGTGCGGCAAGAAAGCGGCTCCCGTCCGAAATCAGCGTCTAAAAAAACGGCCTGCCCTTTGGCAAGCCGTTTCCTTTTGCAATTATTTTGTGCCGAAGATCCTGTCTCCCGCATCTCCGAGGCCCGGAACGATATATCCGTGGTCGTTCAGATGATCATCCAGCGCTGCAATATAAAGGTCCACGTCCGGATGTTCTTCCTGCATTCTGGAGACACCCTCCGGTGCTGCGATCATGCACATGAAGTGAATGTTCTTTACGCCTTTTTCTTTTAAAAGCGTGATCGCCGCCGCCGCGGAACCGCCCGTAGCAAGCATGGGATCCACCACAAAAACCTCACGTTCATCGCAATCCTTGGGGAGCTTGCAGTAATACTCCACCGGATCCAAGGTCTCGGGATCACGATACAGACCAATGTGACCCACCTTGGCGGAAGGGATCATATTTAACATACCGTCCACCATGCCCAGGCCTGCGCGAAGGATCGGCACGATCGCAAGCTTCTTGCCTTTTAACTCCTTCACCGTGGTCTTGCAGATCGGCGTCTCGATCTCCACATCCTGCAGCTTCAGATCTCTGGTTGCTTCATAGCACATCAGCATAGCCACCTCGCTGACCATGGCACGAAAATCCTTCGATCCCAGTTCCTTACGGCGGATCATACCGATCTTGTGCTGGATCAGAGGGTGATCCAATACGATAACTTTTGACATTTCCTTACCTCCCTAGACTTTCACACTGTCTATATTATACTCCGTTTTGCCGTTTTTTCAATTTGCTTCCAGCATCCC
>CAJOPA010000120.1 GCA_905236235.1 uncultured Eubacterium sp. | reverse complement strand
GCGCAGGCACAGGCACAAGCGCAGGCGCATCCGCCGCTCGAATGCCCTCCCGAACTTCTCGATGCCGAATGTCCTCCGGTCGTACGCTCTGCAAGATGCGTCCCTCCGGTCCTGCGGCTGATGGTATGTCCGCCCACCGTACGCGCATTGCCGCCGGCAAATCCGTTCTCGGCATTTCGCAGATGCCGCACCCGGGGATCGCCTTTGGATCCCAATCCCGGCATCAACCTTCCGCCCGGCGTCACATGATAGTAATAGATCCCGCCGCGGGACTCGTATCGCATCCCTCCGCAATAATGATCGATCAAAATGAGGAGTACCACGATCCCGATCAAGAGCGTTAAGATCGTGATCATAAATTCCTTGCGCTCTGCCTCCTTAATGGCATCACGATAATCCGACTCCGCCTGCCAATTAAAATAGGCGATCGGATACACCACTTCGATCGTATAAGTTTCCCCGGGTTCAAGGGAAGCCGTCCAGACATAGCTCCCATCCTCATAGGAAGCCGCATCATCCGTCTCCTGCACGCCTTCACCGTTCCAAGTGATCATAAGCTTATCCACGGCGATCTCATCAAACCAGCCCGGCGTAAACGTATACGACAAGAGCCCCTGCCCGTCCAGCGTTTCAAACATCATATGCTGATGCAGGGTGTAGGAAAACGTCACCACTTCCCCTTCATAATAGGAGCGGTCAAAATAGATCTCGACATCATCCTCGTACGCATCAATATCATCGATCGTATCCGTCAGCGCGGTGACATTTTCATAAAAACGATTGGCAACACCGATCTGCACCCATTCCAACGGCCCCTCCGAACTGCTGTCCAAGACCCGCCAGGAAATGGTATAGGTCATCTGCAGAGATCCGTCCTCATAGGGCACGATATCGATCCAATAACTCTCGATCTCATCAAGCGGCTGGGATGCCATCGCCGGCGCCGTATTGCAAAGAACCCCGACAGCCATGACCACTGCAAAAAACAGGCAGCCGAGAAGGGTTTTTTTCATTTTACTTTTCATCGTTCATTCCCTCCCGAAACGGACAGGTGCCTGTCATTTTTGCGGAATATGCACGGATCTCTTTGCACCGCTTCTTCTTCCATATCCTCTCCCACGGATCGTTTAACATATCCCCAAGGGGCGTTTCGGACAGCCAGCTCTGGCACGGGATCACCTTGCCGTCCGGCGTCACCGCCATATTGGACAGACAGGCTCCGCAGGCGGGCACATCCAATCCCATCTCCGTCAAGGTCTCCTTGTCGACCCACCCCGGCGATGTGAAATTGATCTCCAGACCATTGGCATAAGCATACGTCGTTGCCTTTTTTAAGACCTCCGTGATCTCGTCCTTTGCAAGCTGCATCCCACGGGACGTCTCCGTGGTGGCATTGCCGGTCTCGATCATGCCGGAGCATGTAAAATAGATCACGCCCAGTTCCTTTAAGAACCGAAGGGTCTCCTCATAATCCTTATTTTCCCGACAAAGCGGCGTGTTGACACTGACGTTTAACCCCGCGGCCACGGCATTTTTGATACCCGCCACCGTCTGATCGTAATGATCCCCGCCCACGAGCGCATTATGCACATCGCGGTCATGGGAATAAAACGTGATCTGCACGCTGTCAAGCTCCGCCTGCACCAGATCGCGGCAAAGCTTCTCCGTCAAAAGCACGCCATTCGTATTTAAGCGCGTCACAAACCACCTCGCCTCATGGATCAGTTCACAAAGATCTTCCCGAAGCGTCGGCTCTCCGCCCGTAAAAGTCAATTGCGGGATTTTAGCCAGCCTGCAGTTTGCGATGATCTTTTTCCAATCCTCGGTAGAAAGCTCCCGCATCTCCGCCTGGGGCTGCCCCGCCGCATAGCAATGCACGCACTGCTGATTGCAATGCCATGCACCGTCCTTTTTCATGGAAGAGATCATAAGATCCATCCGATGGGGCGCCGACATACGGGACGCATACTCTCCGATGGAAAGCAACCCGATCTCCTCCGGCAGTTTCTTGTGGTGGATCACATCCTCAAAGACCCCCACCATGGTCAAAAGGTCTTCCTTCAGATAATCCTTCGGAACCTTCGGATAGACCTTTCTCATATCCCGATATACGGATTTCATGATCCGATCCATATCCTCCGATCCCATTTCCCGCGGCCCGAAGGCATTGACCTTCTCAATAAAAACCGTAAGCAAAATCGCCCAGGATTCATTTAACGGCAGGATCTCCTGTCCGTTTAAGATCACCAGGGATGGCGGATAACTCCCCCAGGTAAATGCCGGCGGCACCAAATGGATCCGGATCACGCCCGGCCCCGACGGATTCCAGGTTGTATGAACCACACCCTGCCAATGTTTTTTTTCAAATAATTTTTCTCTGATCAATCTCTTTCCCTCCAGCAACAGATCTATTCTATCATACTTCCGGATACTTCGGATAGAATCCGCATAAAAAAAGCGCCGAACACCATGCCCATCCCGGCATGATCTTCAGCACTTCTTCACTCCTCCAAAATCCATGGACCATAGGGGGATCGAACCCCTGACCTCCAGATTGCGAACCTGGCGCTCTCCCAGCTGAGCTAATAGCCCGTT
>CAJOPA010000119.1 GCA_905236235.1 uncultured Eubacterium sp. | reverse complement strand
TGAAAAAAGTTTGTGTAAATAAGGGAAAACATGTGAAATAATTTGTGAAAAATGCGACATTTTTCTTGTTTGAGCAAGATTGTATCACACCTTGTACAATGAAGAAAAAAGGACCGCCCACAGGCGATCCTTTCGTCGGGATGACAAGATTTGAACTTGCGACCTCTTGACCCCCAGTCAAGCGCGCTACCAAACTACGCCACACCCCGAGACGCTTTCCTTTCGAAAGCTTTCTCATTATAACGAATTCCCTCGCCGATGACAAGACTTTTTTTCACGTAATTATTTCAAGTCCGATATATAACGCATTTGATATACTAGTATATGTTTTAGGCATTTCCCAAATGCGATCCCGCATGGTAATATAACGTTGCAAATGAGAGATCCCCCTTCTCTCATGCATACCCTTCTCACTAACATATTATTTGACCCCCGAGCCATCTTCCTCCCCCCTTAAAGAGATGGCTCTTTTTTTGTCTTTTTTTATCTAAGGACTCTCTTTCGCGTCGGGAAATATTTCCCGAAACAGATCCAGCGCTTTATCAATACTGGGATTTTGATTGTTCCGGCTCCATACCAGGATCATATGGTTCTTCTTTAACTCTTCCACCGGCAAAAACCTCAGTGTATGCTTGCCGTACAATGTGCTGTACTCCCCGAGAACCGTCACGCCAAAACCCGACTCCACGAGGATCATATATTGATTGGGACTGTCCGCGATCTTGATCTTGGGCTCAAATCCGCTCTCCCGAAAGTCTTCCAGCATATTGCGATAGCCGCCCGGCGTATCCTCCGGTGCATTTACGATAAAGTGTAATTCCTTAAAATCTTCCAGCTTGTAGCTTTCCTTCTCTTCGATCGGAATGCTGCGACTGACAACCATATAGTTCTCAAAGGTGTCCAGGACAAGAACATGCATATGTTCCATCTCCTCGATATCAAAGTCGTACGTCACAACCAGATCGAATTTCCCGTCCCGAAGCCCGTCCATCAGCTCCGAAAAACCGGCAGAATCGATATCCATCTCAATGGAAGGATAATGATCCCTGAAATGCTTCATGATATCCGGGAAAAAGCTTCCAATCTCAAGCCCCGATGCCACTCCGAATCGCAGGATCCCCTCCAGTCCGTCCGCCTGGGCCTTCGCCTTGGTGACAGAGGCTTTATAGACCCCGATGATATCCTTTAACCCTTCATAAAGGGTACGTCCCGCAGGCGTCAGCGAGATCGGCCGTGTCTTTCTGTAAAAGATCTCCATGCCCAGTTCTTCCTCGATGGCGCTGATCTGACGGCTGAGCGCCGGCTGCGTCATAAAAAGTTTTTCTGCGGCCTTGGAGACATTCCCCGTCTCCGCGACAGCAATAAAGTATTCCATTTGCGCCAATGTCATGGCATTTCCCCCATTTACCGTATATTCATTTCAAAAAAGAACAAAACTCCGTCCGCAGGCAAACAAAGATCTTACATCTTTGCCACGATACGGTCCAAAAGTTCCTTTGCCACCTGTGCCTTCGACAGCATCGGCAGCTCCTCGGTGCCTTCCTGCGTCAGGAAGGTGACCACATTGGTATCTCCGGCAAAACCCGCGCCTTCCACCTTCACATTATTGGCGACGATCATATCCAAATGCTTTTTCTTGAGTTTTTGCATGGAATTCTCCACCATGCTTTGCGTCTCCATGGAGAATCCGCACAAAAACTGTCCGGGCTTTTTATGTTCTCCGAGATGCTTTAGGATATCCGGATTCTTTTCCAGTGATACGCTAAACATCTCGTCCGATTTTTTGATCTTTTCATCTGCCACGCTCGCCGCACGGTAATCTCCGACCGCTGCCGCTTTGATCACGATATCGGCATCCTCGGCCTCTTTGATGACCGCGTCATACATATTCAAAGCGCTGACCACATCCACACGCCTGATAAAGGAAGGACAGGTAAGATGCACCGGGCCGCTTACAAGCACCACGTCCGCACCGCGATAAGCCGCTTCCTCGGCGATGGCATAGCCCATCTTACCGGAAGAATGGTTGGTAAGAAATCGCACCGGATCGAGCGCTTCCTGCGTCGGGCCCGCCGTGACGAGCACCTTTTTGCCAACCAGATTATGCTCCCGCAAGATCGCCTTGCACAGATAGGAAAAAAGTACGTCCGGCTCCGGCATTTTGCCTTCTCCGTCATCTCCGCACGCAAGACGTCCCGAAGCCGCCGGAATGATCTCCATGCCATAGGAAGCACATTTGGCAATGTTATCCCTTGTGATGGGATTTTGGATCATCCGCGTGTTCATTGCCGGAGACACCAGCACGGGTGCTTTCGTTGCCAAAACGGTCGTAAGCAGCATATTGTCCGCGATACCGTAGGATAATTTGGCAATGGTATTGGCCGTGGCAGGTGCGATGAGAATGGCATCCGCTGCCTTGGCAAGCTCTACATGCTCCACGGAAAAGTCAAAATCACGATCGAAGGTATCCACGATACATTTGTGTCCCGTTAAGGTCTCAAACGTAAGCGGCGTGATAAATTGGGTTGCATTCTCCGTCATCAGAACATGCACTTCTGCATGATTCTTTACAAGCATGGACGCGAGACTTGCGATCTTGTAGGCGGCGATCCCGCCGGTCACGCCCAGGATCACGGTTTTATTTTTTAACATGGTAAAGACTCCTTTCTTGTGGAAAGAGATAGCGACACTTAGTAGGTCGCAAGGATCTGTTCGATCATCTCCATGATGTCTTTGACATCCTTCTTAAAGGAAGGATTCACGGAAATGATCTCCTGCATACGATCATATTCCCTGCGGATGGCTTCGATCTGTTTTTCCATACGATCTCTGATCTTTTGCCTGTGCTCAAGCAGACGATGTCGAACCTCCACCATCTCCTTCGGATCCGCAAGCGCTGCTGCCTGATAGATCCAAACGGAAGTATCATACATGCCATATCCCGCCATCTGTCTTAAAAGGACGCGATGCAGATATTCCAACTCCGCATTGGCATGTTCAAACTGATCCCGCTCATGACTGACCTGCAGATATTCATTGTACAGGTATTCGAGTTCGTAGGAATTGTGCACGCGATAGCGATCATATACATACTCCACCGCATTGGTGATCCCCACGTATTTGGCCTTCATTTGGTTGGAGAGCGTGATGGCACGATTCAAGTTTGCCTCCGCCTGCTTGCATTCCTTCTCCGTCTTTCCCGAAAAAGCATAGATCACGAAACCGACGACGACCGTAATGATCCCGGTTACGGACAAAAGCAGTGTCATATCTATTTTATAATATAGCGTCAATACGCCAAAAGTCACGGCAAGGATCACAAACAAAGACGCCAGTACCATCAGTGCCACACGCATCACCCGGAGGCGCTTTTTTAAATCCATGCGTTCATAATTCCAGACGTTCTTTTCGCCTTCAAGCTTTTGCATGTCGCGCTTGACCACGGATTGATAGGATTCGTTGGATTTTAATTTGGAGATCACCTCCGGCATCCGGTTTTTTGCATGATCAAATTCCATCATGCGCTCTTCCGAGATGTTTTTGCTCTGCCAATTGGTGTACATCTCCCGCGTTTGAGACATGTTCATGATATTCATGGCAGTCTCTGCGAGCTGGGCTTTCTCCGTGGGCGGCAGAGCATCGATGATGTCCGTATCGTTAAAATACGCCGTATCGATATCGTAGTCCTGCTTCTCTTTTTTTAATTGATTGGTCTGCTCCATCAACCGCTCGCAGCAATGCACCAGTTCCTGCTCATCCTTGGCAGTTTGCCTGGCGCTGCGCGCTTTTTTCGGAACATGCTCCTCAAAGTCTATCCCATCAAGGAGACTCTCATATGCATCATTCTCTTCTTTTTTTCGAAATAGATTGGAAAAAAAACCCATGGGATGTCTCCTTTATCTTGCACCTTGTGTATCCGCCGTAAGCTTTGCCGGTTCCATCATCTTTAAGTATTGCGCCTTGTACGTGTTTATCATGGTCGTTAACTCCCGGGTAAACGCCTCGGTATCTCCCTCATCATACAGCCCGCGGATCCGCGTTAACGCTGCCCTCTCGATCTCCGCCTCCTTGGTGTCGAGGATCGCATGCATTTCCTTTAAAAGCGGCTCGGCATGCTCCTGCGAAAGATACGTCACATCCTGTCCGTACTCTGCATCCATCCCCGCGATACGCACCGCATGCAGGTAACAATTTTTGGAATCCTGACTGTAGTTTAATTTGTATGCGATCTCAAAATACTTGGCCGCTTCTTCATACAGAAAAAGTCCGGCATAAGCGCATCCTATATTGTGATAGATGTCTCCCTTTAGATGACCGGAGACTTCCGTATCCAGCTTGTCCAGGATCTGGTCATAGGCTTCCAGGGCGATACGGTAGGATCGTTTTTGCAAAAATTTATCCGCCCGCATCTTGGCAAGCTCCGTCGGCGTTCGGGAAACGATCCCTTTCATATATCTGCGTACGCTCTCGCACTCCTCCTCGTCCGCATAGCCGCTCATCTCGAGGATTGCCATGATAAAATCCACATAACCGCCGTCTTTGGCAAGAATCTCGGAAAGAACATCCGCAAGATCCCTGCGACCGCATTCCTCGCGGATCCAGCGCACAAATTCGGAAGCATACAGAGAGGATTCAAAAACATCCTCCTTATAGATCATAGCATAGCAAAACTCTTCCACGGACATAAAAACAAGTCCCGCCTCTTCCATGCGGTACGGATTGTCTGCCGTTTTTCCTTTGCATAGTATCAGATTGGCTGCCATGCTGTCTCCTGTCCTGTTTAGATGGTAACACGATATTCCCAGGTCAAACCGCTGCCCGGTGTCAGCGCGCCAAACCCGAGATCGGTGATCTTTACGCGAATCACATCCTGCGCCTCGGGCCTTGCTTCCACGTGAAGCCGCGTGGTCTTGGGCGGGCGGAGCGGCAATCCCGTAAGCGGCAACTCCTCCATCTTGGTGGCGGAGCCGTCCGGCGCCTTTAAAACAATGGGAAGGATCTCTCCCTCCGTAAGGATCACATCGGCGTCTCCGGAGGTTTCATACCAGTTTTCACCTGCGGAGACCAGTGTATATAACTTATCCTTCCTGCCGTCCCGGATCATGATCGCCAAGTTTGCCTTCGTCTTTTCATCCCCGAGATACACATAGGGCCAGTCTCCGACGATCGGATTGATCATGCTCCATGCCGCGCCCTTGGTGTAAAGGTTCTGCCCCACGAAGACCCTGCGGTTTTGACAAAGCAGGCGTGTGGACTCCTCCATCCATTCGCCGGCAAACCCTTCTCCCACCAAATAAACGGCAGAGATAACCTTGCCCGCCAAAACTTCTTTTAGGATATGGACAAACTCTTCGTCCTTTTCCTCGCTCGTCATGGGCTTTCCGAAAACAGTAAAATCAAAGTTTTCGAACGTTTCCTCATGGATGATGGCAAGTAACGGTTGCTTGCGCTTGTCTACCGTCAAATGCATACACTTCAGATCATGGCCCGTATAATCAAAAAGAAGAACATCATGACTGTGCAGCATCGCATCTCCCGAGAGCGCATAATGATAAAAGCATTCCTTGTAGTCTCTTAAATGCACCGCTTCCGCCGGCAATTTCAGATAGCTCGGGATTATCTCCATAAATCCAAGGATGGCGGGCGTGATCTTGCGCACGGCGATCGTTACCTGTACGATCTCCATATTGCGATGACGCTGCACCAGCATCTGGACTACCTTTTGCAAAAACAAGCCAAAGGCCATCCCGGCGTCGATCCGCTCCTCGCCGACCATGATCTTTTGTCCGAGGATCGCCCGCTCGTACAGATCGTCCAAAAAGATATAGTCCGGGTCTTTTGCGTGCATCGCCGCCTCTTCTCCGAAACACCAGACACCGCTTGTGATCTTCTGTGCAAGACAAGTGGGAATACGAAAACGCCCGGAATCTTTTTCCTGTGCAACGCTTTCCGGTTCCCGATCCTCTATCCGCATCATGCTGATCTGTATTTCATTTTGATCCAAATCCAATCCGAGATACCACTCCACGAATGTTTCTCCTTTTCACGCCTCCTGCGATGGATCCTTTATAAAGACTCGCTCCATACCTTGGGGACAAAGATCTCCCGTCCCGCAATATCCCTGTTTACAAGCTGCTCGGCATAGCTTAACGCCGCCCGTTCCTCATTTAAAGTCAGGGCCACAATAATATTGTTGATCAGATCAAACCGATTGCTGGTCGTCTGATGATATACGTCATTTCTCTCCCGGATCCCGCTGGTGATCATGACCTCTTCCTGCCCCGGGAGCTGCCTGGTGATATAGTACTGCACCGATTCCCCGAAAAAGACCGGGATCCCGACGCAATAGATCCCATAAATCTGATGCTGCATCATAAGCTCATGGTAGGTCTCCTCATCCGTCAGATGCCTGCAATACAGGCGGACCTTTTCCGATGCGGCCTCTTCCTCCAGACGCTGCTCAAAATACATCCTGTCATGGATATTATACTTTAAGCGGATCTGTCGGTCGAGCTTTTCATAGAACGCAAATTCCATGCCCTTTTTCATGAAATACACCAAAAGCTCTTCGCAGATCCTGCCGTTTTCTTCGTTTTTGTCTCCTTCCTCGGCCAGATACAAAAACATGGCAAGCTTGCTCAAGTCGCTTAAATACTCGTCTCGTTTGTAGTACCGGATCAGGCAGGCAAAATATGAATCCTCCGTCTCCACGCCGCGCACAAAATACCCGTAAGCGCAATAGGACAAAAACGCCTGGGAGACAAGCGAATTCACACCGCCCCGCTCATAGGAAGCAAAAATATCGTTGATGCTGGCGATGTATTCCGTGGTAAAGAGCATCTGCGTCAAAAGCCGCTCCTCAAAAGCATGGGTATCCAACGAAAAATTCACACTGGCCTTCCAGATCGATGCCATCTGCTTCGTCGGGCCGTGATAATACAGCAAAAGGTATTTTAAAATGTCCTCATTGTATTTACCCTCAAAAAAGATGTCCGTACATAATGCGACAAGTTCCGGCCGATAGGCAGACTCCGTCTCCGTGATCATAAAGTCCGCCAGAAGGATCTTATCCACGGCGGACACAAAGGCGGCACCGTAGGTCTCTACGAATTGCCATGCCCGCATCATATATCCTTTTTCAATGAAGATCTCGATCACGGCAGCTTTTTCCGCAGCGGAAAGCTTGCCGATGTCAAATGCGAGCAAATACTCCTCCAGCAGATCGTCCGTAATATTCTTTTTATAGTAATCAAAAACCTCCGAGATCATGGAGAGTTTGTAGGGCTCCCGTACGGCATCGGACATCAAAAGCCGATAAACGTGCGTCATATCCTCCGGCAAAAACGGCACGGAAGGATTGCGCTTGTCAAAATAATGCACAAGGCAAAACGGCTGCCCGGCCAAAACGGAAAGCATATTGCGCGCATATTTGTACGTCACCATCAAGCTTTCGGTGGAAAACTCCTCACGGATCACAAACCGACGGCCCTGGTCGTCCTCCCACAAAAGCAGCGTATCCGAAGCCGGCATGGAAATATAGGCGACCTTATCCCGTACAGGCGCCTTCATCTCCTCCTTAAGCCCTCCGGAGACCGCTACGATCCTGTCCATACCGTAATCCTTATCAAAAGCGATCCGCTTGGTAAACAGGACCCTGCAAAAATCCTCCGCGAGTTCTTTGCTGATCAGATTGTTTTGGATATAATCCTCATAAATATCCCGCAACTCCTCGGAAATCACCCGCTGCCGCAGCTTTGTCTGGGCAAAGGAAAGGATCTGCCTGCGGTAGGACTCATACAACTGCGGGTCCTTGGTTTTATTGCGGATCACAAAGGAGAGTAATTTGGCACAGGTCTCATCATTGACCTGGCATTGATACGAAAAATACAGCATCAATGACCGTGGCACCGTAAGCTCTCCGATGCTCTCGGTTGACATAAGATAGTATTCGTTTAACATGGAAACCCGAATATTGCGATCCATGCCTGCCTTAAACCAGGAATAATACTCCGGTCCGTATTTGCCAGATCGTATCAGGCAGGTGCAAATGGCGGTGATGATCTCATCCTCCGGATACAGATTGGCCATATAAAACAGGATCGGAAGCAACCGATCATCGGTCGCGCGGTTTTCGATCCCAAGCCGGGCAATATGTCCGGCGAGGCCGATGTTGATGCACTGCCTGCGCATGGCCCAGGTCAGACACCGAAGCACAAAATCATCGAGTTCCGTCACCAGATAGGGATCCTGATCCATCAGATAGACCGCCTCCAAAAAGAGATACGGCGTCACATCCCCCTGCACGATCTGCGCACGGATGACGGAAAGCTTTCTGGCTTTGTTGCGTTCCAGATCCGGATCCAAAAACAAAAGCGTCCAAAGGATGCGATAACTGTCCCTGTGCTTTGCGTGCAGACGCTTGATCTCCTCGGTCTGCGCTTTGATAAAGTCCGGATCCTTATCTAAAAGCGTTGTAAGGTAATTGTAGTATGCATGAAGCTCCGGATCACTCAGCTCGTATTTGCGACGGAAGGAATCCATCAGCCACGTGGCATCCTGGATCTGTCGGTTGATGATCAAAGTCTGCGCCTTATACAAAAGATACCATCCGGAATCATCGATTTCCATCAGACGGTCGATTCTGACGTTGGTTTCCCGCACCCACTCTCCGGTGGTATTGCGGTTTAGGCGATAATCCATATACATCCGTGTAAGCTGCGCCTTCAGCTTGCGGACCTCATGCGTTGTAAGATCTCCGCGCATCCTGCCGTCCGATCCGTCGGCAGTCTCTGCGCGGCCTCCGTTTACAGCCCCGTCATGAAGCTTCGTCGGCCTTTTGACCTCCTGCGTGCCGGCATAGATGGTATAGGTATATTCGCTAAACGGCGTCTTAAAAAGGATCTCTGCGCGATTGACGCCACGATGCATGGCCTGCGCATGGAGATAGAAAGGCACCTCTACGGTGCTTCCGATAAAATCCTCCGCCGTGATCACCGACTTTTCCAGGGTGATAAAATCCCCGCGTGCGGAAATCTCGATCTCAATATAATTCTCCCCGTCCCTGCGCAGCATAATGCATTCCTTCCGGCTGTCCGTCACGAATTCATAAACGCCTTCCTCCTTGGGAAGATAGAATTCCATGCGCTTTTTGACGCCGCAACCGATCAAAAACTCGTCATAGGCGTGCGCCATACGGTTCCTGCCGGCAGAAAGCGCATCATAAAGCAGCTTTTCCCGTACATTTTCTTCGTGAAAGATATTGGCAAAATCCGGTTTGGAAAAGATGGTATATGCCTCGTGATACGCATGGGAAGCCAATGCGAGAAACTGCGAGATATCCCTGATCTCTCCGTCATCCGAAGGATAATATCTGCGGCTTACGGCAGCGGAAAAATCAAGAACGAATTCACCGAAAGCGCAGACAACGCAGACCTCTCCCTTTAAGAGATCTCCCTCCGTAAGGTCCGTGGCATCCACGGTATAGGATATGTTGTTTTTGACGCCGGAAAACACAGGGTTGACGATCTTAAGACGCGGATGGGAGGAATAGATCACACCGCGAAGCGGCACTTCATTATCGCTTTCCACCAAAAAAGTACCCTCATAAACGGTATGCTCCGTCACCGACAGTTCCAATTTATCAGGTTCAAGCCGAATGATGGGCAAATCATCTTCGAATTTGCCCGCTGCAAGTTTTTGAATCTGCCGCTGCATACAGTACCCCTTTCCACCATGCTTTATTATAAGGTTTTCCCTATGAAAAAACAAGCAACCGCACATCTATGATTTTGTACTCTTTTTTATGCTTTTTTACCCTTTTCAACACGAATCCGTTTTCCTATAATAAATTTGTCCGGGTGTCGGCCATGCCGTGGAAAGCCGTCCGGGCCAAATGCTATTGTTGACAAAGAAAGGGGGACGATCCGCAAGCTTTCCGCGGATGAAATACAGGCTATGACTTGTACATGTAAACGTATCGGTGCATTTATCCTCTCGTTGGTGCTTATCTGCTGCACGCTGACGATCCCGGTAAATGCCGCTCCGAGTGAAGGAGCAACTCTGACCATTGTGGAGGGGTCAAACGGCACACTGCTTCCCTCCGACGAACAGCTGGCGACCGTCACGTTGCAAAATAACGGCGACAGCGATGTAACCATTCAGAAATATGACTGTGGCGAGACCTCGGAGGTCACCATTGCCGCAGGCGAGACACTGACCATCTCCGCACCCGACATCTATGCCGATGACACCGATGCTTACAAGCTGGTTGTTCTTGCCGATGGCGTAGAGGTGGGTCTTGATGCCGGCGAGATTTCCGGTGAGATCACCGTTGCCATTGTGGAAGGCGTACTGGATTATTACGTATCCCACGGTCAGGAAACACCCCGCTATATCACCTGCGCCATCTATGCGGATGAAAACGGTGTCGATCCTGTCCACTCCGTACTTCCCATGGCCGAAGGTGTTGCCGCGGGCGACATCTCCGCATCCGACATCACGATCGAGTCCCATGCAGACAATACGGCCGCCATCCGTACCGGCGGTGAAGGCACCTTTACCGTAACAAGCGCCTCCATCCGTTTGATCGGTGACGGCGGCGATGACTTTACCGGCATTGGCTCTGCCTTGGGTGCAGCCGACACCTCCACACTGGAGGTTACCGACAGCGTGATCTATACCGAAGGTATCATCCGCTGTGCCATCTTTGCAGGCGACGAAGGTACCATCAAGCTTAGTGACAGCGACATCAAGTGTGAACCCGGTGAATACGTAGCGAGCGTATCCATTCCTTCCGCAGGTATGGCTTCTCCGCCCAACGGGCTGGGCATCTGGGGCAACTGCCGTGCCATGAATCTTGTGGACGCTGCCACCGTGGAGATTGTAGGATGCAATATCACCTCACAAAACTGGGGTGCGCTCGGTGTTGACGATGTTTCCGACGGTCATCTTGACGTCTATGATTCCGTGATCACCATCGAAGAGCAGGGCTACGGCTCTTACTCCATCGGTAACTGTGACGACGTCTTTGATAACTGCGTATTTGAGATCGCTTACGGCGTTGTCGGCTATGCAGCTGCAGGCGACGGTTCCACCATCACGCTTTGCAACGGCACGACGGCCAATTCCATGAAATACTACGGCATTGTCACCCATCAGTCCTTTAACGGATTAAACAGTGTCATCACCGTGACCGGACAGGATACTTCCTTAAATACCGGCCTGGGCGGCATCATTGCCAAGGGCCGCGGCGCGGATATCATTATCTCCGACGGTGCGGTTGTGACCGCAGAGAGCGGCGTCCTGGTACGTGCGCAGATCAATGATGATACCGGTGCCGGCAGCATGGACGGTACGGAAGTTGTAAATGTCACCATCAGCAATACCGAGCTTACCGGTGATATCGTACAGGGCATGGGTGCTCCTTACGGAGACGAAACCATCGATGATGAGACAAGCGCATCCGCAGCAAGCGTTGATGCCGCCGCTTCTTCCGATGCTTCCGCAAGCGGTAACGCCGCAGGTCCGATGGGTCCGGGAGGTCCGGGCGGTTCCACCAATGCCACCACGGAATCCGTGATGAATGTCACCATCGAAAATGCCACCCTGACGGGTGCCATCACTTCCGCCGAGCTTACCCTGGCGATCGAGGACGGCAATATCTCCATGGATAATATCACGGACGTCGGCGTCGTAACCGAGACGGTATACACCTCAAATCCCTATGCCGTATGCAATGTTACGCTTGCAAGCGGTGCCGTATGGAACGTAGATAAGGCTTCCTAT
Organism: uncultured Eubacterium sp.; assembly: GCA_905236235.1. GTDB lineage: Bacteria > Bacillota > Clostridia > Lachnospirales > Lachnospiraceae > RUG14243. Next base: position 5,486 of record CAJOPA010000119.1, on the reverse strand, counting down.
CTCATGAGCTTAACGGTCAGTGACGGTGCTACCTTAAACGGCTATGTGGTTGTTGACGGACAGCTGACTTCGCCCGAAGCCGGCAAGACCTATACCGGAGACATCGCCGTATTTGCTACCGAGGATGAGGCAAAGGCCTTTGCGGAAGCATCCGCAAACGATACGGCAAGCGCCGATACCACCGGGACGGGCGAAGATACCGCTAAGACCGGCATCTCTCCCGCCGTTATCGTTGTGATCATCATCGTTGTCATCCTTGCCGCATGCGGCATCGGCTATGGCGTCAGCAAAAGCAAAAAGAAAGAATAATCCGATCACAAACTAAAAAAGTCCCCGCCGCAGCGTCTGCTGTGACGGGGATTTTTATTCCATAAGTTTTCGGTCATGAAAACGATCTATTTTTTATGGATCTGCGTGATATCATACGGCGTATTCTGGTAAACATAGTAATTTAACCAGTTGGTATACAGATTGGTGCTGACGCTTCGCCAGGTCAGATCCGGCCGATTGGTGGGATCGTCATCCGGGAAATAGTTCACGGGCACTTCCGGATCGAGACCTCTGGAAATATCACGGAAGAATTCATCCGAGAGCGTCATCCTGTCATATTCCGGATGTCCGGTACAAAAGACTCTGCTTCCGTCCTCCTTCATGGCCAAAAAGATCCCTGCCTGATCGGATTCCGCCAGCACGATCAGATCCTCATGTTTCTCCACATCTTCTCTCAAAACGCCGGAAAAACGGGAATGCGGCGCATAAAACACATCATCAAAGCCACGGACAAGCGGCACTTTACGATTTTCCACGCGATGCTTGTAAACACCGGATAATTTCTTCGGCAGAGCGATCTTTGGAATCCCATAGTAATAATAAAAAGCCGCAAGCGCTCCCCAGCATACAAAGAATCCGGACGTTACATTGCTGTCGATCCAGGCAAATACCTGCTCGATCTCCGGCCAAAAATCCACCTTGTCATAATCCATCTGCTCCAGTGGTGCTCCGGTCACAATGATGCCGTCAAGCTTGATGTTTTCCTCCATCAGTTCGGGGATCGTCATGTAAAACTTATTTAAGTGCGATGCGGAGGTGTTCTTGGACTCATGCGTCTGCAGGGTCAAAAATGTCACATCCACCTGCAGCGGCGTATTGGACAATGCCCGAAGCAACTGCAGTTCCGTGTCCTCCTTCACCGGCATCAGATTTAATATCCCGATCTGGATGGGACGGATATCCTGATGCATGGCACGGTTTTCGTCCATGACAAAAATATTTTCCTTCTCCAGGATCTCCTTTGCGGGCAGATCACTTTGTATTTTGATCGGCATATGCGCTCCTTTCGCTTACTTCCTTATCCTTCCGTTCGCCGACGAAACTCTGCTTCATCTATCACTTCGATGCCAAGCTCGTTTGCTTTGACAAGCTTACTTCCGGCATTTTCTCCCGCAACCACAAATGTGGTCTTTTTCGAAACGGATCCTGCCACCTTCGCTCCCGCTGCCTCCGCAAGTGACGTGGCTTCCTCCCTGGAAAGCCCGGGAAGCGTTCCGGTAATGACTACCGTGCTTCCAATAAGCGGCTGCGCTCCTAAAGCGGTCTCTTCCATCTCATCCTTAACGCCGAGGGAGATAAGCCGCAGCAACAGGTTGCGGTTGCTCTCCTCACCGAAGAAATCCAGGATCCCCTGCGCCACAACTTCACCCACGTCCTCCACGGCGCAAAGTCCTTCCATGTCCGCCGTAAGCAAAGCTTCCACGCTGCGATAGGTCCGCAGCAGATTTTTGGCAGAGGCCTTGCCGATATTGGGCACACCCAACCCGACAAGAAGCCTTACCGGTCCTGCCTCCTTGGACAATCTGATCTGGCCGAGAAGTTTATCCGTATTCTTCTCCTTGCCGATGATGCCCAGCTCGATCAGTTCCTCTCGCCTGTCTTCCAGTGTATAAATATCGGCGGGATCCGCAAGGAATCCCCGATCGATCAGCGCCTCCACATAGGCTTCTCCAAAGCCTTTGATATCCATGGCGTCCCTGCTTACAAAGTTTAAGATCCTGCGCAACTTTTGCGCGGGACATGCGGGATTGACGCATTTTAAATCCGCCACATCCACCTGCCGCACTGCCTCGTGCCCGCAAACGGGACAGACAGAAGGCATAACAAAACGCTTCGCTCCCGCAGGGCGCTTTTCCTTGATCACGGATTTGACCTTGGGGATGATCTCCCCTGACTTATACACCGTGATCGTATCCCCGATGCAAAGATCAAGTGCGTCCATGTAATCCTGATTGTGAAGCGTCGCACGGCTGACCGTGGTACCGCAAAGATGGATCGGCGAAAAGATCGCCGTCGGCGTGATCCGTCCCGTTCTTCCGACGGACAACTCCACATCAAGCAGTACGGTCTCCTTTTCCTCCGGCGGATATTTATAGGCAACGGCCCATCGGGGCACCTTGGCGGTAGCACCCAGTGTTTCTCGCGCCGACAAGGAATTCATCTTTACCACTGCGCCGTCGATATCATAGGGAAGGTTGCCTCTGTTTTCGCCGATCGCAACGATCGCATCCCAGACCTCTTTGGCATTTTTGCAGACAAAAGGCGTCTCAATGACCTTGATCCCCTGCTTTTTCAGAAAATCATAACCCTCCATGTGCGTTCGAAAGGTCTTGCCCTTCGCATCCTGGACATTAAATATGAACAGAGAAAGCCCCCTGTCCTTCACGATGGAGCTGTCCAGTTGCCGCAACGTACCGGCCGCACAGTTTCTGGGATTGGCAAAGGTCTTCTTCCCCAGCATTTCCTGGCGTTCGTTGACCTTTTCAAAGTTCTCCCGGGTCATATATACTTCCCCGCGGATCTCCAGGTATTCGATAGGATCGGTCAGTTTTTGCACCACGTCCGGGATCACGCGCGCGTTTTCCGTCACGTCCTCTCCTTCGAGGATCCCATCGCCCCGGGTAATCGCCGTGGTCAATGCTCCGTTTTCATAACGAAGCGCCATGGAGAGCCCATCGATCTTGTATTCCACAACAAATTCCGCATCCGGAAACTGTCGAAGCATATCTTCCACGAAGGCATCCACCTCCGCTTTTTCAAATACATCCTGCAAAGAAAGCATGGGCACTCTGTGCGCCACGAGTTTTCCGGCCTGCCGTTTGGCCTTTCCACCCACATGCTGCGTCGGCGAAAGCGGTGTCACGGCATCGGGATATTTCTTTTCCAATTCCCGCAATTCGATCATCAGCCGATCGTAAGTATAATCATCGATCTCCGGGCTGTCTTCGTTATAGTATCTGTTGCTGTGATACTCAAGCAATTCGCGAAGCTCACGGATCCGTTCCAAATCACGTTCCAATTCCCATTCCCCTTTCTGCCGTCTTGTACGGACGGTGATCCTAATCCTTGTGCAAAAGCTTTAACAGATCACTGTATTCCTTCGCACTCAGCTGTCGATAACTTCCCTCCGGAAGATCACCCAGCGTAATATTCATCACGCGAACCCTTTTTAATTCCCGCACACGATAATCAAAATATTCGCACATCCTGCGGATCTGACGATTTAACCCCTGCGTCAGGACGATACGAAAGGTACGCCTCCCCAGAGCCGTAATCTCACAAGGACGCGTACGCGTATCCAGGATCGGAACCCCCGCAGACATCCCGTGCAAAAACTCGGGGGTCAGATCCTTATTCACTGTTACAATGTATTCTTTTTCATGATAATTGGAACCCTTTAAAATGCCGTTGACCAGGTCGCCCCGATTGGTCAAAAGAATGAGTCCCGTGGAATCCTTGTCCAATCTCCCGATGGGATAGATCCGCTTCGGATAATGAATATAATCGATGATATTATCTTTATAATGTCCGGTGGTGCAAACGATTCCTTTCGGTTTGTGAAAGGCAAGAAGAATGCTTTCCTCTTCCTTTACGATCTCCTGTCCGTCAACGGTGACCAGGTCATCGGTAAGCACACGATACCCTGCGGTGACCTTCTTGCCGTTTACCAGAACTCTGCCCTCATCAACCAGCACATCCGCCTGCCGCCTGGAGCAAAATCCCGCTTCACTCAGATATTTATTGATCCTAACTCCGTCCATAGTCCATTCTGTTATTGTTCATCCAGCAGATCGGTACGAACATACCCGGTCTCTCCGTCCCACTCTACCTTGGTCCAGCCTTCCTCGTATTCCATGATGACCGTCACGGTATCTCCCGCATAAGCGGTTCCCACAAGGTCTGCATCCGTACTCATGCTGGCGCGTACATTCACCGGATCGGTGATATAGATCACCTCTGCCTCGTCGGTATCCTCGGTATCGTCATCATCCGATGTATCCGAATCACTGCTCGGCAGAAGGTCAGAGCGGATATATCCTGTCTCACCTTCCCATTCTACCTTGGTCCAGCCTTCGTCTTCATACACCTCTATAATGGTCACCGTATCGCCTTTTTCAGCGGTACCGACAAGCCCGGCATCCGTACTCATATCATCACGTACATTCACGTTGTTCGTCAATGTCACGGTCACCGTCTCCTCTATCGTCTCTGCCGGCTCCTCTTCCGCAGGTTCCTCGGCAGGGGTTTCCTCCTCTGCAGGCGTTTCCTCCGGTACCGTCTCCGTATCCTCGGCAGCATCTGCCGAAGCCGTCACCGTCTCACCGTTTCTCCACGCCGCAATGGCTGTCGGAAGCGTCACATCCACCATGGTCACCAGATCATCATCCGAATGAATGGCATTGGCATAAGCGGACGTCACTTCATTGCACAGCGCCACCACATCCGCTTCGTTTTCGTATTCCGCCATTCTCTCGCTGATGGTGGCATCGAGAGCATATTCCTGCATCTGCAGGTTAAAATTGCTGTAAATATTATTGATATACAGACTTCCGTCCTCAGCGGTCTCCACATAGAACGTATCCACGCCCGGTGCCGCCGTCTCCACGCCAACGAATTTCATAGCCATGGACACCGATACAAAATAGGAGCCCTCCGTAACACCGTCCTTGGCATAGCACTGAATATCCTCATAGCTCTCCACATACTGCGCCATCATGGTGATGTAGCTGCTTTCCTTTTCGGAGATCGGTGTACAGATCGTAGAAAGCGTTGTCAGATCGCCGTCAGCCACCGCCGAATAGTAGGTATGCATCAACGTATCGATCTCGCTGTCAGAACTCATAAGCTGTAAAGATCCGTCGGCATCCCCCGATGCAGAGGAGCCGGAATTCCCACATCCTTTAACGCACAAAACAATCACAAGAATAAGAACAACAAAAAGCACGGGAACATACACCCGTCTGTGATTGACGATCCAGTCCTTGATAAAAACGAGAACGCGTCGGATATATTCCCCCGTGGGAACCTTCACGCCCTTCTCCGTCGTGCGGGAAGGCGCCTCCACGGCATGATCCTTCGCAAAGAAATTACGAATGGCAGAAAAAAACGCACCAATCGTATAACCGATATTACGACTTTCCTTATTATGAATCTCT
>CAJOPA010000118.1 GCA_905236235.1 uncultured Eubacterium sp. | reverse complement strand
ATGTTTGGCCTGTTCCCCGTTAAGATCCACCCAGACGACATTTCCGTCTTTACAGACGAGACGAAACGTAATATGCAGGGAAAGCCGGTTTTGCGATCGTTCCAGAGCATAGTCCATCACCATTTCACGATCTTCCGGATAGATATAATTCTCCAGATTCCCCTCCGGGAGTTCTTCTTTTGTACCATACCCCAAAAGTCTGCGCATACCTTCATTAAAGAAAAGCACACGATAGGGTTTATTGAGATCCAGCGTCACAATACCGCCCGGAATGGTATCAAAAATGACATCCAAACGATTCATGGCGGCATTTAACTTCTTTTGCAGTTCTTCTCGCTGGGTTACATATTTTTCGATGATATTACTGACACGCTTGGAAATGATCTTGGCATTGTAGGGTTTTACAAAGAAATCGTCCGCCCCCAGACCCAGGACCTCCAACTCCTTCTCCTCTTCTCCCGTCTGCGTATTGACGAGCACCGGGATCATGGAAAGCGCAGGGTCGGCACGAAGGATCTTTAACAGCTCGATCCCGTTCATGCGCGGCATCATCACATCCAAAAGGATCACGGATACATCCAGCCCCGACCGCAAAAGCTCCAAGGCCTCCACCCCGTCGGCAGCCTCAATCACATTGTATTTGTCGTTGAAGATCTCCGAAAGGATCATACGATTGACATCCATGTCATCTACGATCAATATGGTTCTTCTAAGTTCCCTCACGTGATTTCCTCCGTAATGCTCACCCAGATTACCGTGAAACTATTGTACTATTTATTTTAAATTTTTGCAATATTCAAACTCTTTTTGTATAAAAAAGAGGAATGCCCTTCGGCATCCCCCTCTTTTTTTAAATTGAACACACGTTTACATCGGTGCCGGTGCATCACCGGATGCGGACATCCTTGCAGCAGCCATAGCAGCTTCCTGCGCGATTGCAGCTTCGATCTCATCCGGATCGGTGTAAATAGTATGTGTTGCATCCTGTGCGGTTGCTTCTTCACATACTGTCAGCGTGAAGTCTCCGGAAAATCCGCTTACCGTTACCAGCTCGCTGGTCGGATAAGAGAACGGTCCGCCCGTACCTACATTAGAATAGGTCACGGTTCCGTCGGATGTTGTGATCCCGGCGCCCTCTTCACCATCTGCGGGCTGACCCATATCGCCCGGCGCATCGCAAGCCCAGAAGAATACGAAATCCTCTCCCGTGGTTGCTTCGTACGTCTCACCTGTCGAGAACGTAACGGTGACGGTCTTTCCGCCGCCTGCAGCAGAACCGCATGCGCAAAGACCAACCAAAAGTACCAGTGCAAGTGCACCTGCAAGATATTTTTTCATCTCGCTCCCTCCCTGATTGTGGCTTTCGCCATTTTATAGGAATATACCGAAAGGATCCGATATATTCTTACCGCTAACATATGTCCCTTACGAAAGGAACCCCCAAAAATGTTTATTTACGGTTTTTTACATTGCTTAAGAAGCTCGGGATCTGCACATCCTTTTCTTTAACCGTGCTGACCGGAACATCATATTGCGGCAACGGATTGGTCGCCTGCGGCTGCATGCCCTGGCTTGCCGTACCCTGTGCCTGTGTATGCGCCGCATTGTTGGCCGGATTTACAGATGCCGGTGACGGATTTGTCATCATAGGTCTTGCCGGTGCCACAGGGCGCTGATTATTGATAACGTCATTCGGATAGATCAATCTGTCCTGAATATTGGAAGAAAGTGCCGGGCTGACTCTCGGGATGGATTCAAACACATTCCTCTTCTCATCCAGACCCGTAGCGATAATGGTTACGCGGCATTCATCCTTCATGCTCTCATCCACGCGCATACCATAGATAAAATTGGACTCCTCGGATACAAGCTCCTCGATATAGCTTGCCGCTTCATCCACATCAAAGATCGTAAGATCGCCGGTGAAGTTTACGAGAACGTCGGAAGCACCGGAAATGGAAGTATCCAAAAGCGGGCTGGCCACAGCTGCCTTGGCAGCTTCTAAAGCGCGCTCCTCTCCCTGTGCGGTACCGATCCCCACATGGGCGATCCCCTTATCCTTCATGATCGTCTGTACATCGGCAAAGTCGACGTTTACGACTGCCTTCTGCGTGATCAGATCCGTCACACCGCGCACAGCCTGATGGAGTACGTTGTCCACCATCATAAAGGCCTCCGCCATGGACGTCTTTTTATCTACGAGCCCCTTGATCATCAGATTCTGATTGGGGATCACGATCATGGTATCCACGGATTCCCGCATCTTGGCGATGCCGGCTTCCGCAACACGCTTTCTCGGTGCGCCCTCCCACTTAAAGGGCGTGGTCATGATACCTACCGTAAGGATCCCGAGATCCTTGGCCATCTTGGCGATCACAGGCGCAGCACCCGTACCGGTACCGCCACCCATACCGCAGGTGACAAAGATCATATTGGCATCACGAATAGCCGCCGTGAGCTCCTCAATGGACTCCTCCGCAGCTTTTTCACCCTTTTCGGGATTGGCCCCCGCGCCGAGGCCGCCGGTCAATTTTTCTCCGATCTGGATCAGCGTTGCCGCCTTACATTCCGAAAGTGCCTGTCTATCTGTATTAACTCCGATAAAATCCACATCCTGGATGTTTTCATCTATCATACGGTTGACTGCGTTATTGCCGGCACCGCCGACACCGACTACAACCAGACGCGCTTGTGTATCGACATCCGTCGTCCTTAATTCCAGCACGTTTCTCCCTCCTTATATCCACAATCTCTCAGTTCCCGCGTTCCGTTCATTTCACACACGATCTATCAAACGGTCCCATCCGCATTTTTCACTTAGTTTATATAATATATTTTTTTGCGCAAGATTTCAACCGCAATTCTCTAATTTATTGCATCTTTTTACATGCCTTCCGACTCCGTGATCTCATGGAAAATGATCCGGTCATCCGTCCCGTCCCAAGTGCTTAAATCCAGCGTTCCCGCACGGCCCGAAAGGCTTGGCACGATGGATTTGACACGCAAAATCTTCTCATCCACCAGCTCATTTTTACCGAGCAAAACTTCCACATCGCCATAGTGCAGGATCATCGTACGATACTCTCCCACTTCCACGGCATCCGGCGCATAATCGTATTTTTTAAGTGCCAGGACCACATTCAAAAGAAAACCGAGGACGTAGGGATCGTCAAGTTCCATCACTTCGTACATT
>CAJOPA010000117.1 GCA_905236235.1 uncultured Eubacterium sp. | reverse complement strand
GCGATGCAGGCAACCGCCGCCAGGATGATCGCCAGATACCACCGCACTTCTTCTAATGAAAAAGCTTCTTTGATCTTTTTGGACAGAAGCAGAAAATACATGGAAAAATTGATACCGCTTAGGATCATAAAGACCGTAACAATGATCTGAATCGCCGGCGAATACTCGGCAAGGGAAGACGTACGGACCGCGAAACCACCCGTGCCCACCGTACCGAACGTCGTTGTGGCAGCATCAAAAAAGCTCATGCCCGCGATCCGCAAAAGAAGGATCTGCGAGACAGTCAGTCCGAGGTAAATGCCGTAGAGAATACGGGATGTAGACTTGATCTTGGGAACAAACTTGGATACAACGGGTCCCGGACTTTCGGCCTTTAACAGATTGATATTGGACCCTCCCATAAGCGGCATCACCGCCATGATCAGGACAAATACCCCCATGCCGCCGATCCAGTGCGTAAAACTGCGCCAGAAAAGCATGCTCTGCGACAACAGTTCCACCTCAACCAGGATCGTGGCCCCCGTCGTCGTAAAGCCGGAAACCGTTTCAAAAAGCGCGTCAAGATAGGACGGTATCTCATGGGTGATCACAAAAGGGATCGCCCCGCAAAGAGATAACAGCACCCACCCCAAAGCAACGCAGATCGCGCCGTCTTTGGCATAGATGGTGGATCTTTCCGGTTTTTTTATGGACAAAAACTGGCCGATACCACCGATTACTGCCGCCGTTGCCAAAAAGGCCCAAAGCTGCCGATATTCCCTGTAATACAGCGCGACCATGATGGGAAGCAGCATAAATACCGCTTCAAATTTCATCACGCATCCCAAGACATATGGCACGATGGCTCGTTTCATTTCCCATAACTCCTTCACAAAACCTATTAGTATTATAGTCCTGCTTCCGTAAAAAGCAAGAAAAAGCATGTTCTCTTCGCTGACAATTCGGGGCGGCTGTGCTATACTATGGATAATTTTAGAACGGCGATCACCGCCGTTTTCAGCACGGACCATTAAAGGAGCAAAACATGAACGAACATCTCGATACTCACATGGAAAAATTAAACTGGACCCTGCTTACGGACCTCTACGAGCTTACCATGATGCAGGGTTACTACAAGACGCATAGTACGGAAAAGGTCGTCTTTGACGTTTTCTTCCGCAACAATCCTTCCGACGGCGGCTACAGCATCTGCGCCGGCCTTGAGCAGGTGATCGCCTACATCAGCGAGCTTCGCTTTACGGAAAGTGACATCGAATATCTGCGAAGCGTCGGTATTTTTGAGGAGGACTTTCTGGAATATCTCAAAGATTTTCATTTCACCGGTGATATCTATGCCATCCCGGAAGGCACGGTCGTCTTTCCCCGTGAACCGCTTTTAAAAGTCATCGCTCCCATCATGGAAGCACAGCTTTTGGAAACTGCGCTCTTAAACCTGATCAACCACCAGACGCTGATCGCCACCAAAGCTGCCCGCGTATGCTATGCGGCGCAGGGCGACGGTGTTATGGAGTTTGGACTTCGCCGCGCCCAAGGCCCCGATGCGGGCACACTCGGCGCACGCGCCGCCGTAATCGGCGGATGCGTCGGCACCTCCAACGTCCTGTGCGGCAAGATCTTTGACATCCCCGTCAAGGGCACCCATGCGCACAGCTGGATCATGAGTTTTCCCGATGAATATACGGCATTCAAACGTTACTCCGAGCTTTATCCCTCAGCCTGCCTTCTTTTGGTAGATACCTATGATACCCTTCGAAGCGGTATTCCCAATGCCATTCGCGTCTTTACCGAGATGCGCGAATCCGGCATCGAATTAAGGAATTACGGCATTCGCATGGACAGCGGCGACCTCGCGTATCTGTCTAAGCGGGTCCGCGAAATGTTGGATAAAGCAGGTTTCCCGGATGCCATCATTTCCGCTTCCAACGACTTAGACGAGTATCTGATCGAGAGCTTAAAACTGCAGGGCGCAAAGATCACCTCCTGGGGTGTCGGCACCAACCTGATCACCTCCAAGGATTGCCCGTCGCTCGGCGGCGTATACAAGCTGGCCGCCATCGCGAACGATGACGGAACCTACACCCCCAAGATCAAGCTCTCCGAAAATACGGAAAAGATCACCAACCCCGGCAACAAGAAGATCTACCGCGTCTATACCGAGCCGGAGCACAAGGTCAAAGCGGATCTGATCTGCCTGGAGGACGAGACCTTTGACGAAAAGGACGAATTGCTCCTCTTTGATCCCAATGAGCCCTGGAAAAAGACGACCATGGCGCCCGGCAGCTATTCCCTGCGCGAGCTCCTTGTCCCGATCTTTAAGGATGGAAAATGCGTCTATGAATCGCCGAAGGTCATGGAGATCCGGGACTACTGTACGCAGGAAAAATCCACGCTCTGGAACGAAACCATGCGATTCTCCAATCCCAATAAGGTCTTTGTGGATCTTTCCGACAAGCTCTACAACTTAAAGCGCGAACTGTTTATGAAGATGCGTTAGAACGGATTACAAAGGGGGGTTCATCCCCCCTTTGTGTCTGTATCACAATTTCAATTTCCGATTTGTATTACGAGCCTCTCGATTTTTCCCTCCCAATATTTTATGATGCACTACGGAGGTAGTGACATCATTTACATATTTTAGGGGGAAAAAATGAAAAAGACAAAAATCTATCTTCTTCGGGCGCTTTGCGCCGTTCTTTTGGTCGCCTCTTTGGGGCTGACCGCCTGTGGAACTTCTTCTGCTTCCGAATCCGGCGGGACTTCCGCTGCAAATTCCGGCGATCTGGAATCCGTGGCGCTTCTTGCGCAGAGAGCTTTGGACGCACAGGCCATTCAAAATGTCATGAGCTGGCATGTTATGTACCATTGCTATGGCGAACACCAGGCCGAAATGGAAAACATCTGGGTGCAGGAACCGGAAAACCAGGCTACGGCTTCCTTTGGTCAGAATCAGGGTATGTATGTAGGCTATGGCTCGATCTGGGATGCCTATGTTGAGGGACACACCTCTTCCTGGCTGCAGACGGCCAAGAATTATTGCGAGACCAACGGCATCGATATCACCGGCTGGACGGATGAAGAGATCCTCGAGGTGTACGGCGGCGTTGGACAATTGCTGCTCCACGTAACCACCACAGCCATCATCGAAGTGGCTGAGGACGGTCAGACAGCCAAGGCTTTCTGGTACTCCCCGGGTATGATCTGCGAAACCGGCCAGACCGGCAATACCATTTGGGAAGCTTACGGTGCCGATTTTGTCAAAGAGGGTGACACCTGGAAACTCTGGCATCTGCATATGTTCACGGACTTCATGGGCGGCTACTACTTAACGCTCGGTCAGTCCATGGGCGGTGGCCCCGGCGGCGGTGGCGGCGCAGCCTCCGGCGATGCATCCGCAGATTCCTCCCAGCAGACCTGGGAAGGCGAAGGCGGTTCTCAGCTTG
>CAJOPA010000116.1 GCA_905236235.1 uncultured Eubacterium sp. | reverse complement strand
TCCTTCTCCTCGTAGATCTCACGTACCTTTCCTTCTTTGACCGGCTTTCTTGCTGCGACTTCCATGGATTACCTCCTGTGTTTTCTTTATCTTTTCTATCATTACAAACACCGGAAAGACGATTCCCTCCGGTGTATCCTTACTAATCTCTTATTCCCCCTGTCCCTTTGCATGTCTCATCTTCGCATGCTCCTTTAGGCGGATGCGTCAAAATTCATCCCCGACAACAGTCCCCGATCCCTGGCCTTGGCCTGCTTGGAATAGGTATCGCTGTTGTATTTGATCTGCGTATGCGTCACCCCGCCCGATACATAGGTCCTGCCGCATTCCGGGCAGATGGCTGTATGGATGGTCACGCTGGCATTGACAACCTTGCCGTTGTCCTTGGCCGCTTTGGTATACGCATTGGAAACGTGCTCCTGCTCATGTGCCCGCACCGCGGAACCGGCCGCTTCGGGGGATACATGCTGTGCCGTCTTAAAAGACACATTCTCGTCCGAACCGTCCTGATACTTGCGACTGCTGCAAGTCGCACACTCCACCCGGCCGCTTCGCTTTAACTGGGTGATCTGCGCATCGCTGAGACCCGCGTCCTTGGCTTCCTGCTCCGTACGTACCGACCCTATGGCCGCCGCGCTTGGCGTACCGGATCCTGCTGCACCGGACGTGCCGGATCCTGCCGCACCGGACGTGCCGGCTACCGCCGCGTTTGCCGTGCCGGACGATCCCGATCCGTTTGCGGGCATACCCGCAGAACCGGCGGAAGCACCTATGAGTCCCGCAGACGCAAAAAATCCCTTTGCATAATCAGAAATCGGACCAAACATAACCCCGCCTCCTCTTTCTCATCACACACAGGCATCTCACCGGATCACGCATCCCGCCCCGTCAGATCCCCAATGACCTCAGACGCCATCAACAGTCCGGCCGCAGCCGGAACAAATGCCGTCGAACCCGGAACGGCTACATGCAACGTGTCCTCCTTTGAATATACCACTTTCAGACGCTTTATGCCACATTTTTTTAATTCCCGCCGCATCACCCGCGCCAAGGGGCAAACGGAGGTGTGATAAATATCGTCCACGCACAGCATTTCCGGATGGATTTTGTTGCCGGTCCCCATGCAGGAGATCACCGGGATCCCGAGCGCATCTGCCCTCGTGATCAGCGCGATCTTGGCGGTCACATTGTCGATGGCATCCACGATATAATCATACACCGACAGATCGATAACGTCCGCCGTCTCCGGCAGATAAAAAAGCTCATGCACCGTCACGCGGCACTCCGGCGTGATCTCCGTGATCCTTTTCTTCATCGCCTCGGTTTTGGCCATCCCCAGGGTGGCATGCGTGGCGATCAGCTGGCGATTGAGATTGGTGATCTCAACGGTGTCGTGATCCACAAGATCGATGGCACCGATCCCGCTGCGGACCAGCGCCTCAACGGCATGTCCGCCCACACCGCCGATGCCAAAGACGATCACACGGCTTTGCCGGATCTTATCAAGCGCCTCGGGACCGTAGATGATCTCGGTCCGGGCAAGCCAATTTCTTTCATCATCCATCGATTTTTACCAAAAGACTTTCGCCTGTCATCTCCGGAGGCTTAGGCAGATCCATCATGGCAAGCAAGGTCGGCACCAGATCCGCCAGACGACCGCCTTCCTTTAAGCCGTAACCTTCCTTGTAATTGATCAGGATAAACGGCACGGGATTGGTGGTATGCGCCGTCAGGGGTTCTCCCGTCTCGTCGTCCACAAGCTGCTCGCAATTGCCGTGATCCGCGCAAAGGATCATCTGTCCGTCCACCGAAAGCAGCGCATCCACGGCTCTTCCCACGCAGGCATCCACCGCTTCCACCGCGGCAATCGCCGCGGACAAAACTCCCGTATGTCCTACCATATCCGGGTTTGCAAAGTTGATAATGATCACATCATATTTTCCGCCGGTGATCGCTTCGCAGAGTCTGTCGCATACCTCATAGGCACTCATCTCCGGTTGCAGATCATAGGTCGCTACCTTCGGAGAATTGACCAGCACGCGATCCTCTCCCGGATTGGGTTCTTCCACGCCGCCGTTAAAGAAAAAGGTTACATGAGCGTATTTCTCCGTCTCCGCGATCCTGGCCTGCTTTAACCCCAGTGAGGAAATATAAGCGCCAAACGTATTGGTCAGCTCCACTTTTTTGAAAGCAATCTCTTTATTGGGGATCGTTACATCATATTCCGTAAAGCAAATGTAATGCGGCTTTAAAAAAGCATCCCGTGTAAATCCCTGAAACTCCGGATCGCAAAACGCACGGGTCAGCTGCCTTGCCCGATCCGGTCGGAAATTAAAAAATACAACGGTATCCTCCGCATGCACCCTCGCCACAGGCTGTCCGTCCCGAATGATCACAGTCGGCTCCATAAACTCATCCGTCACCTCCGCCGCATAGGACGCTGCGATGGCATCATGAGCATTTGCCTCCGGATGTCCTTCTCCGGCCGTAAGCGCACGATAGGCGCGCTCCACACGATCCCAACGGTTATCTCTGTCCATGGCATAGTATCTGCCCATCACCGTGGCGATCTCGCCCACACCGATCTCGCGCATCTTGTCGGCAAGTTCATCCACATAGCCGAGTCCCGAAGTCGGTGACGTGTCTCTTCCGTCCAAAAAGCAATGCACATAAACCTTGGCGAT
>CAJOPA010000115.1 GCA_905236235.1 uncultured Eubacterium sp. | reverse complement strand
TGGCGGAGTTTACCGCCTCCTTTTACTGGCTGATCTATACGTACCTAATGACCTACCTGCCGACAGTGCCGGCGCTCGAATATCTGCTGTTTTTCCCGTTGTACCTCGGCACCAACTTCATCCTTTACAAATTGATTTGCCGCCATATGCCCCGGGATCATGAGCTTGATCTGACTTCCAAGGACTATTATTCCGTAGCGCTGATCACCGTCTCTGTTTTCGCCATCAGCAACTTGAGTTTCCTGACCTCCAAGGCACCTTTTAGCAGTGACTACAATCTCTATGCCAAAAACCTGCGCACCCTCGTGGATCTGGGAGGCCTCGCCATTCTCTATGCCCATTTCATCCAGTGCTGCGAGATCAAGGTTCGTAACGAATTGAACGTCGTGCAAAATATGCTGCAGATGCAGTATCAACAATACAAATACTCCCGCGAGAGTATCGATCTGATCAATATCAAATACCATGATCTGAAGCACCAGATCGAGGTGCTTCGCAACGAATCCGACGAAGCCAGGCGCAATGCTTTCCTCGATCAGATGGAGGAGGACATCCACAACTACGATCTGCAAAATAAAACGGGCAACCCCGTCCTTGACACCTTACTGACCAGTAAAAGTCTGTATTGTGCCAAACACGGGATCACCCTGACGACCGTCGCCAACGGCTCCCTTCTGCAGTTTATGAGTGCCATGGACATCGCCAGTATTTTTGGAAATGCCATGGACAATGCCATCGAATCCGTCTTAAAGATCAAGGATAAGGAAAAACGTCTCATCCATATCACGGTCTCCAGGCAGCATGATTTTCTGCAGATCATCATAGAAAATTTTTTTGAAGGGGAGCTTCCCATCAAAGACGGGAAGCTTATCACAACCAAGGAGGATACCTCCTATCATGGTTACGGGATCGCAAGCATTCGCTATACCGTGGAGAAATACGACGGCGCCGTTGCCTATTCCCATGAGAATCATTGGTTTAAATTAACGATCCTCATCCCTCTTGCACCGTAACTTCTGCTTTTTTTCTGTTGCGATACTTTGTGATCGCAAGGATCTCCAATACGACAAGCAACAGTCCTGCCACCACATCGACCTTGACCAAAAGCTTCTGCCACTCTTCCAGTCCGCCAAATCCGCCGGCAACCGCCCGGCTGTTGGCAATGGTATACAGGATATGATGGCTGGCCGTACGCGCTGCTTGAAGATCGGAAGCGGTGGTAAGATCCGCATGATTGGTCCCCATATCCATGGGTGCCAGCATCATATCGGTACCGTTATAAATGGCCTGGGTAGCGTTCATGTACCCATATCCGCCAAAGTAATCCGTCAGTACAAAACCTTCAAATCCCCATTCATCCCGAAGGATCGTGGTCTGCAGTCCGTAATGTGCGCCTGCCCACGTAGTTCCGACATAGTTAAAGGAACTCATCACAGCGCCCACATTCCCTTCCTTGACGCAGATCTCAAAAGGCTTTAAGTAGATCTCGCGGGCCGCCTGCTCCGTGGTCCACGTACAAAGCATGGAGGTACGGTTCGTCTCCTGATCGTTTAGCGCATAATGCTTCATATACGCATACACACCGTACTCCGCAGCACCGGTGATGGCTGCTGCCGCCATCTTGCCGGAGATCAGACCATCCTCGGAATAGTATTCAAAGTTACGTCCGGCAAAAGCACTTCTGTGAATATTCATAGCCGGTGCATACCAACCGGAAACATCCATTTCGTCCGCCATTCGTCCGATACCTTCTCCGAATGCAAGTGCAAGATCCACATTCCAGGTGGCTGCGATCATGGTCGCTGCCGGGAAACCGATGGAGGAAGCACCCGTAAAGTTGTTGTTGATCGCCGCCGGTCCGTCACAGTCCGTCGTGCCCGGATCCTCAATGGAAGCGATCGACGCCGTGGAATAGCCTCCGTTGGCGATGAGACTGTCCATATCGGATACAGAAAGTTCATCCAAGAGAAGCTCCCATTTTTCATCATCATAATCCAGTCCGGACATATCCGCCAAGGTCAGACCGTTATCCGCCTCCGTAACCGGCATTTCCGCACTTTCATCCTGCACGATGCCGTCGATGTAGTTATCACTGTTCACAAAACTTGCCAGCTGCCCCTCGGTCATCTCATAGTTTTCGGGCGCTGCCGTCACTTCGTCATAATTTGCAAATCCGTCCGCACGGGAAAGGTACTCGATCTCCCCTTCCACATCCGAAAGCGTATTGACCGCCGCCGTCTCATCATCGGAACGCGGATTGGAGGCATCATATACGATATCCTGATCTACGATATAGGTTCTGCTGTCCAATACCGTATGCGCATCCGACTGAATGGCGATACTGTAATCTCCGGCTTCCAATACATAGCAACCATGTCCGTAGGTATCATAGGATGCCATATCCTCTGCCTCGATGGAGATTTCGATCTTTTGACTCTCCCCGGGCTTTAATTCCTTGGTTTTTTCAAATGCGATCAGATTGACGGAAGCCTTCTCGATACCGCCGTTGGTATAGGGCGGCCAATAGTACACTTCCACAACGTCCTTACCTGCAACATCGCCCGTATTGGTAACGGTGACCGTAAAGGAGATCTTCCCGTCCTCCTCCGTCAGATCACTCATCTCCTGCGTAAATGTGGTATAGGACAGGCCGTAGCCAAAAGGATACATCACCATGCCATCATAGTCATACGTCATACGACCGGCACGAACCTCCGCATAGGCCGTCTCATAAAACTTGTAGCCGACATAAATGCCTTCCACATAGTTTACAAAATTCGGCTGCGTTTCCGCACTGAACATCGTGGCTTCCACCGTAAAATCCTCTGCATTTGTATACTGGAATGCACCGATATTGTTAAAATACGGTGTTGCCGTCAGATCCTTTACAAAGGTATCCACTGTTTTACCGGAAGGATTCACATCGCCCACAAGGATCTCACCTAAGGCCTCAAAACCGGTCTGACCGGCGCCTGCCGTCCAGATAGCACCCACGATGGAATCATATTCATCCAGGAACCCAAGTTCCATGGTGTTGGCGGAATTGATCACGACAATGACCTGATCATAGTCATCGGTCACGCGATCAAGCAATGCTTTCTCACGGTTGGTCAGTTCCAAATAGGTCTTGGACGCATCCAGATCGTCTTCATTGGAAGAATACCGTACGCCGGAACCGCCAAAGGGACCGCCGCCCTCCGTATAGGTGGATTCTCCGTCATAACTTGTCGGAAGATCCGCACCCTCTCCGCCGGAACGTGCAATGACCACCACGGCAACATCCGAATACTCCTTGGCACTCTCAAAGATACCCGCCGCTTCATAATCAAGGATCGACGGCTCCGTCACGGTCCAGTCCTGTCCCATCATACCGACGGACGGACGGGTATCGGCATAGGATGTGTAGAAATTCACCAGCTCTTCATTCACCTCAAAACCGGCATCTTGAAGGCTTGTGACGATATCGATCTTTTCATAAGCATCCGATACGGAACCCGATCCGGTACCACCGTAAACGGGATTGGTCGAAGACCAGCCGAATACATTCAGCTTCGTCCCCTTTTCCAGCGGAAGCGATCCGTTTTCATTCTTTAGCAGGACCATGCCTTCCTCTGCGATGGAAAGACAAATCTCCTCCGACTCTTCAATGCTTTCCTCCGAGATCTGCCCGGAATCAAGCGCCAAAGACGCCATGGTATTCATGGGTCCGATGATCACGACATTGACGATAATGACCGCTACCAAAAGGAATGCGATCCAAGCTTCCGACCGGATCAGTTTCCTTCCCGGCTTTGCAAGCTTATGTACCGCGATGGTCACGATCACAGCCAACAAAAGTGCGACGATCGCAACAATGATCTCAAGTTTACAAGCCTTTAAGACCGCGATCACGTCACTGGGGTTAATAGCTAACATTACGTTCCCTCCTAACATTCATGTTTTATTTCTAAGGATATCCTACCATAGAAAAAAAGAGCGGACGTATTTTTTCATAAACTGTACGAAATCCTACCCAAACTGTAAAAAAGCTGTAAGATCACATAAGGAGGCATGCCAAAATAAAAGAGGCCGTCTGCGATCGACAGCCTCTTTCCAATCCTCTAAGGGATGTTTTTTATTTCTTTGCCTGTGCAGCATCGAATCTCTCAAGCATCTGACGCGGTGAAGCGTAAGCACGCTCGTAACGCGGGCACTTCTCGTATCCCGGGATACCTGCCAGATATTTTGCGATCTTCTTGAGCTCTTCGAGATCGTAACGGCTCATCAGCGTGATCTCCTCCATCAGCGGGGATCCACCACCGTGGACGCCGGCAACTGCCTGTGCAGCCTCGAAGGCATCGCAAAGCTTGTTCTCCATCATACGCATTACGCGATGCGTATTCTCGGTGCTCCAAGCCGGATTTCTCTGGATGTACTTGTTACACAGCTCTGCGGTCTCCGGTGCGAAGAAGGACTCCTCCGTCGGAAGGGATGCGCAGATACCGCCGGTAAGGTCTGCCATGGTCTCATACTCATGATAGATGTTGTGACCTGCAAGACGACGACCTGCATTGGTAAGGATCTCATCCGGTACCCACTGTCCGCTCGGGAACTCCTGTGCACGATGACCTGCCAGCTGACCTGCTGCAAATACAAGCTCAGCCGTCTGGATGATATCGCAGAGTTTGGAACGTACGTGAGACTCTTTCGCGATGTCATTAACCTCTGCAACAAGAGCTGCCTGAGAAGCGATAACCTCGGATACAGCGGTCTTGCAGCCGGTGTAAGAATGACGATGATAATGTGCGAACATCAGAGCAAGGTAGCCAGCGAAACGACATACACCCTCGTTGTCACGACCGCACATAAATACTCTTTCATAAGGAACGAATACATCATCAAAGATGGTTAAGGACTCAACGTCACCGATCTTTGCGAAGGGAGCGTCAAGGTTGGTTCTCTTGTGATGCAGTCCCGGAAGAGCCATCAGCTTGATGCCGTCCCAGTCAGCCGGAAGAGCGAATGCTACAGCATAATCGGAATCCTCAGCATCCATGAACTTCGTCGGGTTAACGATGATCTCATCTACGTAAGGTGCATTGGAGTTACAGATCTTTGCACCGCGAACGATGATACCCTTGCAGGGCTTGCCATCGATGCCTACGCCGTCAACGTTGGTCTCTACTACATGGACAAACTGATCCGGATCCGGCTGCATATGTGCTCTCTTGTATTTCTTGTTACGAGAACCCTTCACGTCGGTCTGTGCGCAGTTTGCAACAAGATCGTACTCCTGAAGGTACTCGATATATTTCTTAAGTCTTGCATGATACTCGGTACCGCAAGCCTGGTCGCAGTCATAAGTAACAGAATACAGTGCGTTAATCGCATCCGTACCCATGCAACGCTGCATACATCCACCCACGCGGTGGCAGATCAGACGCGTCATGAGCTGCTTGGTCAACAGATCTTCCTTGGACTGGTTGATATGGGTGCAACGATTGTGCTTCTTGCCGTTGCCGTCATCGATCACACAGACATCCGCATACTCCGGATCGTTTGCGGTATCGTAGCACTGCTGCATAACATATGCGCCACCCTTTACCCAATCTGCAAGGTCACGCTCTGCGCCCTGCTTGCCGTTGGAACGATCTACACATTTGCCGTGCAGATATACGTTCGGCTTCATCTTCAACATTCTCTCTTTGTACTGTTCATAAGTACCGATTGCCATAAGTTTAGACCTCCTGTTTCCTAAATAATATTGCCCTAACGGTAGGATTTCTTTCGGGGCATTTTGTACAAAAGCCCATACAACACAATTATAGCGTTTCGTCTCACGCTTTTCAACAAATTTCGCACAGAATCTTTTTTATCGGAAATATTTTACGCCGGAAGCAAAGATTCCCAGCTCCTGTCGGCCCGTGATATTGATTGCCACGCCCTCGCCTTTACGCTCGGAATGCGCCATCTTGCCAAAGACTCTTCCGTCCGGACTGGTGACACCCTCGATCGCCGCAAAGGAACCGTTGGGGTTAAACTCCTCGTCCATGGTGATATCTCCGGTCTCAAAGTTCACATACTGCGTCGCCACCTGACCGTTGGCAAAAAGTACCTCGATCTTATCCTCAGGTGCCACAAATCTTCCTTCGCCGTGCGAGATCGGGTTTACATAAATCCCGCCCAGTTCCGCCTCGGCAAGCCACGGCGACTTGTTGGAAACTACCTTGGTATACGCCATCTTGGAGATATGACGTCCGATCGTATTGTACGTCAGTGTCGGTGCATCCGGTCTCTGGTCGGTGATCTCACCGCCCGGTACCAGGCCCAGCTTGATCAGTGCCTGGAAGCCGTTGCAAATGCCAAGCGCCAGACCGTCTCTTTCATTTAAAAGACGCATCATGGCATCCGTCAGAACTTCGTTGCGGAACGCTGCTGCAAAAAACTTCGCACTGCCCTCCGGCTCGTCGCCTGCGGAGAATCCTCCCGGGAACATCACGATCTGCGCCTCATCGATGCACTTTTTAAAGACATCCACCGATGCTCGAATATCCTCCGCCGTCAGGTTCTTAAAGACCTTGACCACCGGCTCCGCTCCCGCTGCCGCAAAAGCCTTGGCGGAATCGTATTCGCAGTTTGTTCCGGGGAAGACCGGGATGAATACCTTAGGTCTGGCTACTTTGTGCTTGCATACATAGACCTTTCCGCCCGCCTTGCCGTCATAAAGACGCGTGGGCAGGACTTCCTTGGTCTTATCCGCATAGTAGGGGAAGATCCCGTCAAGCGGCTTCGTCCAGGCATCAAGGATCTCTGCAGCCGTGATCATAGTATCCTTATATACGATCCTGCCGTCGTCGGTCACGGTACCGACCACGCGTGTGCCGGCATTGCCGTCAAGCACGGCTTCCACATTATCCGCCGTCACCTCGACAAGCAGATCACCGTAGCCGGTCGCAAAAAGCATCTCCGGCGTCAGATCCGCGGAAACCTCCACACCGCAGCCGTTGCCAAGAGCCATCTTGGTCATGGCCGGTGCCAATCCCATCGCACCGAGGGCATAGGCGGACACGATGACACCGTCTCTTATCAGGTCGTGGATGTCATCATACATCTCCTTATAAGCCGCAAAATCCGGCATATCGTCGGCATCCTTCGGCGCCGTAAAGACAACGAGGGCATTGCCCGCGGCTTTAAGCTCCGGTGTGATCACATCCGAAAGCTCTGCCACGTCAACGGCAAAGGATACGAGCGTCGGCGGCACATCGATGGCATTAAAGGTACCCGACATGGAATCCTTTCCGCCGATCGCCGCGAGGCCGAGCTCCATCTGCGCCTTAAATGCGCCCAAAAGCGCCGCAAAGGGCTGACTCCAACGGGACGGTTCCTCGTTCATCCTGCGGAAGTATTCCTGGAAACTCATATGGATCTTGCGATAGTCTCCGCCCGAAGCCACGATCTTGGCCACGGAATCAAGAACCGCATACACCGCTCCATGGTAGGGGCTATAGGAAGACAGATACGGATCAAATCCGTAGCTCATCATGGTCACGGTATCACACGCTCCCGTAAGGACCGGAAGCTTTGCCACCATGGCCTGCGTCTCCGTCAGCTGGTATTTGCCGCCATAGGGCATGGTCACCGTTCCGGCGCCGATGGAGGCGTCAAACCGCTCCACCAGACCCTTTTGCGAGCATTCGTTTAAATCTTTTAAAACGGAAAGCCAAGCGTCTTTGACCTCCGATTCCTTCACCGTCTTTGTACGGAAATAATTCTCCTCTTCCTTTGGCATCTCCACAAAGACATCCGTCTCCTGGTGTGCGCCGTTGGTATCAAGGAATGCGCGGGAGATATTGACGATCTCCTTGCCTCTCCAGGAAAGCACGAGTCTCGGCTCTTTGGTCACGTCCGCAACCACGACGGCCTCGAGATTTTCCTCGGAAGCATAGCCCAAAAAGGCATCCACGTCCTTGGCGTCCACCACCACAGCCATACGCTCCTGGGATTCGGAGATGGCAAGCTCCGTACCGTCAAGACCGGCGTACTTTTTCGGCACACGGTCAAGATCCACATGCAATCCGTCCGCCAGCTCGCCAATGGCAACGGATACGCCGCCCGCGCCAAAGTCGTTGCACACCTTGATGAGCTTCGTCACCTCGGGTCGACGGAACATTCTCTGGATCTTGCGCTCCGTGGGCGCATTGCCCTTTTGTACCTCCGCGCCGCAGCTCTCCAGGGAGCTGTCACTGTGCGCCTTGGAAGATCCGGTCGCACCGCCGATGCCGTCTCTGCCCGTACGACCGCCCAAGAGAATGATCTTATCGCCCGGCATAGCTTTCTCACGTACCACATCACTCCTGCGTGCCGCACCGATGACCGCACCGATCTCCATGCGCTTCGCTACATAGTTGGGATGGTAGATCTCTTTGACATAGCCCGTCGCCAGACCGATCTGATTGCCGTAGGAAGAATATCCTGCCGCCGCATCCTGCACGATCTTTTTCTGCGGAAGCTTGCCCGCCAACGTCTCCTCCACGGAAGACGTGGGATCTGCCGCGCCGGTGATACGCATCGCCTGGCAGACATAGGATCTGCCGGAAAGCGGATCGCGGATGCATCCGCCGAGACACGTGGCTGCCCCACCAAAAGGCTCAATCTCCGTCGGATGGTTGTGGGTCTCGTTTTTAAAGGAAACAAGCCACTCCTCCTCCTTCCCATCGATCGTCACAGGCACTACGATGGAGCAGGCGTTGATCTCATCCGAGGGCTCCACATCCGTCAGGATCCCCTGTCTCTTTAATTCTCTTGCGGCAATAGTACCCAGATCCATCAACGACGGATATTTGTCCGTACGATCCGCAAAGATCTCCTTGTGAAGGTTTACATAATCTTTATAGGTATCCTGCAAAAGCTCCGCATACCTGCCCTTTCCGAAGGAAACGTTCTTAAGCTCGGTAGAAAAGGTAGTATGACGGCAATGATCCGACCAATAGGTATCAAACACCCGGATCTCCGTGATGGTCGGATCCCGATGCTCCTCTTTGGCATAATAATCCTGGATAAATTTAAAATCGCGAAATGTCATGGCAAGATGCAGGGAATCGAACAATTCCACCAGGGCATCCGTCTCCATGCCGGCAAAGCCCGTAAGAACCTGCACATTCTCTGGCTCCTCATAAAAGCTCTCCAAAGTCTCGGGCTTATCCTGCATAGCAAGTCTCGAATCCACAGGATTGACGCAAAGCTCGGTGATCCGCTTCATATCGGCATCACTCACATCGCCCTCCACCACGTAAACGGTGGCGCATTTAACGATCACGTCCTCCGCAGCACCCAAAAGCTTTAAGCATTGCTCGGCCGAATCCGCCCGCTGATCAAACTGTCCGGGCAGCGCCTCCACGGCAAACACCCTGCCGTCAGCGGCATCAAACGTCTCTTCAAAGATCACATCCACCGGTGGCTCGGAGAAAACAGTCCGTAACGCCCGCACATAGATATCCTCCGAAATATTTTCCACATCATAGCGTACCAGAACGCGCACCGCACGCACACCTTGGATCCCCAGGAATCCCCGGACATCCGCCAAAATTTTGGATGCTGCCACCGCATAGGGTGCTTTCTTTTCCACATAAACCCGTCGAACCTGCTTCATTCGCTTTTCTCCTTTGTATGTCTGTACTCTCAGATCTGTTATCACATCAACTTTTATTATAGCATGAACTGCCTGCTACACACCACCAAAACGATACAATGTGGAGGAATAAAATTCCGCACCTGCCTCAAGCAGCGAGGAATCCTCCAGCGCGATCCGCTCCGCATCCGGCACAAACTGCGGCTCCATGGCCACGGCACAGTGGTTAACATAATCTACGTCGCGTGCTCCGTGCCTTGCGGGAAAATAATCGGGCATATAGACCTGCATCCCCGGCATGGTTGTATAGACCGTAAGCTTCCGTCCCTTCTCCGTACAGGTAAGCACCGCCGCGGGTGCAAGGGTCCTGTCATCAAGCCCTTCCCTTCGCAAAAAGAAGTGATAATCCACCGGATCCGCCTCGGCAAACTTTCTGCCCTCGCAAAAATCCAGTCCCGTACCGGAAACGCCCTTTGGTACGCCTGTCACGATCCCTTCATGATCCGTGGGCATATAGACGTCCGCAAAGATTTGAAAAACATCTCCCTGCATATCCTCCATGCCGCTTTTTTCTCCGTGGAGATTGAAATACAGATGGCTGGTGATATTGGCAATGGTGTCCGCATCCGCCCGGGCACGATAGGTGATCTCGAGCGCGTCCGACTCATGGACCAAAAACGTGGCCGTCACATGGAGATTGCCCGGAAAGCCCTGGTCCCCGTCGGGGCTGTCTATGGAGAGTACCAGCTCGTCTTCCTCCGCAAGCTCCACCTTCCACAAACGCTTGTGAAAACCGTTTGCATCGGAACTGTGCAGATTGTTTTTGCCATACTCGTTTTTCTCGAGTGCATAAACTTTCCCTGCGATCGCAACCTCTGCGCCTAGGATACGATTGGCATTACGACCGATCGTGGCGCCGAAAAAGCAGTCGCCCGCTTCATAGCCCGTCACATCATCATAGCCGAGGATCACATTGTCCCCATCGACGTCGCCATCTGCTTTCTGCGACGGCAGACGGATCGCCACCACCGTGGCACCGTAATCCGTGATATCCACAGCAAAGCCCGAGGGCGCAGTCAGCGTATAAAGCGTCGCCTTTTCTCCTTTTGAAGTTATACCGAAAGGTTTTAAGCGCATTCCTTCGCACCTCCCTTTTCTTCTTCGTTTAAAAAAACCACAGCCTAACAGCCGTGGTTTTAACAGGGGAAGAGGGATTCGAACCCCCATGAACGGTTTTGGAGACCGCAATACTGCCATTGTATGATTCCCCTACATATTCCTGTGGCAGCGCCTTCCTCTATTTTGCACTGCCTGTCTATTATACGAGGGCAGGGGCTTTCCGTCAAGGGTTTCTTCTCTCAATTTTTTCTTTCCGCAAGATCCGCTCGCAGGTCTTGCGCGACGGATTCATTTCCCCGGTCGGAGCAAAAAAAGGCTGCCACCCATCGGGCGACAGCCTTTCTGTTTGCAATGAAAGTGCTAAACCATAACCTTGCGGTCGATGATCTTACTTATAATCATGCTCACCGTCAAGATCCTTAGCAAGCTCAGCATACTCTTCCGGATGCTTCTCCTTGAACCACTCAACTGCGGTTACACGGTCATGAATCTTGCCTGCATAGGTACGCGGGTTCAAGAGTTCCTCATCGGAATCCTTGGAACAACGCCATCTCCACCACAGACCGGAGAATCTCTCATCTACCTGATCGTTGTCGGTTCCGCCGTAGTTACCATAGTTCAGAGAAATCTGGGTGCTGTATGCCTCAGACAGCGTATTCACGCGCAGGTCATCCATAAGTGCTCTCTGAAGCGGACGCTTGCAAAGAGAGGAAGCAACCATACGTGCATGATACGGTGCGGACTTGATGATACGTGCGCATTCCATAGCACGCTCCATAACCTTGCCCTTGGGAGCAACTTCGGAAACCATACCCCACTCAAGAGCGGTCTGCGCATTGATCTGGCCTGCGCAAAGGATGAGGTAGTTCGCACGCTTTAAGCCGATACCCTGCTGTAACAGAAGTCCCATACCATCACCGGATACCATACCGGAGGAAAGGTGCGGATCATCAAAGTAAACATCATCTGCTACGATGGTGATATCGCAGAGAAGCGGAGCATCCCAGTGGAAGCCCGGTCCCGGGATCGCACCGATGGTCGGTACATCCAGGTCAAAAACCATATTCTTGATGAGGTTCATATCATCATAGTACTGATGATCGAAACGCTCGTCTGCGTAACGATCCCAGCCGTTGGGATCCTGATCCTGGATCCAGTTGTCATACTTGGTCGTCCAGATGATAACCTCATTCTCATGATCGAGAGAGATGATTCTGGAAAGCTGAGAGCATGCACGGTGGAAACCGCCGCTCCAGTACGGCTTGTGATCGCCGGTTTTCAGGCAGACCTTAAGGATACCCTTGTCTACGCCTTCCGTTCCACGCTCAAGATCAAAGTAGTCCTTGAACCACTCTTTGTACTCTTCGAACTTCGGCAGTTCAACATAAGGTACCATCTGCTTGCTGTAATCTTTTGCCATTTTCTTTCTTCTCCTTTCAGGATTACCTCTTATTTTGAACTGTCTTAAAAAAGACAGATCATTCTAAAAGTGTACAGTTCTATTTTATAAAAATTTCACGAATTGTCAACGAGCATCGTTATATCAATCTTGAATAACAATTATACAATTCCGAATAAAACAGGATTACACAAAGCTTCTAAGGTGCGGATGATACTCAAAGATCGCCTTGGCAAGGATCAGATCCTCCCGCACAAAACTAAAGAGATAAGCTTCCTCCGCATCCGATGCGATCCCCATCCGAAGAGCGATCTCCGCCCAGTAACGGGAATCCTGGGACACATTGCGGTTGTCTCCCAGCACAAAATAGCATCCCTCCGGGACCACATAGGTCAGTCCGTCATTGCGGATCACCCAGTCCTCTTTGAGATAATCCTCTTCAAGCGGTGTATCGCTGCCGTTGATATAGATCTTGCCGTCGGCGATCGTCACCGTCTCCCCGGGCAGGCCGATGATACGCTTGATATAGTATTCCTCTTCATGTACGGGATAGCGAAAAATAATGATATCCCCGCGCTCCGGCTCATCAAAGACATAGGACAGACGAAATCCGATGATCCTGCTGCCACTGGCAATGGTATCTTCCATGGAACCCGAAGGCACCGTTGCGGAAAAGATCACAAACTCCGTGATCAACCAGGCAAGAAGCGCTGCCACGATGAGAATGACGATCCAGGAGCCGATCTCCCGGCCGACTTTTTTGGTCTTGGGCGCAGGCTCTGCAGTCTCTGTACTCTCTGCCGTTTCAGCCACGTCCCGTTGCTCTTCCCATTCCTCTTCCAAAGTGTTCCTCCTGCATCAGGTGATGCTGACCTTACAATATATCCAAAGCTTCCCGGATCCCGGATACTGCCACAAGCTCTACCTCAGGCAGGGCATCCTTTTCTTCACTCTCCTGTACGGAACGAGCATCAGACTTAGAAAGGATGATCCTCTTAAACCCGAGCTTTGCCGCCTCCGATACACGCTTCGCCGCTTGGGAAACTCCGCGCACCTCTCCGCTTAGACCGATCTCTCCAAAGCAAACGGTATCCTCCGGAAAAACCCGGTCCTTTAGGCTCGATGCCAGGGCCAGTGCCACCGCCAGATCCGTAGAGGGCTCGTTTAAGCGAAGTCCACCTACAATATTAACATATGCATCATATTCTGACAAAGCCACTCTTGCACGTTTTTCCAAAACAGCAAGGAGCATGTTCAAACGATTGGTGTCGATCCCCACGGCAGTCCGCCTGGGAAAGCCGAAACTCGTGGACGAAACAAGCGCCTGTACTTCGATAAGGATCGCCCGGGTCCCCTCCATGGCACATCCGATCACCGAGCCGCTGGCCTGGGACGGTCGGCCGCTTAGCATATAGGCGGAAGGATTTTGCACCTCCTTAAGTCCGGTCGATACCATCTCAAAAACACCTACCTCATTGGTGGAGCCAAAACGGTTCTTAACACCACGCAGGATCCTGTAGGAAGCATGCCGTTCTCCCTCGAGATACAGGACGCTGTCCACCATGTGCTCGAGGATCCTGGGACCTGCAACCACGCCTTCCTTCGTTACATGGCCCACCACAAAAACCGCTATCCCACAGGTCTTGGCCAGCTGCATCAGGAGCGCCGTCACCTCCCGGATCTGCGAGATATTACCGGGCGTGGCGTCCACATCCGGCCGAAACATGGTCTGGATGGAATCGATCACGCAGACCGCAGGAGAAAGCTTTTGCATCTCCTCAGCGATCACATCCATGTCCGACTCACACAACAGCTTCATCCGGTCCGTAAACGCGCCGATCCTCTCCGCACGGAGCTTGATCTGCTGCAGGGATTCCTCCCCGGAGACATACAGCACGTCTTTACTCTCTGCCAGGTGGCGCATCATCTGCAAAAGAATGGTCGACTTGCCGATCCCGGGATCACCGCCCACAAGGGTGAGACTCCCCGGTACGATCCCGCCGCCGAGCACCCGGTCAAATTCCGTAAAGCCCGTGGAAAACCGGGGCATATCCTCCATATCGATCTCGGACAGTCCCCGCGCCCGGCCGCGCTTTGACGTCTCCGATCCCGCTAAGGGCACCATGCCCTTTCGCGAAAATCCGAAGGATCCTCCGGAAGCTGCCTGTCCCAGACCGGTCTTTGCGGGGCTCTTGCCCTTTGTCCCCGCGTGACTTGGGGCCTCCGCCATGGTATTCCAGGCATGGCAACCCGGGCACTGTCCCAGCCATTTGGCCGATTCCGTGCCACACTCCGTGCAATAAAAAACGGTTGACGCCTTCGCCATGAAACCTCCTTTTTACCGAAAAAACGGAACCTGCCGCAGCAGATTCCGCCTCCCGACCGTATCTCTTATTTTTTTACGATCTGCACACGCACGGGCGCTTTATCAAATACGACACTGATATTTAACTTGCCGCCCATATTGGTCTGCATCGTCCCCAGTTGTCTGTCGCCGATGGTCACGTCATAGGACGCATCATCCTCCAGTCCCAGGGTGATCTGGGCACTGTCTGCACCCTCTACCGTAAAGGTGACACCCTCTGCCGTCTCCTTGAATCCGTTCACGCTGGTCCCCGGAACCGATTCATAAAGAAAGGAGCCGTTTTTCTCAAGCTTGGTGATCTCTTGATAGGTCTTTACCTTGTACAGATCACCCGCAAATGCATAATCCTCAAGCTTGCCCTTCTCCGCACGCTCATGATTGCCGAAACTGATGGTCTCATCCGCCTCGGAATGAAGCAGATCTTCCACTATCGCCATGTTCAATCCTCCTGAAATGCTAAAGCTATTTCTTTTTGTTCTTTCAGTATAACTGATTTACTTAGAAATTTCAAAAGAAATCTCGTTCTTTACAAGCGTACAGATCACGCTGTCGCCTTCCTTGAAATCCCCGCGCAAAAGGGACTCCGCAAGCACATCCTCGATCTTCGACTGGATCATGCGCTTGATGGGTCTTGCGCCGTATTTGGGGTCGTAGGATTTTTCCACGATATGCTTCTTTACCGCATCCCGCACCTTAAGCGTAATCCCCATCTGCCTGTCCGCGCGCCCGATCAGATCCTTAAGTTGCAAAGCCACGATGTCTTTAAGCTCCGCCTTGGTCAGCTGATGGAACACGATCGTCTCGTCGATACGGTTTAAAAATTCGGGTTTGAAGATCCTGCGAACCTCCTCCATCACATTGTCCTTCATCCGCTTATAGTCGGTGTCGGGATCCTCCGCAGAGTTAAACCCAAGCTTCTTGGGCTCAATGATGGCCTGCGCTCCGGCGTTGGACGTCATAATGATGATGGTATTTTTAAAATCTACTTTTCTGCCCTGCGCATCGGTGATATGACCGTCGTCAAGGACCTGTAAAAGGACGTTAAACACATCCGGATGGGCCTTTTCGATCTCATCAAAAAGGATGACGGAATACGGATTGCGACGGACCTTTTCCGAGAGCTGTCCGCCCTCCTCATAACCTACATACCCCGGCGGAGAACCGATCATCTTGGAGACGCTGTGCTTTTCCATGTACTCCGACATATCCACCCGGATCATGGCCTGCTCATCTCCAAAGACCGCCTCCGCAAGAGCCTTCGACAGCTCCGTCTTGCCGACGCCCGTGGGTCCCAAGAACAGGAAGGAACCGATCGGCCGATGCGGGTCCTTTAATCCCACACGCCCGCGCTTGACAGCCTTGGCTACGGCATCCACTGCCTCCGCCTGACCGATGACACGCTTATGCAACGTCTTT
>CAJOPA010000114.1 GCA_905236235.1 uncultured Eubacterium sp. | reverse complement strand
TGAAGGCATCGAAAACATCAGCCCCGATCGTATGGATGACGGGGTATCCGACCGGAGAAAACGTCTCGATGCCATGTTTGATACGGTTTTTGACGAAGAGGGCGAGAAGGCGGATGCTGCCGCCGAGATCCTTACGTCAGGCAGCACGGAGACAGCCCCGACACCGGAAGAGGTTTTGGCGTCGGCGTTGGGAGAGCCGCAGGAGAGTGCGGCAGAGAACGTGCCTGCGGTGGAAGCACCCGCAGAGGAAGTAACCGCAGAACAAGCACCTGCAGAACAAGCGCCTGCAGAGGATGTGCCTGCAGAGGATGTGCCTGCAGAGGAAGCACTTGCGGAGGACGCATCGGAAGAGGCAGAGGAGATCCGGGAACTGAGCCCGGAGGAAGCCTCCATGGAGATCGAGGAATTGTCGCCGGAAGAGGCCGGGGAGATCTTGGAAGAGGAGCCGGAGAAGAAGTCTCTCGAGGATCTGGTATCCGAGACGCTGGGAGATGCGGAGCCTGCAGAGGAAGGCACCGACGGAGAAGGCGCGCAGGATACAGATGGTGCGCAGGAGGGCGATGAAGATGTGATGATGCATCTGTCCGACATGGGCGATGCGGATCTTTCGGATATTGACGCTATGTTGAAGGCGGATGAGAACGGCGAGATGATCGCGACCGAGACGGATGAAAACGGCGAGGAAAAGATCGTAGCCGTGTCCGTGGAGGAAGCGGCAGCTGCGCTTGAGGCCATCGAGCAGGCGGCGCAGGAAGGCGCGACCGCAACCGGAGGCGCTGTCGAAGGAGAGCCCATGGCGGTGGGAAGCGCTGCCAAGGCTGCCGAGCAAGCGGAAGGCGCAGAGGAAGGAGACGAGGAAAAGAAGGGTCTCCTTGCCAAGATTCTCGGGATCTTCAAGAAAAAGAAAAAGGATGAGGATGACGTTGTGGTCATGACGGACCCCAACGCCACGGAGAATACAGCGGATGAAAACGCCCGGATCCTTGAGGAGATGGACGAGGAAGCCGCGGAAGCTGCGGAAGCCGAGCGCAAGAAGCAGGAAAAGCAGGAAAAGAAAGAAAAGAAGAAGGCGGAAAAGCAGGCCAAGAAGGAAGCCAAGGCGGCGAAGAAGGCGGCGAAGCCTCCCAAGGAAAAGAAACCCAAAAAGGAGAAACCGCCCAAGGAACCGCAACCCAAGGGCAAACCCTTACCTAAGGGGCCGGTGGCAGTCTTGCTTCTTCTTTCCGCATCCCTTGTGGTGCTGGTATTGGTGCTCGTAAAGATCCTGGGATACGGTTCGCATATGTCCAATGCGGAGACCTTATATGCTTCCGGAGAATACGAGAAGGCCTATGAGGAGATCGCCGGGGTGAAGCTTAAGGATGATGATGTGGATGCCTTTGCGCGGATCCGTCTGGCTGCCATGTTTGCTTCTTACCGGAACGCTTATGACAGCTATGTGAGCCTGGGCGAGACGGAGCAGGCGGTGGATCGTCTGATCTGTATCATCGGGGTGTATGAAGCCAATGATCTGTATTTTGATGATTACGGCATGGTGGAAGTTGCGGATGCGTTCCTTAACGAAGCGGTATCCATCCTGTCCGAGGAGTACGGTATATCCCGGGAAGATGCACTCGCGCTGTACCGGATGCGATCGCGGGAGGATTATACCATTGAAATTTACAAGTACATACGATAAGATATGAAAGTATCAGACAAGGGGCTGTCTTATTTATAAGGCGGCCCCTGGTTGGTAGGAGAGATGTATGGTAGCGATTATCGATTATGATGCAGGCAATTTAAAAAGCGTGCAGAATGCTTTAAAGAAACTGGGTTCAGAGAGCGTGATCACGCGCGATCCGCAGGTTCTTGCGGGGGCGGATCATGTGATCCTACCGGGCGTGGGAGCTTTTGGAGACGCCATGGCGCAGATCGCGTCTTTGGACCTCGTGGATGTGATCCGCAAGGTGGCGGGCAGCGGCGTTCCTTTTTTGGGAATCTGTCTGGGCATGCAGCTTTTGTTTGAAAAAAGCGAGGAGAGCCCCGGCGTAACGGGACTTGATCTTCTTCCGGGCGAGATCCTGCGTATTCCGGACGGCAAGGACGATACGGGTCGGGACTTAAAGATCCCGCACATCGGTTGGAACTCTCTGGAGTTTCCGTCGGCGTGCCCGCTTTTTGAGGGTTTGGGAGAGGATCCCTTTGTTTATTTTGTGCATTCCTATTATCTGCGGGCGTATGATACCGGGATCGTGGCGGCGACGACGCAATACAGTACCTGTATTCATGCGGCGGCGTGGAAGGACAACCTTTTCGGATGCCAGTTTCATCCGGAAAAGAGCGGGGACGTGGGAGAAAAGATCCTCAAGAATTTTCTTGGATTATCCCGATCGTAAGGATCTTTGCGATAAGAGTACAATAGATAGGAGGAAACCATGTTTACCAAGCGAATCATTCCCTGCCTGGATGTGAATGCGGGAAGGGTGGTCAAAGGTGTTCATTTTGCCAATCTCATCGACGCGGGCGATCCCGTGGAGGTGGCCAAGGCGTACAGCAGTCTCGGCGCGGATGAGGTTGTTTTTTTGGATATCACTGCTTCTTCCGACGGCAGGGATACCGTGACGGATATGGTGCGCAGAGTTGCGGAAAATGTATTCATTCCGTTTACGGTCGGCGGCGGGATCCGCAGTGTGGAGGATTTTCGCAAACTTCTCCGGGAAGGCGCGGACAAGATCTCGGTCAATTCCGCGGCCGTGCATCATCCGGAGCTGATCGGTGAGGCGGCGGACAAGTTCGGGAGCCAGTGCGTGGTGGTGGCGATCGATGCCAAACGGGTGCCGACGGACGGCGCGCCGGGGTGGCATGTGTATATCAACGGCGGACGCGTGGATATGGGCATGGACGCCGTGGAATGGGCCATGCAGGCAGAAAAGCTCGGCGCCGGGGAGATCCTTTTGACGTCCATGGATTGCGACGGGACCAAGAACGGATACGACCTGGAACTGACCCGGACGATCGCGGATCATGTAGGGATCCCCGTGATCGCCTCCGGCGGCGCAGGGACGAAGGAGCATTTCTATGAAGCCTTGACCGAAGGTCATGCCGATGCGGCGCTGGCGGCTTCCCTTTTCCATTTTAAGGAGCTGGAGATCGGCGATTTAAAGGAATATCTGCACAGCCGCGGTGTCAGCGTGCGCCGATAGGAGGATGTCATGGAGATCATCGGTAACGGATGGGATCAGGTGCTTTGTAAGGAGTATGAGAAGCCGTATTTTCAAAAGCTTAAATCCTTCGTGGAGGATGCTTATCGCACCACGACGGTGTATCCGCCGCGGGAATCCCTTTTTGCGGCGCTGTCCTTAACGCCTCCCGAAGAGGTACGGGTGGTGATCCTGGGACAGGATCCGTATCATGAGCCGGGGCAGGCGATGGGACTGGCGTTTTCCGTGCCGGAGGGTGTCAAGATCCCGCCGTCTCTGGTGAATATCTATAAAGAAATGCAGGAAGATCTTGGCTGCGAGGTGCCGGATTCCGGAGATCTTACCTATCTTGCAAAGCAAGGCACATTGCTTTTAAATACGGTCCTGACGGTGCAGGAGCATGCGGCGGGTTCCCACAGAAGGAAAGGTTGGGAGCAGTTTACGGATGCGATCATCCGGTATCTCGGACAAAGGGAAGACCCCGTGGTCTTTTTGCTTTGGGGGAAGCCTGCTGAGGAGAAGGCTTCTCTTATCACCTACCCGGGGCATCTGGTGCTGACTGCGCCGCATCCGAGCCCGTTGTCGGCCTATCGGGGATTTTTTGGAAGCAGGCCTTTTAGTCGTGCGAATGCGTTTTTACAGTCCCACGGACGGGAGGAGATCGGTTGGAGCGCAAGAAACATAAGAAATTAAAAAAAACAAACGGTCATACGATCACGGCGGTACTTCCGGGAAGTATTGCGGAGGAGCTGGAGCTCGTGCCCGGCGACATCCTGCTGTCCTTACAGGGCAGGGAGGTCGCGGATGTTTTTGATTACCGTTATCTGATCGAAGACACTTATCTGGTCGCGGAGATTCAAAAGGAAAACGGCGAGATCTGGGAGCTTGAGATTGAAAAGGATTATGAGGAAGACCTGGGGATTTCCTTTGAGGAAGGCCTTATGGACAGCTATCGGTCCTGCAGGAACCAATGCATTTTTTGTTTCATCGACCAAAATCCTCCGGGGATGCGGGAGACCATCTATTTCAAGGATGATGATGCGAGACTATCCTTCTTGCAGGGGAATTATGTAACCTTGACCAACATGGATGATCATGATGTGGAGAGGATCATCGCCTATCATATGGAGCCGATCAATATCTCCGTGCACACGACCAATCCCGAGCTGCGCTGCATGATGCTGCACAATCGTTTTGCGGGGGAAG
Source organism: uncultured Eubacterium sp. (assembly GCA_905236235.1). Lineage (GTDB taxonomy): Bacteria > Bacillota > Clostridia > Lachnospirales > Lachnospiraceae > RUG14243. Next base: position 6,340 of record CAJOPA010000114.1, on the reverse strand, counting down.
CGCTTTTAAAGATCGACCGGTTCTATGAGGCGGGACTCCATATGAACGGACAGATCGTCCTGTGCAAGGGGATCAACGACGGGAAGGAACTGGATGCTACCATTGCCAAGCTTTTTTCCTATCATCCCTATATGCAGAGTCTTTCCGTGGTGCCGGTGGGACTGACCAAGTACAGGGAAGGTCTCTATCCTTTGGAACCCTTTTTGCCGGAGGATGCGCGGGAAGTCTTAAAGATCATCCACGCATGGCAGGAAAAAGCGTACGCCGCCAGTGGCAGTCATTTTGTTCATGCGTCGGATGAATGGTATCTGACGAGCGGGGAGCCTTTCCCGCCGGAAGAGACCTATGACGGGTATCCGCAGATCGAAAACGGCGTGGGGATCAAGGTCTCCCTTTGCAGGGAGTTTGAGGATGCCTTAGAGGAGATGTCGGAAGGGGATCGCAAAGAGATCGCTTTTGATGCGACATGCGGCAGAAAAGTCACGGTCGTATGCGGCATGTCGGCGCGGGATTTCATGGAGTCTTTGTGCGGCAGCGCCATGGAGCGTTTTCCGGGGCTGACCGTGCAGGTGGCGGCGATCCGCAATGACTTTTTTGGGGAGCGGATCACGGTCTCGGGGCTGATCACGGGGCAGGATCTCGTGGCGCAGCTTGACGGAAAAGACTTGGGCGAAGCGGTGCTTTTGCCGGATTGCATGTTAAAGAGTGATGAGGATATTTTCCTGGATGATATGACGCTTGCCGAGGTGGCCTCGGCTTTACAAGTACCGGTCAATATTGTAAAATCAGACGGCGGGGAATTGCTGCAGACCATCTTGGGATGCGTTTCTTTCAAAGTAGAGTTTCCCGGAGGGGAAGCATAGGAGCTTAGTATGAGAAAACAGGTGGTTGCCATTGTAGGCAGACCGAACGTCGGAAAATCTACATTGTTTAATACCCTTGCCGGCAGCCGGATCGCGATCGTCGAGGATACGCCGGGTGTGACCCGGGACAGGATCTATGCCGATGTCAATTGGCTCAACCGTGACTTTACGCTGATCGACACCGGTGGTATCGAGCCGGACAGCAAGGATATCATTTTGTCGCAGATGCGGGAGCAGGCGCAGATCGCCATCGATACCGCGGATGTGATCCTTTTTTTGGTGGATGTAAGGCAGGGGCTCGTGGATGCGGATGCCAAGGTGGCGGACATGCTGCGCCGCAGCCGCAAACCGGTGATCCTCTGCGTGAATAAAGTCGATAATTTTGATAAATTCGAGGCGGATGTCTATGAATTTTACAATCTCGGGATCGGAGAGCCTTTTGCGATCTCCGCGGCGTCAAAGCTCGGGATCGGTGATCTTTTGGATGAGGTGATCTCCTATTTCCCGGAAGCCGAGGAAGAAGAGGAGGAGGACGACCGGCCAAAGATCGCCGTGATCGGCAAGCCCAATGTCGGCAAGTCTTCCATTGTCAACAAGCTTCTCGGGGAAAATCGTGTGATCGTTTCCGATATCGCAGGCACCACCAGGGATGCCATCGATACGGAGATTATCCATGACGGAAAAGAATATGTATTTATCGATACGGCGGGATTGCGCCGTAAAAATAAGATCAAAGAAGAATTGGAGCGCTATTCCATCATCCGCGCCGTGACCGCGGTGGAACGTGCGGATGTGGTGCTGCTCGTGATCGATGCCACGGAGGGCGTGACGGAGCAGGATGCCAAGATCGCCGGGATCGCCCACGACAGAGGAAAGGGGATCCTCATCGTGGTCAATAAGTGGGACGCCGTTGAGGACAAGAACGACAAGACCATCTACGAGCATACCCGGAGGATCCGTGAGGTCTTAAGCTTCATGCCCTATGCGGAGCTGGTTTTTGTCTCTGCATTAAGCGGGCAGCGCATGCCCAAGCTTTTTGACTGGATCGACCTGATCATGGAAAACCAGACCATGCGGATCCAGACAGGCGTCCTCAATGAGATCGTTTCCGAGGCGACGGCCATGCACCAGCCGCCTTCGGATAAGGGCAAGCGCTTAAAGATCTTTTATACGACCCAGGTGGCGGTTAAGCCTCCTACGTTTGTGATTTTTGTGAATGATAAAGAGTTGATGCATTTTTCCTATGTGCGTTATCTGGAAAACCAGATCCGTGAAACCTTTGGTTTCCGCGGGACCGCCTTAAAATTCATTATCCGGGAAAGAAAGGAAAACTCATGATCTTAAGCAGGATCCTGGCTCTTCTCATCGGCTACGTGTTTGGGCTTTTTGAGACAGGTTATTTCTATAGTAAAAAACAACAGATTGACTTAAGACGACGGGGAAGCGGCAATATCGGCGCGACCAACACCACCCGTGTGATGGGCGTCAAAGCCGGGATCATTGTCCTTGTCGGGGATGCCTTAAAGGCCTTCCTGGCGCTTTTTGCCGTGCGTCTTCTTTTCAGACATGCCTATCCGGAGGGCGTCTGCCTCCTGCAGTTTTATGCGGGTGCCGGCGTGATCCTGGGGCATGATTTCCCTTTTTATCTGCAATTTAAGGGCGGCAAGGGCGTTGCCAGCACCTTCGGGATCGTTGCGGGAAGCTATCCTTTGATGCTGATCCCCGAGGCGTTGATCTTTTTTGCGATCCTGTTTGCCACGCAATACGTGGCCCTTTGCTCCATGGTCTGCTATACGCTTCTCCCGATCGTTTTCTTGGCGATGTCGCATATGGGATGGATCACCGTGCCGGCGGCTTATGTGCCGGAGATCGCGATCCTGTTGGCGCTTTTGGCACTGCTTACGCTCTGGCAGCACCGGTCCAATATCGTGCGCCTCAAAAACGGCGAGGAGAGTAAGTTTTTTGATTCATTAAAAAAGAAGGAAGTCTGAAAAGATTTCCGATTGGAGAACCAGTCATATGAAGATAGGTATCATCGGTTCGGGAAGCTGGGGCTGTGCCCTGGCAAAGGTCGTGGCGGAAAACGGTCATGATGTCACCGTCTGGTCCGTGCACGAGGAACAATCCCGTATGCTTGCGACGGAGCATGAACACAAAACAAAACTTCCGGGGATCCGTCTTCCGGAGGGTATCGTCTATACCACGGATATGCAAACGGCTTGCGAAGGAAAGGAATTGCTCGTGATGGCAAGTCCTTCCGTTCATGTACGTTCCGTGGCGCGGCAGATGAAAAATGATGTAAACCAAGGAACTATCGTTGTGGATGTGGCCAAGGGTATTGAAGAGAATACGCTGCTTCCCATGGGAGATATTCTTGCCGAGGAGCTTCCGGGCGCAAGGATCGCCGTCCTTTCCGGGCCGAGCCATGCGGAGGAGGTCGGCCGTGCCATGCCGACGGCCATTGTTTCCGCTGCCAGGTCCCGCAGCGTGGCGGAATGCGTACAGTCCGTGTTTATGAACGAATACTTCCGCGTTTACACCAGCCCGGACGTACTGGGCGTGGAGCTGGGAGGTTCGTTAAAAAACGTGATCGCGCTTGCAGCCGGGATGGCGGACGGTCTTAAGACCGGCGACAATACCAAGGCGGCATTGATCACGCGAGGGATCAAGGAGATCACGGAGCTGGCTGTCGCCATGGGAGCCAAGGAGGAGACTGTGGAGGGACTCTCGGGTATGGGCGATCTGATCGTTACCTGTGCCAGCGTGCATTCCAGAAACCGCAAGGCGGGGATGCTGATGGGAGAGGGATACACCATGCAAGAGGCCATGGAGGAAGTCCACATGGTGGTCGAGGGCGTCTACAGTGCCAAAGCCGCCAAGAAGCTCGGCGAAAAGTACCGGGTGGAGCTTCCCATCATCGAAGCGGTCAATCGCGTGCTTTTTGAAGGACAGAGCGTGCGCGACGGCATGTATGAGCTGATGCAGCGGGATAAAAAGAGCGAACATACCCATCTTGTATGGGAAGAATAAACGATTTGTGTGATGCAGGAAAGGGATATACAATGAACGTAGCGATCAAGAGATTACAGGAAGATGCGATCCTTCCTTCCAGAGGAAGCGATCAGGCAGCGGGGTATGATCTGTATGCCAAAAACAGTGAGCCGCTTGCGATCGCGCCGCATACAACGGCGATGGTAGGCACCGGTGTGGCGATGGCGATCCCCGAAGGGTATTTCGGCGGTATTTTTGCCAGAAGCGGATTGGCGTCCAAGCAATCCCTGCGTCCGGCCAACTGCGTGGGCGTGGTGGATGCGGATTATCGCGGAGAGATCATCGTGGCACTTCATAATGACAGTGATGAGGAACGCACCATCGCACCGAAGGAAAGGATCGCGCAGATGGTGATCCTTCCGTTTTTGTCTGTGGAGTTTACGGAGACACAGGATCTCGACGAGACGAGCCGCGGCGCGGGCGGCTTTGGCAGCACGGGCAGAATGTAGCGGGTAAAACAGAATAAACCCAACAAACGGTAAGATCCGGCAGCGAAGGCTGCCGGTTTTTTTCCCTAATTCTATAATTTCTAAAATAATTCTTAAATCGAAAAAATCCGTTGACATTGATGGGGAGTAGGTGTAAATTAATAGCAGATGGTATTAGCACTCTTTTTTATTGAGTGCTAACAAACCAAGAACAGAGGATTTCCGAAATAGCATCCCCGAGAAGGAGACATCCATGGAACTGGACGAGAGGAAGAAAATCATCTTAAATGCCATCATTAAAAATTATTTGGAGACGGGAGAGCCGGTTGGTTCCAGAACGATCTCCAAATACACGGATCTCAACCTAAGTTCCGCGACGATCCGCAACGAGATGGCCGATCTTGAGGAGATGGGCTATATCCTGCAGCCCCATACATCGGCGGGACGTATCCCTTCCGATCAGGGTTATCGCTTTTATGTGGATAACATGATCCTCGAAAAGGATCGCGAGATCTCCGAGGTCAAGGAGCTTATGCTGGAGCGGACGGACAAGATGGAGGCGGTGTTAAAGCAGGTGGTCAAGATGCTTGCGCAAAACACCAATTACGCCACGATGATCACCGGTCCGACCTACGGATGCTGCAAGCTTAAGTTTATCCAGTTGTCTCCGGTGGATGAGGATCAGTTGCTCGCGGTGATCGTGACGGATGCCAATCGCGTGAAGAATCACATGATTCCTTTAAGTGAGCCCATCGAGCAGGAGACGATCCTAAAGCTCAATCTTCTTTTAAACACGGGGCTGACGGGACTGAGCATCGAGGAGATCAATCTGGCGACGATCACAGCGTTAAAAGAGCAGGCCGGGATCCACAGCGGCATCGTCAGCGAAGTGGTGGATGTGCTTGCGGGCGTGATCACCGAGGAGGAAGATCCGCAGTTTTATATGAGCGGAGCCACCAATATCTTAAAGTATCCGGAGCTTGCCGAGGCAGAGAAGAGCACGCATCTTCTTTCGGCATTTGAGGAAAAGCAGGAACTCGCGGAGTTTTTGAATGAATCCGTGGCGGGAGATAACGGAGAGCATGGCATCCAGGTGTACATCGGCGAGGAATCTTTGCTCCCGAACATGAAGGACTGCAGCGTGGTCACGGCAAGTTACGATTTCGGAAGCGACATGAAGGGCGTGATCGGCATCGTGGGACCGAAGCGTATGGACTATGAGAACGTAGTGGATAATCTCAATCTTCTGCGAACCCAATTGGATGGGATATTTAAAAAGGATAAGAAAGGTTCGTAGAGGAACCGTAAAGAAAGGCGGTAGGATATGGAAGAAAACAGAGAGGAAGAAATCCTGGAAAATACCGAAGAGACCGGGGATGCTTCCGATGAGACGATAGAGACGGCAGCGCCGGCAGGAGAAAGCGCAGCGGAGGAAACGGCTGCGGAGCCGGAGACCGATGTCGGGGAGGAAGCCGACGGCGAGGAAGCACAGGATGATGCGGACGGCGACGGTAAGAAATTCGGGAAGAAAAAGTCCAAGAAGGAAAAGAAAGATAAAAAGGACGCCATGATCGAGGAATTAAACGATAAGGTGATCCGACAGATGGCGGAATTCCAGAATTTCCGTAATCGCAGTGAAAAAGAGAAGGCGGCCATGTTTGAGACGGGCGCCAAGAGCATCATCGAGAAGCTGTTGCCGGTGATCGATAACTTTGAAAGAGCGTTTGCGGGAAAGACAGAGGAAGAGATCGCTGCGGATGCGTTTGCGGACGGTATGAATAAGGTCTATAAGCAGATGCTGCAGATGTTGACGGAGGCAGGCGTGGTCCAGATTCAAGCCTTGCATGAACCGTTCGATCCCAACTTCCATCAGGCCGTGATGCATGTGGAGGATGAAGCCTTCGGTGAGAACGAGGTCATCGAAGAATTCCAGAAAGGTTACATGTATCGCGAGAACGTGGTCAGACACAGTATGGTGAAAGTCGCCAACTAAGGGAT
>CAJOPA010000113.1 GCA_905236235.1 uncultured Eubacterium sp. | reverse complement strand
TATAAAAATTTAATAAATTATTTTAAAAAAAGACTTGTTTCCCTGGGAATTATATGATATATTAAACACACCAAAAAGGTAGCAACGACAGATGAGAGATCATCGCGATTCGACTATAAACTTTGTAAGTAGACGCAGTTCCCCCTAGCATATGGCCCCTGAAGTCCCCATAACTTCAGGGGCACCTTTTTTTTATTCGTCGGAATGGATCGTATTTTTGTAATAGCCGGGGGTCACCCCGTCGAATTTCTTAAAAGCCCGATACATGGTGGTCAGATCACTGTATCCGGCTTTTTTTGCGATCTCTTCCATGGTTTGTTCCGGATGATGGGACAGAAGCTCCTGGGCAAGGTTCAGGCGTTCGGTCTGAATATAATGATACAGGGTCACGCCGAGATATTCCCGAAACTGATGGGTTAAAAGAGAAGGTTTTACGGAAAATTTGGCGGCGACCTGTGCCAGGGTCAGGTTGGGATCGGCGATATTATCGTGGATATATTCCCGGACGGTCAGGATCCGGCCGCGTTTGCCGATGGCGTTAAGCGTCATATATTGACGGTGCAATTCGTCTAAGAGTGTGCAGAGCAGATCCGTCAGATCGGATTCCGTTTCAAAACGCATGATCCGCCGGTTGATATCGCGACTTTCGATAAAGGCGGAATTGACGATGCCGGAGGTGGTTAACTCCTCTGTCAGTGTCAGTATGAAGACACGGATATGGACATGCAGAGACTCCATGGAAGTCGTGCAGTTTTGCAGGATTTCTTTTTTTAATGCATGGCCAAGCTCACGGATGTTACATTCCGTATCAGCAATCTTTTTTGCAACGGCGGAGGACAGGGTACGATAGGTATCGAGATTTTTGATGAACCCTTTCTGCAAGATGTCGTCCAAACGATTCTCGATCACGGTGGGAGAAGTCTCTTTGAAATAATAAAATTCCTCAGAATGACGCAGGGAGTTAAAGGAAATAAAAATACTGTGTTCTCCGAATAAAAGATCCCCTACGATAAAATGCAATCCCAGATAGATGTCGGCAAGTTCGTCGGTAATCTTCCGGAAGGAAGAAAGCGTATCGGAGGTAATCTCCCGGGAGGAAGGCATGTCCTTATAGGAAGCGGCATCATCCTCCGAGCGGGGAGAGCGGGAAGGTTCTGCGGCGTTTTCGGAAGACTCACGAAGGCGGGGGAAGCACAGCAGCATCCGAATGTGACCGTCTACCGTGTAGATGTAGTAGACCGGCGCATGAAGGTGCTTTTTACATGCTTCCTTAAGCGGAGTGAGTAAATGCGCATCATCGTCCGTAAACAGCGTATCTGCGGAAAGAAACATGGAAACGCAGATAAATCCGGCGTTCCCCAAAAAGAAACCGTGTTGTTCGAGACGGGCAAAGCAGGCATTGGTATATCGGGCATGGTTCGTTGTGATCAGCGCAAGATCCTCTCCGACGAGATCAAAATCGTTTTGGCGGCCATCCGCATTGGGATAAAGCGAAGTATAGATCAGCATGGCAGTCTCCTTTTATATGCAATTATATCAAATATATTGCAATTTAGCCATACTATTTTAATGGATATAAAAGTAAAAATTTAAAACAAATTATGATGATTGCCAATGCACAAGTCCTATTTCATAATAAAAACAGATCCCTGTGTGTATGTTATAAAGGAGGTTTTTTTATGAAGGGAAAATGGAGAAGGGGGATGGCGGGAACGCTGGCTGCGGTCTTGTTTTTTACGAGCGCATTTGTGAACCTGCCAACCGAAGTCCGGGGCGAAAATACGATGGCCTATACGGACGGAAAGGGTGTTACTTGGACGTACACCTTTGAAAACGGAATGGAACTGTCTACGATCACGGACGCCGGCGGCACGATGGAGGACGCGGAAGTGCTTCTCATCTCCGCATCCTATGGTGACATGGCAGTGTCTGAGGTGTTGAGTAACGGGTTTGACAATGTGATCGTGGGGCACAAAGCCAATTCGTATATTTTGATCCCGGAGGGGATCACGTCGATCGGAGCAAAATCGTTTTATGATTTTAATTTCGTAAAGGGCGTGAGCATTCCGGAAACTGTGGAAAATGTTGATTTTAACGCGTTTGACGTGCTCGGTCGTGAGATCAACAATTCGACGGTGATCTACGGAGCGGCCGGGAGCGCGGCGGAGGACTGGGCCGCAGATAACAGTACGGCAAGCTACGCGTTTGAATCCGTAGAGGGTTCGAATTTTACGGTCAGCGCGCAAAATAACGGTACGATCTATCCCAACGGCAGCTACTATGTACCGGAGTCTTTACGACAGGACGGTATGTCGACGTATTTTACCGTGGAAGCGGCTACGGGCTATGTGATCGATACCCTGACGGCAGACGGTGCAAAGATCGCGGAAGCGGAAGGAAAATCTTCCTATGTGTTGGAGTATGTTTTCTGTGAGGATACGGAGGAGATCACGGCGACGTTTAGGAAAGGCAGTGATGCTTCCGGGGATGCTTCCGGCGATACCGTCCTTGCGGAACTTACATTGGAAGCAGGGGAGAGCACAACGCTTGATATCTCCATGGGCTATACGCAGCCGGTATTAAATACCGATGCCGTAGCGGGAGGTGTGAATATTGATGATGTGTTTGCACCGGCGGATGAGGACAGTTCCGGATATACGGTATCCATGGGACTTTCCACGGCGGATTACACCATGATCGACGGCGTGATGTATGAGATGGTATTCGGTACGAACGGAACCGGAGAAAACGGTGATCTCGGAGAGGTTTTCCTTTGCAAGGCGGATGTCATTAACTACCTGTATGATGCCAAGGGTTGGGTCTACGGAGAGGATTATGACCTGATCCGGATGTTCCATTACGACGCTACCGTCAGCGGCGGCAATCGTAAGGGAACCTATGATTTTCATGCAGCGTTTGCCTACAAGGCAATGCAAAGCAGTGAGAGCTATGAAGGCTTGACCGGTGAGGAGGCCTTTTACTCTGCGAAGGAAGATATGGAAGGTATCACCAATTACGGTACGTTATTTGTAAAGAGCACGGACGGGGAGGCGTTTTCTGCTACGATCGAAGGCCTTTCCTCTTACTGCTTTACGCGTCCCGACGGACCGCAGGAGGCAACGAATTTTTACGGACTGGGATCCTCGGTCATTGTGGACGGCGGAACGCCTTCAAAGGATGAGGGCTATGCCACGAAGATCTTTACAGATGCGGTAACGGTACGTTTGGTAGACCCTGAGATCATCGGCGGCGCCAATCCTTTGTACGCGCTTGCTTCCGGTCTTGTGGAGATTGAGGGCGGCACGCTGTTTACGGCTTATTCCGGCGGACATGGCCCCTATGCAAGCTTGCAGGGACAGATCACGATCAATGCCGAGGATCTGATCGCTGCGGACGGAAGCATCTGCACGGATCCGGAGACCTTAGCGGAAACAGTGCTTTGCGATCGTCCGGGAAGACTGGGCTGGGCTGTCAGAAATACCTATGATGACGGCAGCGAAGTGGACGCCAATGATTATGATGTGGTGCATTCGAAACTTGCGACGGACGATGCGGCGATTGCTTCTTATGAAGAGGAAAACGGAGACGTGACCGTGATCACCACGGCCAATTCCTCCGGATCCATCCTGGTAACGGATAGCGGCGGCGGTATTGTTGTGGCCAACAAGGTCTCCGGTGTGGCGTATTCCACGGGAAGCTCGGGTATCTATTCCATGGGCGGAGGCTCCTATGTATATGTTTACAATTCCAGGCTGGAGAGTCATATCGAGCCTGCGATCAATTCCGTAGGTGAAGGCTATGTATTTGGCTATAACAGCGAGTTTATCGGCCCGGTGGGTATTCTTTCGAGCGGCGGATCCGAACATGTGCAGATCGTAAACAGCGCCATTACGACAGAATTGGATTTTGACATGGATTTTTATGATCTGACGGATCCCAATAATGAAGAGCAGCTTGCAAAATACGAGCAGCTTTTGGCAGATATCGATGCCAATGAATTGGTTAACAGTAATTTCCTGATGATCTTCCCGTTAAACGGGGATGACATGGCAAATTTCATAGACAACTGGTTTGCGGACAAGACCCAGGTACCCGGCAAAAACGGCGGCAACATTGCACTGATCAGTACCACGTCTCCTTCGGGGATTGAGATCACGCAAACGGCAATGACAAACGATGCTTATGCGCAAAATGCTTCCCTTGGCGTACCGAACTGGCTGGTGGCAGCGGCAGGCGGTGAATCCGTGATCACGTTTACGGATGAAAACTCTGAGACAAAGTGGGATCTCACCGGTGCCAATGACGGCACGACTGAGCTTTACGGCAATATTTATCTTGCGGGCGAATCCGGTGACGGTATGTGGGTGACCGCAGCAGGATCGGCAGTCATAAACTTTATCAATTCCGAATGGACCGGTACCGTGGAAGATATGGGCGAAGGCACCACCATCAACCTGGATGGTACATCCTCCTGGACGGTGACGGGCACCTGCAGCGTCAACAGCCTGACTCTTGCAAACGGAGCTGAGGTAAAGGCGGCAGACGGATTGACGCTTACAGCGACTGTAGACGGCAAGGAGATCACGCTTGGCGCGGGAACCTATGAAAATGTACGTCTGGAAGTGAAAAACGGCAATGACGTCGTTTATGACGGTACATATACGGAAAAAGACAGGGAAGACGAAGTGGCGGATGCATCCGGCGATGCGTCCGGTGATGCCGGCGGTATGGGCGGCATGGGAGATATGATGATGGGCGGCGGCGGTATGCCCGGTGGCTCCGATGCCGGTGCTGCAAGCAATTGCTCCCATGGCGATCTTGCAAAACTCTCTTCCGTATCTGTGGAAAGTAATGATCCCTCCGTGGCAACGGTGGTTATGGACGGCACTACGGCGACCGTGACCGGTGTTGCGGACGGCGAGACGACGGTTACCGTCAAGGTAACACTGACAAGCGGTGTAGTTGAGACCGGCGTGATCCGCGTTGTGGTAGGGGAAGGTGCCGAGAGCACCGACGCAAGCGGTGACGAAAGCGCAACACAAAATACCGGCGGTATCGCCAAGATCGCCATCCCTGTGGCGGCGGCAGTCATTGTTGTCGGTGCCGGCGTCGGGATCGGTGTAAAGAAGCGTAAGAAAGGGTAAACGTATGGGCAGAAATGCCCACCTGTATGAGCTATCTACTCCCTGGCCTTGGTCAGGGAGAAGATGAATTCCGTACCGACTCCCTCGGTGGAAATCACATTTATATTCTCTTTATGGGCCTGGATGATCTCCTTTACAATAGCGAGACCCAGGCCCGTTCCTTTTTTGTCTTTGCCTCGGGAAAGGTCCGTTTTATAGAAGCGCTCAAAGACTTTATTGATGCTGTTTTTGGGAATCCCGATCCCCGTATCCTTGACGGAGATAAAGATCTTTTCGCCGCGATCCGTGGTCTCGATCTTGATGGAGGAGTTTTCATTGGAAAACTTGATGGCATTGTCTATCAGATTGTAGAGTACCTGCTGGATCTTGCTCATATCCGCGGTGACAAGCATGGTCTCTCCGGTCAGGACCAGATCGATCATGATATGTTTCTTCACGCAGGCACCTTCAAAGGTGGCGGCGGTATTTTTGATGACGCTGTTGATGTCAAAGTCCGAGATATCCATGATCAGGCCGCCCTGGCCGTATTTGTTGATGTCGAGCATGTTGGTCGTAAGCTTCGT
>CAJOPA010000112.1 GCA_905236235.1 uncultured Eubacterium sp. | reverse complement strand
TTCGGGTAAGGGATGGTTCACTCTCGGAAAAGGGGGTTTCCTTAAGTGATGTCTGTAGTATACGGCAGCCCTGTGAAGAAAAAATGGTCAAGATGTGAAAAAAATGTGAAGGAATCGTTCTATACAGCCACCATATCTTGTGGTAAAATATTCCAAAGAGGGTTTATTTCGGGCAGTGCCCATATTTGTACGGAACAGGGGGAAAATCATGGCACTCGAATTCATGGCTTCCATGATGTGCGCGGACGTCGGACATCTGGCAAGGGAAGTGGCTGATCTTGAAAACGCGGGGATCGATTCTTTTCATATCGATATCATGGACGGCAGATATGTGCCGAATTTTGCACTGGGGCTGCATGATCTGATCTTTATCCGTCAGGCGACCGAGAAGCCGTTAGACGTGCATCTGATGTTGGAGCATCCCAACAATACCGTAGAACTTTTTATCCGTCATCTCCGCAAAGGGGATACGATCTATATCCATCCGGAGGCAGAATACCATCCTTCCGCCACCTTGCAAAAGATCATCGATGCGGGCATCACACCGGGGATTGCCATCAATCCCGGGACGAGTATCGAGAATGTCCGGATGCTTCTTCGCATCGCCAAGAAGGTTCTTGTCATGTCTGTCAATCCCGGCGGCGCCGGACAGATGTATCTGCCTTATATCAGTGAGAAGTACGACGAGATCCTTCCGCTCAAGGAGCAGATGGGTTTTAAAGTTTACTGGGACGGAGCCTGCAGCCGGGACAAGGTGATGACCTATGCGCCCAAGGGCGTGGATGGATTTGTATTGGGCACGACGGTCCTGTTCGGCCAGGATCAGTCCTATGCTTCCATTCTGGGTGACCTCAGAAAAGAACTGGAGAAATGATATGAACGCTGGCATCCTGCTCTCCGGCGGCACCGGGACAAGGCTTCCGGGAGACCGGCCGAAGCAATACAGAGTTTTTGGCGGCCATATGATGATCACGCATGCATTGCGTCCGCTTCTTGTTGCCGATAGACCGGAGACGGTGGTTATTGTCTGCGAGGATGCGTGGCAGGAGGAGATCCTTCGGGATGTCCGTGCGGCGGGACTTCCTGTGGATAAGATCGCAGGATTTGCTTCCCCTGGGACCAACAGACAGTTGTCGATCCTAAACGGGCTGGAGGCGCTTTTGGGAATCGCGGATGCGGGCGCAGAGGGAGACGGACATACCATGGGCGGCGTAGAGTCGGACACGGTCCTTATCCATGACGCGGCCAGACCGTTTCTTTCGGAGGAGTTGCTTGCGCAGTGTTATGCGGCACTTGACGGCTATGACGGTGTACTTCCGGTCCTGCCTATGAAGGATACGATCTACGAGAGCGCGGACGGCGTCGGGATCGACGGACTTCCCGACAGAGCGCATTTGTTTGCCGGGCAGGCCCCGGAATTGTTTTTACTGCATCCTTACGTGGAGGCGAACCGGCGACTCTTGCCGGAGGAGATCCTTTCCGTCAGTGGCTCGACACAACCGGCGATCTTAGCCGGCATGAAGATCCGCATGATCCCCGGGGAGGAAAAGAATACAAAGATCACCACGCCGGAGGATCTGCAAAGACTGGAGGGATTCTTTTGAAGGCCTGGGTTTTACACCAAGTAAACGATCTTCGATATGAGGAGGTGCATCTTCGACCGCTTGCGGAGGGCGAGGCACTTCTTCGCGTGGAAGCCTGCGGCATCTGTGGGTCGGATATTCCCAGGATCTATGATACGGGTGCGCATAAGCATCCTTTGATCTGTGGGCACGAGTTTGCAGGCATAGTGGAAGAGATCAAAGGCGGAGATGCTTCCTTTCTCGGCAGGAGGGTGGGAGTATATCCGCTTCTTTTTTGCGGAAAATGTGAGATGTGCAGGCAGCAAAAGCCTTGGCGCTGCCGCGATTATGATTATCTGGGCTCCAGGAGCGACGGGGCCTTTGCCGCGTATGTGATCGCGCCGGTTTCTTCCCTCATGCCGCTTCCGGAGGGGATCGAGGCGGAGGAGGCTGCGATGCTCGAGCCTTTTGCCGTGGCGATGCATGCGATCCGCCGTGCCGGACTGGATGATCCGCGCGTAGATAAGGCCCGGGAGATCGTGGTATGCGGACTGGGTACGATCGGCCTGATGGTCTGCATGCTCCTATTGGCACTTGGTTATGAAAAGATCGTGGCGGTAGGCAACAAAGCGGCGCAAAAGGATCGTGTGGAATCTTTTGGGACACAGAAGATCCGCTACGTGGATACCGCAGGATACAAACCGCAGGAAACAGCGGCAGTGGTCTTTGAATGCGTAGGCAGACAGGAAGTGCTGGGTGTTGCGGTGGAGGCTTGCGCCCCGGGCGGTACGGTGATCTGCGTGGGCAATCCCCATGGAGACATGACATTACCCAGGCAGACCTATTGGAAGATCCTGCGCAATGAGCTTACCTTAAAGGGCATATGGAACTCCGCCTATCTGGGTGGGATAAGCGCAGATACGGAAGCGAAGGATGACTGGCAGATGGTATTGGAGCTCATGCAGGAAGGCCGGATCAATCCCAAGATGCTCATCAGTCACAGGTTCCCCTTAAAGGACCTGCCCAAGGGCCTTGCCATCATGCGCGATAAGAGCGAGGAATATGTGAAGGTGATGATCGTTTCCGAGGGGGAAAACCTTTAGTTTTGGTCGGGAATGGTCGATATATACCTATGGTACGATATCCGGATCCGGGAGATCCGTGACGGATAAGGAAAGACATATGACAACGTATTTTGAAAAGCAGTTAAAAGAATTTGAGCATTCCATCCATTCCATGGATATGGAATGCTTTGAACGATGGGTGCGGGAGGGCGTCGAGACCTTACAAAAAGGCCACAAGATCATTGCTTCCGGTCTCGGTAAGAATGTGCCCGTATGCGAGAAATTCGTGGGTTCCATGCAGTCTTTGGGGCTGGATGCGTATTTTCTAAACACGAATTCCGCGGTCCACGGAGATATCGGCGTGGTCAAGGACGGCGACATGGTGATCATCCTGACCAAGAGCGGAGAGACGGTGGAATCGGTCTACCTGACGCAGCTGCTTAAGGAGCGCAAGGTCAATCTCTGGCTGTTGACATTTAACACAGACAGTACGCTGACGAAAGAGATCCCCAACGCCATGATCCTGGAACTGGTGCACGAGGGGGATCTGTGGAATATCATGCCGAACAATTTTTTTATCTGCCGGAGATCTTGCGTGAAAAATAATACAGAATGTCGACAGAAACCTTAAAAATAATTGTGTACATAATTCCAAAAATATGCTAAAATCAAGGGGAAATATTCTTGATTTGCCCATTCATTTTTGAACGGGTGAAAATCCTTAAAGAATGCAGACTGGAGAAGGTTCTATGGCAGTTTTTCCGGGACAGGAGGAAGTCTACCTTTTCAAAGAGGGTACATGGAGTCAGAGTTACACAAAACTGGGTGCGCATCCGGCCGTACAAGACGGCGTGGATGGGTACTCTTTTGTCGTTTGGGCCCCCAATGCCGCGGAAGTTTTGCTTGCGGGGGATTTTAACGGCTGGGATGCCGGGGCCAATCCCATGCAGCATGATGAGAGCGGAGAGTTTTGGGGGACGTTCGTACCCGGTGCCAAGGAAGGGGACCTCTATAAATATGCCGTAACGGACCGGGAAGGTCGGCAGGTGTATAAGGCGGACCCTTGCGCTTTTTATGCGGAGGTGGCGCCCCATACGGCTTCCGTGGTCTATGATATCGATAAGTTTAAGTGGCATGACGCGAAATGGATGGAGGGACTGGAGAAACAGCATCACATGGACCGGCCACTGAATATCTACGAGGTGCACCTCGGTTCCTGGACCAGGGATGTGGACGGTAATGTTTTAAATTATCGGAAGCTTGCGGATATGCTGGTGCCCTACGTGGAGGAGATGGGTTATACCCATGTGGAGCTTTTGCCTGTGATGGAGCATCCCTTTGACGGCTCCTGGGGATACCAGGCGACGGGGTATTTTGCGCCGACGGCCCGCTATGGGAGCCCGGAGGATTTTGTCTACATGGTGGACAGATTCCACACCCACGGGATCGGCGTGATCCTTGACTGGCCGGCCGGACATTTTTGCAAGGATGAGCATGGGTTGTACCGTTTTGACGGGACGATGCTGTATGAAAAGGGAGAGCATCCCCAGTGGGGGACCTGTAAGTTTGATTTCGGCAAGGGGCAGGTGTGCAGTTTTCTTCTTTCCAATGCCAACTTTTGGGCGAAGGTCTACCATGCGGACGGCATCCGGGTAGACGGCGTGACCAGTATGCTCTACCTGAATTTCGGCGTGGAAGAGAAAAAAGACAAAGTCTACAACATCAACGGCACCGAGGAAGATCTCGACGCGGTGGCCTTTTTACAAAATCTGAATAAGAACATGGGGATCCTGCATCCGGGCGTGATGATGATCGCGGAGGAGAGTACCGCCTGGCCGCTGGTGACCTACCCGCCCGAGGACGGCGGCCTGGGATTTCATTACAAATGGGATATGGGCTGGATGAACGATACGCTGCATTATATGCAGACCGATTTTCCGTATCGTCCGGGCAACCACAAGTTGTTGACCTTTTCCATGATGTATGCCTTTAATGAGAATTTTATCCTGGCGCTGTCCCATGATGAGGTGGTGCACGGCAAGTGCTCCCTGATCCGCAGGATGCCGGGAGATTACTGGCGGCAGTTTGCGGGGATGCGGGCGCTTTTGCTGTACCAGATGACGCATCCCGGTGCGAAGCTTAATTTTATGGGCAATGAGATCGCGGAGTTTATCGAGTGGCGGTACTACGAATCCCTGGAATGGTTTTTGCCCGAAAAATTCGATGCCCATTCCAAGCATAAGGAGTTTGTCGCGGCACTCAATCATTTTTACCTCAAGCAAAAGGCGCTGTGGCAGGTGGGACATTCCTGGGACGGCTTTACATGGTTGGATGCGGACAACAAGAAGCAATCCATCCTGTCCTATATCCGCAAGGGCAAAGACGCAAAGGACGACCTGGTGGTGGTGATCAATTTCACACCGACGGTCTATGAGGATTTTTGCGTCGGCGTACCCAAGGAGGGGACCTATACCGAGGTGTTTAATACCGACGATCCGGCTTACGGCGGTTCGGGAAAGCATAATCCCAAAGAGATCCGGTCCGTCCCCGAGGGGTGGCACGGACAGGCCAACTGCCTGCATCTGGTGATCCCGCCGTTGGGAGGTATCATATTAAAGCGCAAAAACAAGCGGATGCTTGCCTTGGGGAAGGACAAGACCGCCGAGCGAAAAAAGACGAATCAAAGTGACAGAAAGGGTTAAGCATGTACAGAGAACAGATTTTTCACGATAAAGAGGAATTTATGACCATGTACCGGAGGGAGTTTCTTTCGGAGATGGGCAGGGAGTTTGAAAAATGCACGCCGAGGGAACGTTATGACGTGTTGGTAAAGCTCCTTATGGACAATATCAGACGGATCCAGTATCAGTCGGAAAACGGGCCTGCATCCGAGGATAAGAAGGTCATCTACTTTTCTTTGGAGTTTTTGATCGGCAAGCTTTTGCGCAACTACCTCATCAATCTCGGCATTGAGGATGTCGTGGGAGAAGGGCTTAAAGCCATGGGTGAGACGTTGGATCACATGTGCGAGCAGGAGCAGGATCCGGGACTCGGTAACGGCGGTCTCGGAAGACTTGCGGCTTGCTTTTTGGATTCCATGGCAAGCCTCGGCATGCACGGTTACGGCAACGGGATCCGGTATCGCTACGGCCTGTTTAAGCAGACCATCGTCGACGGAAAACAGGTGGAAGTGGCGGATGACTGGATGGAAAAAGGCTATCCCTGGGAGACGCGCAAGATCGAGAATTCGGTGGTCGTGAAGTTTGGCGGCAGAGTCGTACGGCATGAGGAAAACGGCAAACCGACGTTTACCTGGGAGGATGCGGAGGAGATCCTGGCGGTGCCTTATGATGTGCCGATCTTGGGATACGGCGGCAAGAACGCCACCTTCCTCAGATTGTGGGCAGCGGAGCCTTTGCGCGAAGGCTTTGACATGCATGCGTTTAACCATGGTGACTACGCCAAAGCCATGAAGTTTCAGTCGGATATCGAGGCGATTTCCACCCTTTTGTATCCCGATGATACCGACGGTTCCGGTAAGGTCCTTCGCTTAAAGCAGGAATACATGTTTGTGGCAGCGGGACTGGCCAATATCGTGGAGGATTACAAGAAGGAACACGGTGCGGATTGGATCCATTTCCCGGATCATGTCTCCATCCATACCAACGATACCCATCCGGCACTCTGCGCGCCGGAGCTTTTGAGGATCCTGATTGACGAGGAGGGCTGTGACTGGGATACGGCCTGGGCAGCGGTGACGGGATCGATCTCGTATACGAATCATACGGTGCTTCCGGAGGCGATGGAGACCTGGCCCATCCCCATGATGGAGGGGCTTCTTCCGCGTGTATACAATTTCATCGAAGAGATCGACCGACGCTATCGGGAATCCTTCCCCAGAGATAAGGAAAACTGGCAGCAGCTTTTGGCAAGCACCGCCATCCTTTGGGGCGGCAGTGTCCGCATGGCCAATCTCTCCATCATCAGCGGCCATTCCGTAAACGGCGTGGCAAAGCTGCATACGGAGATCTTAAAGCGCGATACCATCAAGGATTTCTATGCGGTAAGTCCCGAAAAATTCAATAACAAGACCAACGGCATCTCCCACAGGAGATTTTTGATCGAGGCCAACCCCGGGCTGACCTCTCTTATCACCGAGACCATCGGGGAGGCGTGGATCAGGGAGCCCGAAAGACTTTCGGAACTGTCCGCTTATGAAACGGATGCTGCCTTTTTGGATGCTTTTGCCAAGATCAAGCGTGCCAATAAGGAGCGTCTGGCGGAATATATCCAAAAAACCTCCGGTACGGTATTGGATCCCGATTCCGTTTTTGATATTCAGGTGAAGCGTTTTCATGCGTACAAACGACAGCTTTTGAATGTTTTCAAGGTGATCTATCTCTATAACCGGATCAAGGAGGATCCCTCCTATGCGCTGACCCCGGCCACGTTTATCTTTTCAGGGAAGGCGGCGCAGGGGTATGCCTTTGCCAAGGACGTGATCCGGCTGGTGAACTCCGTGGCGTACGTGGTCAACAACGATCCGGCCGTAAACGACAGGATCCGTGTGGCATTCGTGGAAAACTTTGCCGTGTCCAATGCGCAGCTTATCTATCCTGCGGCGGAGATCAGCGAACAGATCTCGACGGCGGGCATGGAGGCTTCCGGTACCGGCAATATGAAGTTTATGATGAACGGCGCCATTACCCTGGGAACGCTTGACGGCGCCAATGTGGAGATCTCCGAACTCGTGGGAGAGGAACATATCAAGATCTTCGGCGCCAGGGCGGAGGAGATCGATGCGCTGCGCAGGGATCAAAGCTATTTTGTGGCGGAGGAACGTTACAAGGATCCTGCCCTCGATGCCATCGTGCGTCAGTTAAAGGACGGTACGTTTGCGGAGTTATCGGGAGATTTCTCCGGTGTCTACAATGAGATCGTGCATAAGAATGATGAATTCTTTGTATTAAAGGATTTTGACGCCTATATCAAGGCGCACAGGGAACTGACGGACAGTTATGCGGACAAAGCGAAGTGGAACCGTACGGCGCTTCACAATGTCGCATGCTCGGGATATTTTTCAAGTGACCGTACCATCCGCGAATACGCGAACGAGATCTGGCATTTGTAGGAACGAGGAAGGGAGATAAATACTATGGGTAGAAAGAAAAGGTGTATCGCCATGCTGCTTGCGGGCGGGCAGGGAAGCCGCCTGGGAGCGCTGACGAAGGACATCGCCAAGCCGGCGGTATCCTTTGGCGGCAAATATCGTATGATCGATTTTTCGCTGTCCAACTGCAGCAATTCCGGGATCGATACCGTGGGGGTTTTGACGCAATACCGGCCGTTTGAGTTAAATTCTTACATCGGTAACGGCCAAGCTTGGGATTTTTCCTCCGTGGACGGCGGCGTGTTCATCCTGCCGCCCTATGAGACGCAGACCGGCGGCAAGTGGTATAAGGGGACCGCGGACGCCATCTACAGGAATCTTGGATTTTTGCGCAAATTTGATCCGGATTATGTGCTGATCCTTTCCGGCGATCATCTGTATCGCATGGATTACAGAAAGATGCTTGATGATCATATCCGCAAAGATGCGATCGCTACCATTTCCACCATGCGGGTCGAATGGGAGGAGGCTTCCCGCTTTGGGATCCTTTCCACAGACGAAGACGGCAGGATTACGAAATTCGAGGAAAAACCGGAGCATCCGGAATCAAACCTCGCTTCCATGGGGATCTATATTTTTAATACGGATACTCTGATGGAAAAACTGGTCGAGGATGCCAAGGATGAAAATTCCAGCCATGATTTTGGCAAGGATATCATTCCCAAGCTCTTGGGGGAAGGACAGCATATCAATTGCTATCAGTTCTCCGGTTTCTGGAAGGATGTGGGAACGATCCCGAGCTACTACGAGACCAGTATGGACCTGCTGTCGGAGCATCCCCAGTTTGTCCTGACGGATGACAAATTTCCCATGATGAGCAATTCCAATATCTATCCGGTGCAGTACATCGGAGAGAAAGCCTATGTGGAAAATTGCATCATCAATAACGGCTGTAAGGTCATGGGCAAGGTCCGCAACTCCATTCTCGGGATCGGATGTATCGTGAGAGAAGGCGCGGTCGTGGAGGATTCCATTTTGCTACCGGATTGTGAGATTTCCTTTGATGCGAGAGTGACGCATGCGATCATCGGAGAAGGTACCGTGATCGAAGGCGGCGTGGTCATCGGGGATGCCGACGGAGAGATTGCCGTGGTCGGCAATAATGAACGTATAAAGCTGGGAGGTGAGGAAGCATGAAAGACGTGATCGGCTTGATCAGTGCCAATTTTACAACGGAGGACATGCAGGGTTTAAGCGATGAACGCAGTATCGCCTCCATGCCGTTTGCAGGCAGATACCGGCTTGTGGACTTCGCACTTTCCAATATGATCAATGCGGGAATTACCGCCGTGGGTCTGGTGACGCCTTACAAATTCCGGTCGCTGATGGACCACATCGGTACGGGCAGTGCCTGGATGCTTGACAGGAAAAAGGGCGGGCTCTATATCCTTCCCGGATCCACCTACGGTATGAGCAGCAGGAGCGACAGATTCCTTTTGTGCGATATCCGCCAGAATGATATCTTTCTGCGACGATCCACTTCGGATTATGTTTTGCTGACGGCCTCCAACATTATTTGGAATATTGATTTTAGGCCTTTTATCCGGGCTCATATGGAAAGCGGCGCGGATATCACCATGCTGACGCAGAGAGGCGTGCGTAAAAATCCGCATGGAAGAAAGGTACATAAGGAAGGGGAAAAGGTCCTCGGGATTTCCACCGGCGTGGATATGGAGGATGACGTATTTTTGGATACGTTTCTTATCAGCCGCGAGCTGCTGTTGCAGTTTTTGGACTGGTATTCCGCCAGAGATTACCTGGATATCTTTGATATCTTAAAAGACGATTATGAAAAGATGGATATCCGGACCTGGTATTATGACGGGTATGCGCGCATGGTCTTTTCCATTGATAATTATTTCAATGCCAATATGGATCTGCTGGATATGGATATCAACGGCGCGATCTTCGATGAACACAATCCCATCCGTACCAAGGTGCAGGATTGTATACCGGCCCGCATGTATCCGGAATCCAGCGTAAGAAATTCCCTGATCTCTTCCGGCTGTGCCATCTGGGGAGAAGTGGACGGCTCCGTCCTGTTTCGTGGTGTGACCGTGGAAGAGGGCGCCATTGTCCGAAACAGCGTCATTATGCAGTCCTGCATCATCAAGAGTGGCGCGATCGTAAAGGATGCCGTCATCGATCGTAACAATCTGATCGGTAAGGGAATGATCATCAAAGGCAGCTCCAATGATATCTATGTGATGCGCAAGGAGCAGAGGATCGCACGAAGGGCAGGTTCATAACATGGCAGCAAAAAAAGAAAAGATCGGCGTTTTGTTTGCCGCATTTGAGGCCGTTCCGTTCTTAAAGACCGGCGGCTTGGGAGATGTGGCGGGATCCTTGCCGAAAGCCCTGAAAAAGGAAGGCTATGATGTACGGGTGGTATTGCCCAAGGTATGGGCGATCCCCGAAAAATACCGGGCAAAGATGACGCATCTTGCGGACTTTTATTTTCCGCTTTCCTGGCGAAGCGTCTATTGCGGTATCGAGACGTATACCTACAAAGGCATCACCTATTATTTTATCGATAACGAGTACTATTTTAAAAGAGACGGGATCTACGGATATTTTGATGAGGGAGAGCGGATGGCTTACTTTTCGAAGGCGATCTGCGAGATCATCCCTTATCTGCCGGATTTTGACTGTAGGATCCTGCATTGCCATGACTGGCATACGGCGTTGGCACCGGTTTATCTGCGAGAGTGCTATCGCGGGCAGGGGATCTACGAAAAGATCCGCACGGTGTTTACCGTACACAACCTAAAATTCCAGGGGCAGATGTCGGAGTATGTGATGGGCGACATCATCGGACTGCAGGATTGCCCCGCGGCGGTCAGCCAGCTGCGGATCAATCATGACGCCGTCAATTTTATGAAGGGCGCCTTAAGTTACAGTGATATGATCTCCACGGTGAGTCCTTCCTATGCGCAGGAGATCCAGAATCCTTTCTACGGAGAGCATTTGGAGAGGATCTTTCAGCGCAGATGGCAGAGCTTGTGGGGGATCCTAAACGGGATCGATACGGATGTCTACGATCCGGCAAAGGATAAATATATTGCGGCAAATTACAGCGCAGAGGATCCGCACGATAAGAAATTATGTAAACTTGCCCTGCAGCGTGAATTTAATCTGGAAGAAAATGAAACCATCCCGGTGGTGATCATGATCGGCCGACTGACGCAGCAAAAGGGACTGGATCTGGTCTCCTGCATTGTGGATGAGATGCTCGAGCTTCCCATCCATCTGATCATCTTGGGAACGGGAGATGCGGAATACGAAAACATGCTCCGGGAAACGGAGTATCGCCATCAGGACAAGATGCGTCTGTGTCTGACTTTTGATGAAAAACTGAGCCACCGCATGTATGCGGGAGGCGATGTATTGCTCATGCCTTCGCTCTTTGAACCTTGCGGACTGACGCAGATGATCGCCATGCGATATGGGACGCTGCCTCTCGTACGGGAGACCGGCGGTTTAAAGGACAGCGTATCCTATTATAACGAATACACGGGAGAGGGCACCGGTTTCGGCTTTGCCAATTACAATGCCCATGAAATGCTTTTTGCCATGAAAGGGATCGTGGGGCTTTTTGCCAATGAGCCCGAGGTATGGCGCAAGCTCCTGATCCAGGCGATGCAGCAGGATTTTTCCTGGGATCATGCAGCCAAGACGTACGATGCAATGTATAAAGAGGTTTTGAAATGACGATCTTTCACAACACGCGAGATGAAAAATACAGAAAACCGTTCGGCGCGGTGACGGAAGGAACGACGGTCACGGTGTCTTTGGAGGTCTATGATGAGTTGCCGACTTATGTATCCATCCGCACCTGGATGGATGAGGTGGGAGAGAATGTCGCACCTATGAAACTGGTGGACAAGGGCAGGATCAACCGCTATGAGACGCAGATCGCCATGACGACCTGCTCCATCTTCTGGTACTGCTTTAAGATCGTTTTTGCGGACGGTCGTGTTTTTTGGTACGGTGCCAAGGAAAACTGTACCGGCGGCGTGGGGCAGACCTATGATCATGAGCCCCCTTCCTTTCAGATCACGGTTTATAAAGAGCGCAAGATCCCCGATTGGTACAAAAAGGGACTGGCCTATCAGATCTTCCCCGATCGTTTTAACAGAGGAGAGGACTGGCAGACCAATGCCATCGAGGATTTAAAGACGCATCGAAACGGGCCCCGTCGGATGATGATCGGGGATTGGAAGACGCCTGTGGAATACATGAAGGACGGACTCGGCCGGATTCAGCAGTGGGATTTTTACGGCGGTACGCTTTCGGGTATCATCGACAAACTGGATTACCTGCATGAAATGGGCGTTTCCATTTTGTATATCAATCCCATCTTTGAAGCGGCCTCCAATCACAGATACGATACGGGTGATTTTCATAAGATCGCGCCCATGCTGGGCGATGAGGATACGTTCCGGAAGCTTTGCAAGGAAGCGGAGGAACGGGGGATGTATATCATCCTGGACGGCGTCTTTAATCACACGGGATGTGACAGTCTGTATTTTAACAAATATGCCAATTATGACACGATGGGAGCGTATCAGCATTTTGATTCACCCTATCGCAACTGGTATACGTTTGATTCCTCGCAGGTAGGATACGAGAGCTGGTGGGGGATCGGAGATCTCCCCAGCGTCAATAAAGATCTTGAGACGTATCGGGATTTTATCTACGGCGGACCGGACAGCGTGGTACGACACTGGCTGCGTGCGGGTGCCCGCGGATGGCGTCTGGATGTGGCGGACGAGTTGCCGGATGATTTTATTGAAGGGATCAAAAAAGCGGTCCTGGAGGAACGTCCCGAGGACGGTGTCCTGATTGGCGAGGTCTGGGAGGACGCTTCCAACAAGATCAGTTACGGCAAGCTTCGCAAATACTTCCAGGGCAAGGAACTGGATGCCGTGATGAACTATCCCATGCGCGAAGCCATCATTTCCTTCCTGATGGGCAACAGCCGCGCGGAGGAATTGTGCGAAGTCATCATGCGCCTGTATGAAAATTATCCGCCGGAGAACTTCTGGGGCAATTTCAACCTCCTGGGCAGTCATGACCGCATGCGGATCCTGACGGCACTCGGCGGCGCACCCGGCGAGGATGAGATGGATGACAATGCCAAAAAACATTTTCGCTTAAATGACGAGCAGCGGGATCGTGCCATGAAGAAATTGTGGCTGGCCGTGCTCATCCAGATGACGATGCCGGGTGTTCCGTGTATCTACTACGGAGACGAAGCCGGCATGGAAGGATATTCCGATCCCTACAACCGGGGCACCTATCCCTGGGGAGAGGAAAATCCGTATGTCAAGGCGATCTATCGCAATGCTGTGGATATCCGTACGCGCAATCCGATCTTTGTGGAGGGTGATTTTTATCCCATGTATTTCAATGCGGATTGCTTTGGTATGCGCCGCAAACACGGAGACGAGACCATGTATGTGCTCGTCAACAGGAGTCCTTACCGTTCCTACGAATTAAAGCTGGAAGCGGTTTCCAATCATATGCTGGATCTTTTGACGGGCCGCGAGTTTACGCCGCGGGACGGTGCGTTGCGCGTGACGGTGGATGTTTTGGGATCGGCACTGATCTATTGCTATAACCGCAAGGAGCATACGGTGCCTTTAGAGCGCGGTGCGGGTGTGCTGTGCCATATCACGTCGCTGCCCAATGAGATCCGCAGCGGTACCATCGGACAGGAAGCCAAGGATTTCATTCATTTTCTTGCGGAAAACAAGCAGAAATACTGGCAGATCCTGCCGTTGCATCCCACAGACCGCTACGGCTCGCCCTATGCGGGGCTTTCCGCCATGGCATGCAACGTCCATCTGACCGGGCGCAGCCAGCAGGAACTGCAGAGGATCTACACCACGGATGCGCAGAATCTGTCATTTGATATCTACAAAGAAAATCAGGGCCAGTGGCTGATGGAATATGCCATGTATTGCGCCATCTGCGAAAAGATGGGAAGCGATCTGTGGCAGGAATGGCCGGAAAAATATCATACCTATTCCGACAAGCTGTATCAGGATACGCAATTGGCGGCATGGGCCAACTATTTTGCCTATACCCAGTTTTATTTTGAGATGCAGTGGAAGGAAGTGCGGGATGAGGCCCGTCAATATGGTATCCGCATCATCGGGGACATGCCCATGTTCGTGGCACCCAATTCCGCGGATGTCTGGGCGCATCCGGAGCTTTTCGTGGTGGATACCAAGGGGTATCCCATCCAGCAGGCCGGTGTGCCGCCGGATTATTTTGCCAAGGAAGGACAGATCTGGGGTAATCCCTTGTATCGCTGGCAAAATCACGAAAAGGATCATTACGCATGGTGGATGCAGCGTTTTGAGCGCATGATGGAATTGTATGATTACGTGCGGCTGGATCATTTCCGCGGATTTGACGCCTGCTATGGGATCCGCCAGGGCAAGACGGCTGCCGAAGGCTCATGGTTTCATACGCCGGGGGTAGAGATCTTTAAGGAGGCTGTGAAGCGATTTGACAAGCTGCCGTTTATCGCGGAGGATCTGGGCTTTATCACACCCTGCGTGCGGGAGCTGGCCGCACATGTCGGTCTGCCCGGTATGGATATCATGCCTTTCTATGAAGGTGATATCACCGAGTACAAATGCCAGTCCATGAAGGTGGCCTACACCGGTACCCATGACAATGAGATGTTTGCGAGCTGGGTAAAGAACGCCTTTCCCAATCAGCCGGAAAAGCCGGACGAGCTGTTAAAACTTTTGTACAACAGCGATGCCAATCTGGTCATGGTTCCCCTACAGGATGCGATCGGTCTGGATAACACCGCCCGCATGAATACGCCCGGGACAAAGAACAGGAATTGGAAGTGGCAGGCGAAGGCCGAGGAGTTAAAAACGGCCGGAGAAATGCTGACGAAGTACACCACCCTTTCCAAACGCGGGTAAAAACTGCATAAAAAAGTACTAAAATCAATACAATCCCTTTGCATCCGAAGGGATTGTATGATAAAATAGCAGGCGGCGGTGACGTTTGCCATCGTTCAAACAGTAGAACATGGGCGTTTGACCCAAATTTATATCAAAGAAAGAAGGAAAAGAAAAATGGATAGAACTCCTGTCATTGTAGCAATCGGAAGATCTGCGGTATGCCGTTCCAAGAAGGGCTCTTTTGCCACCACGCATCCCATCGAGATCTGTAATCAGGTACTTCGCGGCGTGCTTGATCAGGTACCGCAGTTGGATAAGGGCGAGATCGACGACCTTGTACTGGGCTGCGCAGCACATGTTAACCAGTGCTCCCAGAACATGGCAAAGCTTGTCGTAGCACGTGCTGAGCTGCCGGAGACGGTATGTGCACAGACGATCAACCGTTTCTGCTCCTCCGGTCTGCAGGCAATGTCTACGGCAATGAATGAGATCCTTGCCAACCAGGCGGACGTTGTGATCGCCGGCGGTGTAGAGAGCATGACCTATTGCTACGGAGCATATCCCCGTGAATATATGGATGATTTCCTTGTAGATTATGATGAAGGTTCCGCTTACATGGGCATGGGCCTTACGGCTGAGAATGTTGCAAAGCGTTACGGCATCACCCGTGAGGAGATGGAGAAGCTTGCACTTCGTTCCCATACGCGTGCAGCCATTGCCCGTCGCGACGGCAAGCTTGCACCTTCCATTATCCCGGTTAAGGTTGTTAACCCGGCCGGCGAAGAAGAGATCGTAAAGGATGATCAGGGTATCCTTGCAGAGCTTGACGGTACCATGAAGACTTCTCTGGAGAAGATGGCCGGCATGAAGACCTGCTTCGTGGAAGAGGAAGCAGGCGGACTCGTAACCGCAGCTACGTCTTCTCAGACATCCGATGCGGCAGCGTTCTGCGTGATCATGACCATGGACAAGGCAAAAGAGCTTGGTATCAAGCCGATCGCCAAGATGCTTGGTTATGCGGTTAAGGGCGTAGATCCCAAGTACATGGGTCTCGGCCCCATCAAGGCTGTTCCGGCTGCTCTTGAGCGCGCAGGCATGACCTTGGATCAGATCGATGAGATCGAGTTAAACGAAGCATTCGCATCCCAGGCGATCGCCTGCATGCGTGATCTTGGCCTTGAGCCGGGACTGGATGATGATCTCGATCCCGCAAAGGATAAGGATAAAGACATCGTTGTGAACCCCTACGGTAATGCGATGGCACTCGGCCATCCGATGGGTGCAACCGGTATCTTCCTTACCTGCAAGATGCTTGACTGGTTGAGAGAAAACAACAAGACCTATGGTATCGTTACCATGTGTATCGGCGGCGGCATGGGCGCAGCCGGTGTATTCGAGCGTTTGAACTAATATTTCACTGACAGGATCTGCCTGCGTATGCGGGCAGATTTTGTTCGTCAAACAGAAAAGGAGAACATATGAAAGCAGAAGACATTAAAAAAGTAGCCAGCATCGGCGGCGGTGTGATCGGCGGTAGCTGGACCGTTCTTTTTGCCATGCACGGCAAGGAAGTAACCTTATTTGATATCAATGATGACGCACTTGCGGCAGATGAGAAGACCATCGTGTCCAACTTAGACTCCCTTGTAGAGTTTAAGGCCATCACCGCAGCCGATAAGGATGCGATCTTAAAGAGGATCCATTTTACCACCGATATCGCGGAAGCGGTAAAGGATGCGCAGTTTATCCAGGAAAGCGGTCCGGAGAGACTTAATATCAAGCAGGATAACCTTGCTAAGGTAGAGGCTGCCGCACCGGCAGATGCGATCTTTGCTTCCAGTGCTTCCGGACTTCCCATCACCGAGATCTGCGCCAACGCCGTACATCCCGAGCGTTGCATCGGCGGACATCCCTACAATCCGCCTCATCTGATCCCGCTTGTGGAGATCACCAAGAATGACAAGACCACCGATGAGACCCTGGCGGTTGCAAAGGCGTTCTACGAGTCGGTAGGAAAGGAAGCCGTTATTTTGAACAAGCCGGTTCCGGGTTACATCTCCAACCGTCTGCAGCTTGCCGTATTTAGAGAGTGCATCGATCTGGTTATGAACGGTGTATGCTCCGTTGAGGACGTGGATAAGGCACTGACGTTCGGCCCCGGTATCCGTTGGGCGATCTTTGGTCACAATATGATCATGCAGCTGGGCAACAAGGACGGCATCAAGGGTATGATCGATATGCTCGGCGGCGGTTACAACCTTTGCGCCGACATTGCCGCATGGGATACCATTCCGGATTCCTATGGTGCGCTTGCGCAGGCACAGGTGGATGAGATGATGAAGAACTTCCCGGATTCCGTAGGACACAACAATGCGGACATTGCGAAGTACAGAGATGAGATGCTCATCAACATCTTAAAGCTGCACGGCAAATTTTAAGTCAACGGAAATCGTACTTGGATAAACTTTAAACCCGCATCACGGTGGTGGTGCGGGTTTTTATAATAGACTATTGAAACGTGGTTTCTGTTCAGACTGTGTTTTCAATCGGAGTTTTCTTCGGATTTTATAACTTTACTGCGTTTATCTTACCATCTGAGTCTTGTGGTGATGATTGGATTGGTTTTGCTTGGTATTTGGTATCTTTTTAAAATGAATCAGGGATGTTACGGATGTTTGGCGGAATTATCCCTTGTATTTGGTACGTTTATCTCCGGTTATTGTTATCGGGCCTTCGTTGGCAACTACACGGGAACACTCGGAAGAATGTACTGCGGATTCTTCCCGTTTGTGGTCGGGCTGATCCTATATGTATTGGTGAAATGTATTTGGAAGAGGAGATAGTTTGATGGATGCACAAATGAAACGCGGTGTCCTCGAAATGTGTATTTTATATCAGTTTGCGTCGGCGGATTATTATGGATATGACATGATGGAGAAAATGAGACCTTATTTTCCGGATGTCAATGACAGTACGTATTACATTATTTTGCGGAGGCTTTGCTCGGAAGGTTATACGGAGGTATATTTGGGAGACACATCCCATGGACCCCAACGAAAATATTATCGGATCACACCGGAGGGAAGGAGGTATCTGGAGGAAGCGATAAAGCATTGGAATCAGATGAAATCGGTTGTTGAGAGTATTGGGATTTAGTGAAATTCCGTGTTCTCCTGTTGCTTTCCGAAGTTCTCGAAGGACTCGCAAAAGATGGGAACCACCGGGTTCATATTATCCTTGCGCCAGATGAGGTTTAAGATGATATGCGTATCCTCGTCCGCTACCGGCAGGATCCGGGTGGTCTTGGAGGAGGCCATATGGGACAGGTGGCTGGGAAGCAGACAGATGCCCTGGTTTAACGACACAAAGAAGAACGCCGTATCCATATTGGGAACGAAACGGCAGATATTCAGGTTGGCATTATGCCTGCGAAAGATGTCCTCGTGAAATTTGAAGGTCACCGGGTTTTCTTCCTTGGAAAGGCACATTAACGGTACGTCGTCCAAGTCTGAGATATGGATCTCTTCTTTTTGAGCATATTTATTTTCCATGGAGACTGCCACGCAGAGCTTGTCCTTTAAAATCGGCTTTACATGGAAGGGCGAGGACGGGCTGTTGGATACGTGGGTCGCAAAAGCGATATCCAGTCGATTGTTGGTGACGTCCCGAAGCAGGACATCCAGGTCCATGGCCTCAAAATCCAGTTGAATGGAGGGCTGTTCCTTCTTGAAGCTCAATACGAAATCCCGTAAAAAAGGCTCCACCGCACTGCTCATAAAACCGATCTTTAAGTAGCCCGTGGTGCCGTGGGCGGTGTCGGAGATGTGCTTGAGTGCTTTTTCATAATTTTGTACGATCGTTTTGGATTCTTCGGCAAATATACGCCCGATCGGGGTCAGCTCCACGCTGTGGGTGTCGCGCATGAGAAGTTGCGCCCCCACATGGACTTCCAGGTCGTGAATATGGTGGGAGAGC
>CAJOPA010000111.1 GCA_905236235.1 uncultured Eubacterium sp. | reverse complement strand
TTCGCTTTTTCATTTGCAAAGATCGGATGGCCGTCCAGATCCCAAATGATGAGCGCCTCATTAAAATGCGCCAATACGAGGTTCCATACCTCTCCCAGGATCCTGTGCGGTGAAATGATATACGTATAGTAGAAAAGATAGATCGCAAAGATCCCGTATAGAATAATGGAAACGTCAAGCAGAAACAGCCCCGCGATATGCACACCGTTTAAAACCATGACAATGAGGAACAACCCCATGACCATGATGTATTTGGCGCGATAAATGGACGGTACCCGACGAATGGTCCGGATCAATATCCAAAAAGCGGCAACGCAAAGAATATAACTTAAAAACAGATGGAAATAAAACAGCGGTCTCCAGGTAAATGCGAGATACATCTCCCCGCCGATCTCCCTCGCTTCATCATAATATTCCAAATGATGAAATACATTCGTCATCAAAAAGAAACTGTCCACGCCCAGGATCATCCCGGCAACAAAATTCGTCTTAGCGGGCAGCTTCTCTTCTCCCGAAAACTGAACGCAGAACAGGAAGAAATAAAAGACCATCCAATCCAAAAAGATATAGTAGAAATTGTATGCAATCTCTAAATACAGCTGCTGATTGGAATGGGAAATGGCGATCTGGCACATAACCGCAAAAAATCCATAGAAAAACAGTCCCTGCAAGATCCTCCCCTCGGAATCTTTGTGCTTGGAGGATCTTACAAGATAATAAAACAGGATCACCCATACGACCAGTATAAAATTCCCAAATATAAACTTCATAGGGACTGTCCTTCCCCGGTATTTTTATGCCTTACCGACATAAAGATGCAAACAAATCCGTCCTGCCTGTCCTAAAACTTCCCGGCATTTGCGGCTTCCTCAACAGAGACCGCTACCGCAACCGTTGCGCCCACCATGGGGTTGTTGCCCATACCGATCAGGCCCATCATCTCCACGTGCGCAGGCACGGAGGAAGAACCGGCAAACTGTGCATCGGAATGCATTCTGCCCATCGTGTCCGTCATGCCGTAGGATGCGGGACCTGCCGCCATATTGTCCGGATGCAGGGTACGTCCCGTACCGCCGCCGCTTGCCACGGAGAAATAGCTCTTGCCCTGGTCGATGCATTCTTTTTTGTATGTGCCCGCTACCGGATGCTGGAAACGGGTGGGATTGGTGGAATTGCCGGTAATGGATACACCCACGTTTTCGAGGTGCATGATCGCCACGCCTTCCTGCACGTCATCCGCTCCGTAGCATTTGACGGAGGCGCGCAATCCCTTGGAATATGCCTTCTCATAAACCACGTTGACCTTGTTGGCCGTATAATCAAAAGCGGTCTCCACATAAGTAAATCCATTGATCCTGGAAATGATCTGCGCAGCATCCTTGCCGAGTCCGTTTAAGATAACGCGAAGCGGTTTTTGACGTACTTTATTGGCCTTCTCCGCGATACCGATGGCGCCTTCCGCCGCCGCAAAAGATTCATGTCCGGCAAGGAAGCAAAAGCACTCCGTCTCCTCCTCAAGAAGCATCTTGCCGAGATTACCGTGTCCGAGACCCACCTTGCGGTGATCCGCAACGGAACCCGGAATACAAAATGCCTGTAAACCTTCTCCGATCGCAGCCGCCGCCTCACTGGCTTTTCTGCAGTTTTTCTTGATCGCGATGGCAGCGCCTACCGTATAGGCCCAGCATGCGTTTTCAAAACAGATCGGCTGGATGCCTTTGACCTGGTTGTAAACATCAAGCCCCGCATCCTTCGTGATCTTCTCCGCTTCCTCGATATCCTTGATCCCGTAGGAATGCAACACCTCATCAATCTGAGGAATCCGTCTCTCATATGATTCAAATAAAGCCATGCTTCCTACTCCTTTCTCGGATCGATGATCTTTGCAGCATCATCCACACGTCCGTACTGTCCCTTGGCCTTTTCCCATGCGGTATTGGGATCGTCACCGTTCTTGATAAAGTCCGTCATCTTGCCGAGGCTGACAAACTGATAACCGATCACTTCGCCGTCCTCATCAAGCGCCAGTCCTGTCACGTAGCCTTCCGCCATCTCCAGATAGCGCACGCCCTTTTCTCTGGTGCCGTACATGGTACCCACCTGCGAGCGCAGTCCCTTGCCGAGATCTTCCAGTCCCGCGCCGATGGAAAGTCCCTCATCCGAAAAAGCGGACTGGGTACGACCGTAAACGATCTGCAGGAACAATTCCCTCATGGCCGTATTGATCGCATCACAGACAAGATCGGTATTTAACGCCTCCAGGATGGTCTTGCCCTGCAAGATCTCCGCAGCCATCGCTGCCGAATGGGTCATGCCGGAACATCCGATCGTCTCCACGAGCGCCTCTTCGATAATACCGTTTTTAACATTCAATGTGAGCTTGCATGCTCCCTGCTGCGGTGCACACCAGCCGATGCCATGGGTGAAACCGGAAATATCACCGATCTGTTTTGCCTTTACCCATTTGCCCTCTTCCGGAATCGGTGCCGGATCATGGGTAGCACCCTTTTTGACCGGGCACATCATTTCCACTTCTTTTGTGTAGATCATACGCGGATCCCCTTTCTGGTTGTTATGATTTATCTGACTGTTTTGTAATAATATGATCCTTATCCTTATAAATACTGTCCGCCGAGATCACCCCGCGTACCATGGACACGGGATAGATATTGGTATTGCGTCCGACAACGACGCCGGGATTTAATACGGTATTGCATCCCACATCCACATAATCCCCCAAGATGGCGCCGACCTTTTTGCGGCCCGTGGCGATCCTCTCGCTGTCCGGATCCGAAAGATCGCGGATGATGACGTCTTTCTTGTCCGCCTTCACATTCGACGTGATGGAACCTGCGCCCATATGGGCTTTGTATCCCAAAACGGAGTCCCCGACATAATTGTAATGCGGCACCTGTACGCCGTTAAAAAGCACCACGTTTTTGAGTTCGACGGAATTGCCGACCACGGCATGCTTGCCTACAATGGCGCTGCCACGGATAAAAGCGCAATGCCGGATCTCCGCCTCCTCATCCACGATAAGCGGCGCGCCGAGATAGGCACTGTCAAAAACCTTAGCGCTCTTGGCGACCCAGATGTTTTC
>CAJOPA010000110.1 GCA_905236235.1 uncultured Eubacterium sp. | reverse complement strand
TCGATCTGCTTGCGTCCCATGCCGCCCTGTCCCTTGGCATTGATGCCGCGGACACTGCCACCGTTGGCAAGCGCGCCCGTAAAGACGCCAAAACCGCAATCCTTCACCACATCGGAGATATCGCAAAGCTCCATGCCAAACCGGGTGTCGGGCTTGTCCGAACCGAAACGGTCCATCGCCTCCTGCCAGGGCATCCTCGGAAGAGGCAGGGAGACGTCCACACCGATCGCCTCTTTGAAAATATATTGCAAAAGACGCTCATTAACGTCCATCACGTCTTCTTCATCCACGAAGGAAAGCTCCATATCGATCTGCGTAAACTCCGGCTGTCTGTCCGCACGCAGATCCTCATCGCGGAAACACTTGGTGACCTGGATATAGCGGTCATACCCCGAACACATCAAAAGCTGCTTGAAAAGCTGCGGGCTTTGGGGAAGCGCATAAAAACTGCCGGGATGCACGCGGCTGGGTACCAGATAATCCCGGGCGCCCTCCGGCGTAGACTTGGCAAGCATGGGGGTCTCGATCTCAAGGAACCCCTCCTTCTCCATGAAGGTACGCACGAGCGTCGTCACGCGGCTACGCAGCATGAGATTTCTCTGCAGGTCCGGACGGCGCAGATCCAGATAACGGTATTTTAAGCGGATCTCGTCCTTCGTCTGCGAATTTTCCTCGATCGGAAACGGCGGCGTCTCAGACTCCGAGAGGATCCGAAGATTCTCTGCCATGACCTCGATCTCACCGGTCTTAAGATTCTCATTGACGGCGCCGCTGCGCTTGACTACCTCGCCCTCCACGGCAATCACGTATTCACTGCGAAGCTCTCCCGCCTTAGCGAAATTCTCCGAACCG
Organism: uncultured Eubacterium sp.; assembly: GCA_905236235.1. Classification (GTDB taxonomy): domain Bacteria; phylum Bacillota; class Clostridia; order Lachnospirales; family Lachnospiraceae; genus RUG14243. The sequence goes on along the minus strand of CAJOPA010000110.1, from coordinate 33,491 downwards.
GTCTTGGTCTCGTCAAACACGATCTGCAGTATGCCGGAGCGGTCGCGCAGGTCGATAAAGATAAGGCTGCCGAGATTGCGGCGTTTTTGCACCCACCCCATCACGGTGACCTTCGTCCCGATATTCTCCGTGCCTACCTCAGCCGCACGATGGCTTCGCTTTAATCCTTTCATGGATTCTGCCATTTGTTGTATCCTCCTGATCACAGGTTATTAAATTTAAAATTAACGTTGAAAGGAATCTTTGAAAAATTCCTGTATTTCCTCATAGCCTTCCTGGGCAAGCTTTTCTTTTTGGAACTTTTTGTTTTTGTTCATATGCACGACAAGCACCTGATTGCCTTGTGCGCGAAGCTGTCCTGCCTTTTGCATCACCTCGGTAAGCGCAGCCGCACCCAGTCCCTTCTCCACAAGGAAAGCCTGCTTTTTCGGCATCTCGGGGATTTCAAAATGCTGCTCCATCATCAAAAGCACGATGCGCTCAAATCCGATGGAAAAACCGCAAGCCGGTACATCCTCCCCGGTGAAATTACCGATCATCTTGTCATAACGTCCGCCACCGCCGCAGCTGCCGCCGAATTCCGGAATGGCGATCTCAAAGATCGTGCCGGTATAATAGCTCATGCCGCGCACCAGCGTAGGGTCAAAGACCATGGCAAAATCTGCCTGCTTGGCCGCCTCCACTGCGGTCAGGATCTCTGTCAGTCCCTCGGCCGTGTGCTCCGGAAGATGCGCACCCAACATCTCGCCCAAAAGTGCGATCTGCCCGGCTGCGTCCTTTCCCTGCAAAGCTTCAAAATACGCGATATACTTCTCAATGCTCTCCGCCTTGTAACCTGCAGCGAGAAGCTCCTCCTTCACGCCGTCAAGGCCGATCTTGTCCATCTTATCGAGGATGATGAACACATTGTCATAGTCCTCCTCGGCAAAACCGGAAGCCGCCGCCATGGCTTTTAACATCCGCCGGTCATTGATACGGATCTCAAATCCGCGAAAACCGAGTTTGCCAAGCGTCGTCGTGGTAGCAAGGATCAGCTCGATCTCAGCAAGATTGCCCGCCTCTCCCAGGATATCGATATCGCACTGCATAAACTGCCGATACCGTCCGCGCTGGGGTCTGTCGGCGCGCCATACATTGCCCATCTGCAACGCCTTAAAGGGTGAAGGCAGATCATTGCGGTTGTTTGCATAAAAACGGCAGAGAGGAACCGTCAGGTCATAGCGCATCCCCATGTCCACGATCTCCTCCGGCGTGGTGGCTTCTTGGACATTGAGCTTCTCTCCACGTTTTAAAATCTTAAAAATAAGCTTTTCGTTTTCCCCGCCCTGCTTGCTGGAAAGATTGGAGATATCCTCCATACAGGGGGTCTCCACCGGGGTAAAACCATAGCTTACGTAAGTATCCGTGATCACGCGCATCACATAATCACGCATCTTTTTCTCTGCCGGGAGGATATCCTTCATCCCGTTGACCGGCTTCTTTTTCAGTGCCATCTCGTTTCCTTTCTCTATGCCTTATCCTGCGGTAAGAACCGCACGTTTTCTCTCGATCATCTCCGGGAGCCGATCCCGATAGACCCCCACATCCTTTACGTTCTCAATACGCAAAGGTCTGCCGTCCCGGATCACCTTGGTCAGTCCTCCGGCACCGCAGCTTACAATGGTCTGCTTCTCCTCCATGATGAGGATGTTGTAGAGACCTTCCCGTCCCAGTCGGGCGTAACCGATATTTTCCAGGTTGCCCGCCATGTTCTTCTGACGGTAGAGATAGTAAGGCTCCATGCCCAACATTGTAGCATATTTGCCCACCGTTTGCATCCATTCATTTGTATTTTGCATGGTATACTTTTTGCGTTCTTTTGCCAGTTTTGCTGCACGCTTCACGGCCAAAGAATGAACCGTCAGACTTTCGGGACAAAGGGTGGCGATTTCGTCCAAAGTATGACAGATCTGCGCCTCTCCCTCCCCGGGGAGTCCCAGGATGATATCCATGTTGATATTGTCAAAATCATACTCCCTTGCCATCGCAAACGCGCGCTTTACATCTTCCACGCTGTGCGCCCTGCCGATGGTGCGCAGGGTTTCCTCGTTCATGGTCTGCGGGTTGATGGAGATCCGGCTCACCGGATGCCTTTTCATGGCCGCAAGCTTGTCTTTACTGAAGCTGTCCGGCCGTCCGCCCTCCACGCAAAATTCCAGGACATGGCTAAGATCAAAGGTATCCTCCAGAAAAGAAAGCAGTCCGTCCATCTGTTCGGCGGTCAACGACGTAGGCGTCCCACCTCCCATGTAAACGGTGTGAAGCGGCACGTTTTTCATCCACCGGCCGACCTCGGAAAGCTCCTTTTTCAGGGCTTCGAGATACTCATCTACTTTGTTTTGCCATATAGACAGGGGGTAGCTGGTAAAGGAACAGTACAGGCATCTCGTGGGGCAAAACGGTATCCCAATGTACAGGCTGTATCCGTCGCGATACGGAAAGGCGGAAAGCAGACTTTTTTCTTTTTGCGCGATCCCGATACAGATTTCGCGCTTCTCTTTACTTGTGAGATAGGTTTCCTCCATGCTCCGGGCAATCTCCTCCGGAGTGCATCCGCGATCGAGCATCTCCATAGCGATCTTTGTGGGGCGGATCCCCGTCAGTGTCCCCCAGGGAAGCGTCTGCCCCGTCCGATCGCGAAGCATCCCGTAGATCATGCGTTTAAGCGTATCCTTCGTCTCCTTGCGGAGCTTAGGGTCCTCCTTGCGATAAGACACGGGAATACATTTTTCATCCAGAATTTCCCCGTCAAGATCCGATAAAAATCTGCAAACGATCTCCTTTACGTTCTCCCGATCCCGATGTTCGTAGGTGATCTGTGCGCAAAAAGAGAGGGGCTCGTCCGACGTTTCACAAGCCTCCCTCTTTTTTCTCTCAAGCACCGCCTCATCCTCGGAGATCACGATGGGCTCTCCGGGATAAAACGCGCCGAACAGAGAATAGATATCATATTCAAAATCCGGTTCATTTAATCGAATGCAGATCATCTTCCAAAATATTAAATCTAAAAATAAGGATTGAACTTTTTCTCGAATCCAATAGTTGTTGAAGCTTCGTGCCCCGGGAACACCTCCACGTCCTCCGGAAGGGTAAACAGCTTTTGCTCGATCGAAGCGATAAGCTTCGACATGCTTCCGCCGGCAAAGTCCGTTCTTCCCACGGAACCGTTAAAAAGCGTATCTCCGGAAAACAGGATCTTTTGCTCCTCCAGATAGTAGCAACATCCTCCCACGGTATGACCGGGCGTGGATAAAACCTTGATCTTAAATCCCGCAAGGTCAAGGACCGGCTCTCCGTGGATGTACTCATCCACCTTCACCATCTCCACGGCGCCCAGAGAGCGCGCCATGGCATCCGGCTCGCGCTCGATCTCTTCACGTTCCCATTCATGCGCATAGACCTTCACATGGTAATCCTCGCGCAGTTTATTGACGGCGAGCACATGATCCGTATGGCCGTGGGTCAAAAGAATGGCTACGGGCGTGCATCCGCTCTCGGTGATCTTGAGCTTTAATACCTCCGCCTGATCGCCCGGATCCACAAGGATCATCTCTTTGGTATCCATATTGCACATAAAATAGCAATTCGTGGCGATCGGCCCGACAATATAATGCTTCATCTCATAATTCATGGTTGTTCTCCCTGCTTGTCTTTCCTGTATCAGCTGCCTGTCGAACGCTCGATATCGATCACGCCGTTGATCTGTCTGAGCTTTTCGATCAGATTGGACAGTTCCTCGCGGTTCATCACGCGGAAGCTCAACTCCACGGTCGCGATGTTCTGCTTGCTAACCTTCGAGGCAACATTGGTGATATCGATATCTTTTTCGGCAAAGATCCGTACCACGTCCGCCAAAAATCCTGTTCTGTTGTGCGCATAAACGCAGATGTCCGCCACATAGGATCCGCCGGTGGCAAAACCTTCCTGCCACTCCGCGTCGATCAGTCTGGCACGATCCATCTCCGGCATATTGATCACGTTGACGCAATCCGTTCTGTGAATGGAGATCCCGCGGCCGCGCGTTACAAAACCGACGATCTCATCCCCGGGCACCGGCGAACAGCATTTGGAAAAACGGACTGCCACATCATCCACACCCTTGACAACGATGCCGCTCTTGCCCTTTTCCTTCCTGTCGTCCTCGCGCTTGATCCCATCCTCGAGGCTCTGCAGGATCTGCTCCTCGATAATGGCCTTGCGGTGATCTTTTTCGTAAAGATCCTGCAATTTGTTAATGATCTGACCTTCCTTGATGGCGCCGTGCCCTACGGAGGCCAAAAGCGCATCCCAGTCACGGAATCCGTATTTTTTAAGGACCGCCTTTTGATAATCCGGCTTCATCAGGTCGGACAACACTAAGCCTTTGCCCTTGGCATTGGCGATCAAAAGCTCACGTCCGTGCGCAATATTTTCTTCTTTAAATTCCTGTTTGAACCACTGGTTGATCTTGTTTTTCGCCTGGGTGCTCTTGACGATGGCCAACCAGTCCCGGCTAGGTCCCTTGGAATTTTGCGAGGTGAGGATCTCGATCCGGTCACCGTTTTTGATCACGTAATCAATGGGAACGAGTTTGCCGTTGGCCTTGGCTCCCACCATTTTGTTGCCGACCGCGCTGTGCACGGAGTAAGCAAAATCAATGGGCGTGGCGCCTTTGGGCAGGTTTTTCACATCACCCTGGGGGCTAAAGCAAAAGACTTCGTCTGAAAAAAGATCCAGATCACTCTTAAGCAGGCTTAAAAACTCCCGGTTGTCCGACATGTCCCGCTGCCACTCCAGGATCTGTCTGAGCCACGTAAGCTTCGCTTCCTCCGCCTCCGGCGTACTGTCCGTCTTGCCATCGGATGCCTCCTTGTACTTCCAGTGGGCCGCGATACCGTACTCCGCCGTACGATGCATCTCCGCCGTACGGATCTGGACTTCAAAAGGCTGCCCGTTGGAACCGATCAACGTGGTATGCAGCGACTGATACATATTGGGCTTGGGCATGGCGATATAATCCTTAAACCGCCCGGGAATGGGCTTGTATTTTTCATGGATCACGCCAAGCGCCGCATAGCAGTCCTTCACATCCTTCACGATGATACGGATGGCAAAAAGATCGTAGATCTGGTCAATGGTCTTGTCCTGGTTGACCATCTTACGATAAATGCTGAAAAAGTGCTTGATCCTGCCGTCGATGGAGGCCTCGATCTGCGCCTCTTTGATGTAGGCACCTACCTCCTCCACCAGGTGGTCCACATACTCCTCCCGCACGCTTTTACGCATCATGATCTTGTCCACAAGATCATAGTATGCCTGCGGTTCCAGATATTTTAAGGACAGGTCGTCGAGTTCGATCTTTAACTTGGAGATGCCGAGGCGCTGCGCAATGGGGGAGTAGATCTCCATGGTCTCCCTTGCCTTTTCCTTTTGCTTTTCCTCGGTCATGTATTTGAGCGTGCGCATATTGTGCAGACGGTCCGCCAGCTTGATCATGATCACGCGGATATCCTTGGCCATCGCCAAAAACATCTTGCGCAGGTTCTCTCCCTGCACCTCGACCTTGTCCGCGTCATAGGCGATCTGCCCCAACTTGGTCACGCCGTCCACCAGATGGGCCACATCCTCACCAAACTGCTCTGCGATCTCCTCCTCCGTCATCACCGTATCCTCCACCACATCGTGAAGGATCCCCGCGATGATCGTCTCCTTGTCAAGCTCTAAGTCCGCCAAAATAATGGCCACGCACAGGGGGTGAATGATGTATGGCTCTCCGGACTTGCGCACCTGGCCCTCATGCGCCGCCGCCGCAGTCTCGTACGCTTTGCGTACCTGCGTGGTATCCGCCGAAGGATGGTACCGCTTGATCCGGTCCACGAGCTCACCGTAAAGCGTCTCCGGATCCTCAAATTCCCTGGTCTCCGTGACACCCTGCGGCGTCTCTAAGGAAACATCCTGCAATTCCTTCCAAACTTCAGGATAGTCCATTGCCATGCATTTCACCTCCTCTTCTACGAAAAATAATATAATATTTTACCAAAGAATCTCCTACTATTCAAGTGATTGCATCCTCCAAATCAAGGCATTTCCCCCACGATATTTGCAGGCACGCCCCATGATGATCCGACGCTTCCCTCCTGCGAAAACTCCCGCCCGGGCAGACCGCCATAAGGCGCCGGGCTTTTTAAAAATACATGATTCCGGCAAGGCGGTCTTAGAGGGTGATTTGGCAGATTTGGTCGAAATTTTACGGTTTGCAAAAGACAGACGATTTTTTTAGATAAGCTGTCCGTGCACCTTCGAACTTTTGCGTTCCGGTGTCCGCCCGGCGCAAACTCGGTTGTCGGATGCTGGGCTTCTAACAAAGACGGCGCGTTTCCTCCGAATTCGCGCGGTCTGCGAAACTCGCTTCGCTCAGACAGTCCTCGACCGCGCGACGGGAAACGTGCCGTTTCTTTGAAGAACCCCGACGCATCCGCAAAAGGTTTGCGCAGGGCGAACATCGGGGCGCAAATGTTCTAATCAGCACGGATAGGTTTATTCGCAAAAAAAATCGTCGCTTTTAGCAAACCAAAATTTCGAACTATTGCCAAAGCTCCTCTAAGGCCGGCTTGTCGAAACCATGGTTTTCCAATAAGCGCCCGGCGCCTTATGGCGGTCTGCCCGGGCGGGAGTTTTCGCAGAGAAAAGGGTGAAAAATCACGGGGCGTGCTTGTGAATTCCATGGGGGAATGCTATAATTTTTAGGATACAATCACTTAAAAAGGAGATCCTATGCGACACTTAATGAGTCCCCTGGATTTTTCGGTAGAAGAGCTGGATAAACTGCTGGATCTGGCCAATGATATCGAGAATCATCCGGAGCAATATGCACATAAATGCGAAGGCAAGAAACTGGCTGTTGCGTTTTACGAACCGAGCACGCGTACCCGTTTGAGCTTTGAATCCGCCATGTTAAATCTCGGCGGCAAAGTTTTGGGATTTTCCAGCGCCGATTCCAGTTCCGCGGCCAAGGGCGAGAGCGTTTCCGATACCATTCGCATCCTTTCCTGCTACGCTGACATCTGCGCCATGCGCCACCCCAAAGAGGGCGCTCCGCTTGTGGCCAGCCAGCATGCAAAGATTCCCGTGATCAATGCCGGCGACGGCGGACACCAGCATCCCACGCAAACGCTCACAGATCTTCTGACCATCCGTTCTTTAAAGGGACGGCTTAATCATCTTACCATCGGACTTTGCGGCGATCTGAAGTTTGGCCGTACGGTACATTCCCTGATCCATGCGCTGATCCGCTATCCCGGGGTCAACTTTAAGCTGATCTCCCCGGATGAACTGCGTCTTCCCGATTACATGAAGGATGTCTTGCATGCGCAGAACATCCCCTATACGGAGATGGAGCGTCTGGAAGATGCCATGGACGATCTGGATCTTTTATACATGACCCGCGTACAGAGAGAGCGTTTCTTTAACGAAGAAGACTACGTCCGCATGAAGGATTACTATGTCCTTGACAAAACAAAGATGGCCAAAGCACCGGAGGATATGCTGGTACTGCATCCTCTCCCCCGTGTCAACGAGATTTCCACGGAGATCGACAATGACCCGAGAGCCGTGTATTTCAAGCAGGCGCAATACGGCGTCTATGTCCGCATGGCCCTGATCCTGACACTGTTGGAGTACGCAAAGGAGGACTGACAAATGTTAAATGTAGGCGCCATTTCCGAAGGATTCGTACTCGACCATATCAAGGCAGGCATGAGCCTTCAGATCTATCATGACCTTAAACTGGATGAGCTGGACTGCACCGTGGCCATCATCAAAAATGCCCGCAGCAACAAGATGGGCAAAAAAGATATTTTGAAAGTGGAATGCCCCATCGATATGCTGGATCTGGATATCCTGGGCTTTATCGATCATAATATCACCGTTAATGTTATCCGTGAGGAAAAGATCGTGGAGAAAAAGCAGCTCCACCTCCCCAAGGAAGTCCATCATATCATCAAATGCAAAAATCCCCGCTGCATCACTTCCATCGAGCAGGAATTGGAGCATGTCTTCGTGCTGACCGATCCCGATCGCGAGATCTATCGTTGCAAATATTGCGAGGAAAAATACGAACCCAAGAAATGATGTCAAACGATAAGAATGAAAAAACATCCTATCTGATCATGATCGCGTCCCTGGTCATCGTGGGAACCGTCGGCGTTTTCAGGCGCTACATCCCGCTGTCATCCGGCGCGATCGCTTTTTTTCGGGGAATGATCGGTGCGATCTCCCTTTTCCTTTTTATACTGCTGCGCCAAAAAAACTTTACCGGCATCCGGCAATCCTTTCGCAGTATCGGCACAAAAAAGCTGCTCCTTTTGATCTTAAACGGCGCCTTTTTGGGCATCAACTGGATGCTGCTTTTTGAAGCCATCAACTGCACGACCGTGGCCAAAGCCACCCTCTGCTATTACATGCAGCCCACCATCGTGATCCTTTTGTCTCCGCTTCTTTTTAAAGAGCGCCTCACCGCAAAAAAACTTGCCTGCGCAGCCGTTGCCCTGATCGGCATGGTCCTTGTCTCCGGTGTTTTTGCCGGCGATGAGACCTCCGCAACCGATGTGAAGGGCGTGATCCTTGCCTTATCGGCCGCGTGCTTCTACGCTGCGATCGTGATATTAAATAAAAAGATCACTGGCGTCGATCCCTATGCAAAAACCCTGATCCAACTGCTCTTTGCCGCCATCGTCCTGCTGCCCTACCTTTTGATGACAGGGCAGTTTAGCAGGATCGCCCCGGATGCAACGCTGATCGTGATGCTTCTTGTCATCGGCGTCGTCCACACCGGGCTTTTCTATGTGATGTATTTTGGCAGTATGGAAGGCCTCAAAGCCCAATCCGTCTCCATGCTCGGCTACATCGATCCCATCGTGGCAATGATCGTTTCCGCGATCCTCCTTGGCGAAGGGATGGCGCCGTCGGGACTGCTTGGGGCGACGATGATCATTGGGGCATCTGTCGTTGGGGAATTAGGTGAGGGGTGATTTGCTTTTCCCGATGATCTCCCGGCGCAAACCCGGTTGCTTGATGCGGGGCTTCTAACAAAGAAGACGCGTTTCCTCTGAATTCGCATGGTCTGCGGAACTCACTACGTTCAGACAGTCCTCGACCATGCGACGGGAAACGCGTCTTTTCTTTGAAGAAGCCCTACGCATCCGCAAAAGATTTATGCCGAGCGATTGTCGGGACTATATTTTTCTTATATCAACCCAAGATACTCCTTCTGGGCCTCGGTCAGTACATCGATCTCCTTTTCGAGGAAACGAAGCTTTCTGACGGCCACTTCATTGTCGACCTCCTTGGGTACGTCGATAAGCTTTCCTGCGATCTTGCCCTGATTCTGCACGAGATACCGTGCGGAAAGCGCCTGGATCGCAAAACTCATATCCATGATCTCTGCGGGATGACCGTCTCCGGCAGCGAGGTTTACCAGTCGGCCCTCTGCAAGGACAAAGATCCGACGATCGGCATCGACCTGATATCCCATGATGTTCTTGCGCTCTTCGCCGGAATCGATGGCGATCTCACGCAGTCTCTTCATATCGATCTCGCAGTCAAAATGACCTGCGTTGCAGAGGATCGCGCCGTCCTTCATCACACGGAAATCTTTCTCGGTGATGACGCCGTCGCAGCCGGTCACAGTGATAAAGAAATCACCGATCTTTGCCGCCTCGTTCATGGGCATTACATCAAATCCGTCCATCACGGCCTCAATGGCCTTGATGGGATCCACTTCGGTCACGACCACGCGGGCACCAAGCCCCTTGGCACGCATGGCTACACCCTTACCGCACCAGCCGTAACCGGCAACAACGACGATCTTGCCGGCCACGATCAGATTGGTCGTACGGTTGATACCGTCAAAAACGGACTGACCCGTGCCGTAGCGATTATCAAATAAATGCTTACAATCCGCATTGTTAACCAAAACCATGGGGAACTGCAACTGTCCCTTGGCATCCATCGCGCGAAGACGATTGACACCCGTAGTGGTCTCCTCGCAACCACCGATCACATTGCCGATCAGATGCGGATACGTCGTGTGCATCATATGCACCAGATCGCCGCCATCGTCGATAATGATATGCGGTCCCACTTCCAGCACTTTGGAAATATGATGTTCATATTCCTCCGGGGTGGAGTCATACCAGGCAAATACATTTAATCCGGCTGCAACCAGGGCTGCGGCCACATCATCCTGGGTGGACAAAGGATTGCTTCCTGTAACATACATCTCTGCACCGCCGGCAGCCAGTACCTTGCAAAGATATGCGGTCTTGGCCTCCAAATGCACGGACAGGGCGATCTTCTTGCCTGCAAAAGGTTTTTCCTTGGAAAAATCCTCCTCCAGCATATGCAACAGCGGGCAGTTTCTCCTGACCCAGCTGATCTTGTGCTCTCCTGCGGGTGCAAGGGAAATGTCTCTGATCTCACTACTCATGGTTGGTCTCCTTTACCGTTTTATTCTAGCCTATCTATTGTACATCATTTTCGGCCTGTTCGGAAAGGATTTTTACGGTTTCGGTTACTTTTTTATTTCTCACGGAGGTACCCTTGATCACCGGAGACAGACGCTTGTATACCAGGAAGGTCAAAACGTCCGCGATAAAGAACTTGATAAAAGTAAACGGAACATTAAAGATGATCAGTGCCTCCAAAAGCGTCTCCGTCTTCGGACGGATCGCCTGGTACATTCCCATGATCACTTCCATGGGCATATAGGCGCTCGCATAGAAGGGATATACGATAAAATAATTGGACGGAATGCTGATAAGAGCCGCCACGATCGTACCAACCAGAGCACCTACGGCTGCACCCTTAAAGGTATGCCACTTGCGGTAGATCAGGCCTGCCGGCAGCACGAAGCTTGCGCTTAAGATAAAATTGGAAAGCTCACCTACCGTCGCCGACTGGGTCACTGCCACATGCAAAAGGTTTTTTACAAGGCAGATCGCCACTCCCCAGAAGGGTCCGATGGCAAACGCACCGATGAGCTCCGGCAATTCCGAAAGGTCCATCTTTAAGAAAGACGGTACCAGGGGTACGGAAAACTCAAAATACATGAGTACAAAGGCGACCGCCGAAAGCATGGCTGTGGTGGTCAGTTTTCTGGTTCTTGACATTGCATCGTTCATTTTTTCTCTCCTCTCGTCTGATAACGGTTCTTCTTACTTGAGTCGGAATTCACAACGCACATGCCCAAGCAGCCTTGCGATCTCGCTCGCAAAATCAAAAAACCCCGGAAATACTTCCGGGGCAATTCAAGCAAAACTACATGAAAACGTCGCTTCATCTTCTTCTCTCATCCAGACTGTACTGTCGGTTCCGGATTCGCACCGGATCCTGCTTAAAAAAGCTCACGGACTCGCCCAAAGGCATCACCGTCGGTCGGGAATTTCACCCTGCCCCGAAGAACACTATGCAATTTACATGAGCCATCCTATCACAATCAAAATGATTTTGCAAGGGCTATAACAAACTTCTTAAAAACGTTCGCTCTCTGTCCTATTGTTCTCTGTAGATCACGCGTCCGTCCGCAATGGTGGCACGCACGCGTCCGCGGACTTCCATCCCCGCAAACGGCGTATTTCTGCCCATGGAGGCAAATGCGGAAGGATCGATGGTATAGGGAGTCTTGACATCCAGGATGACAACATCCGCAACGCTCCCCTCTGCGAGACTCCCTCCGGGGATCTTTGCGATCCGCGCGGGATTTGCACTCATTTTTTCCGCCATCTGCATGGGCGTCAGATAACCGCCTTCCACAAGGATCGTCCAAGTCAGCGCCGCTGCCGTCTCAAGGCCCACGATGCCAAAGGGCGCCTCGGCCATGGAAGCCGCCTTTTCCTCCGCCGTATGGGGTGCATGGTCCGTGGAGATCACATCCATGATCCCATCGCGCAGACCGCAGCGCAAAGCTTCCATATCCTCCCTGTCACGCAAGGGCGGATTCATCTTGTAATTGGCGTCATCGCCCGGAATATCCTCCGCGCAGAGCGTAAAATGATGCGGGCAAACCTCTCCCGTCACGGACAGCCCGTCCTTTTTGGCCTGCTCTACCATCCGCACGCTGTCCCGCGTACTGCAATGACACAGATGAAGTCTTGCCCCGGTCTCCTTGGAAAGCAGGATGTCCCGGGCCACGATCACGTCCTCCACCGCATGGGTGATCCCTTTAAGCGCAAGGCTTTCCGAACGCTCACTTTGATGCATCACGCCGCCGTGCACCAGATGAATATCCTCACAATGCGCCATCACGGTGATATCCTCCCGCGCCGCATACTCCATGGCCTCGCGATAGATCTGGGCGTTCATGACACTCTTGCCATCCTCGGACATGGCGATCATCCCCGCCGCCTTCATGCCGGCATAATCCGCAGCCTCCTCGCCCAGCTGACCTTTGGTCACGGCGCCGACCTGATGGACCTTGACACCGCCGATCGCCGCAGCCTTATCCTCCACCAAGCGGATCACCTCCGCGCTGTCCGCCACGGGCTTGGTGTTGGGCATGGCAAAGATCGTGGTAAAGCCGCCACGGGCCGCGGCCGCCATACCGGTCTCCACGGTTTCCTTCTGCGTCTGTCCGGGCTCGCGCAAATGCACGTGCAGATCGATCAAACCGGGCATCACGAGACAATCCGTGGCGTCGATGATCTCCGCGCCCTCCGCTTCCGCTTCGCTTCCGGCCAGATCCTTCATTTTTTTTCGCATGCCTATGGCATACGCTCCAACAAAAAATCCCGCAATCTTCCCATCACGGATCAGAAGGTCTCCCACCTCATCCCGATGGCTTGCAGGATCGATCAATCTACCATTTTGAATATACAGCATGCGGCTTTCCTCCCTCGGCTTGCAGGGTAACAAAAAAGCAAGTACCCCCACGCACTCGCTTTCCTGCTTCACGATCTTTTGCAGACCGTTCCCCCTAACATAACACATTACGATGACACATCGTTCTCCGTACTGCTTTTATGTGATTACTATAACAGATTCTTTTTCGTCTGTCATCGTTTTTTAAGTACTTTTTTTAAAACATTCGTGTAACCCCATAGTTTAGGATTATCCCTTCATGATCCGCCCGTAGATCTCCGCCGGCACATAGGCCTGTACAAAGATCCCATCCGGCCGGTATTCCTCCGAGAGCAATTCGCCGTTTCGTCTGATCTCCTGGATCAGTCCTGCTTCCTCATAGGTAAAAAGCTTCTCCACCAGACGTTTGTCCTCCCTGAGGATCTCCTCTATGCAGGCCTTGCATCTGTCCACGCCGACACCGGTCTTAAGGGAAGTCATGATCGTATAGTCTGCTCTGAAATCCCGCCAATCATCGGCTTCGGCGACCGCATCAACCTTGTTAAACAAGGTAATGATCTTCTTGTCCTTCACGCCCAAATGATCCAGCGTCTCATAGCAGATATGCATCTGTTCGTACATCTGCGGATTGGACACATCCACCACATGGATCAGAACATCTGCATAGACGGCCTCCTCCAACGTGGAGCGAAAAGCCTCCACCAAATGATGCGGAAGCTTGCGGATAAATCCGACGGTATCCGTCAGCAGGATCTCCTGACCGCTTTCAAGTGCAAGCATTCGCGTGGTGGGGTCGAGGGTGGCAAAAAGCTTATCCTCCTCCAGCACGCCCGCCTCTGTCAACGTATTTAACAACGTAGATTTGCCGGCATTGGTATATCCAACAATGGCCACGGTCTTTACGGACGCTCTCTCCCGCTGCATTCTCTGGGTCTCGCGATTTTGCACGATCTGCGCCAGCTCCCGCTTTAACTGCCCGATCCTCTCCCGGATCACGCGGCGGTCCGTCTCCAGCTTTTTCTCACCCGGTCCTCTGGTGCCGATCCCGCCGCCGAGACGGGACATCGATCTCCCCCAGCCGGCCAGACGACTTAACCGGTACCTCTCCTGCGCAAGCTCCACCTGGATCTTGCCTTCCGCGGTCGTCGCCCTCGCGGCAAAAATATCCAAAATAACCAAGGTCCTGTCCATGACCTTGGTATCCAATGCTTCTCTTAAATTTTTGATCTGCGCCGGGGAAAGCTCGTCATCGCATACGATCCCGTCCGCATCGGTGGCGGCAAGAAGTTCCTTTAACTCCTCGATCTTGCCTTTGCCCACGTAAGTGCCCGGATGTACGGCATCGCGATTTTGCATCACGATCCCCACCGTCTCCGCGCCGGCCGTCCTGACCAGCTCCCGGAGCTCCGCAAGCGACATCTGCGTCTCTTCTTCATTGCCGAGGCAAACGCCCACCAGGATCACTTTTTCCTGTGCTTGCGCCGTTACGATCATATCCGTCATTCGCCCTCTCCATCCGCTTCCGAGGCGTCATCCGTCCCGGCCTCGGCCTCACTCTCAGTCGTTGCCTCATTATCCGCCACGATCTCATCTTCCGCCACGGCCGCATCGTCCGCAACCCGTGTCTTTAAAAACGTGTATTCCCACTGCGCATCCTCATCGTCCGGATACAGGGAAAGATAGTGCGCAAATCGTGCATAGGCCGTCTCATAATCATAGTCATATTCGTAAAGGACAGCATCCATATACATGAATTCCTGCGCATGGGCGCCCTCCTCCACCATCAGTCCGAGGTTGACATACGTCCGCGCCGTCGCCAGGTCATCACTGTCAAATGCGATCTTGACCATGTAAAGGATCGCCTCCTCGTCCATGGCCTCCGCCGCCTCTTTTAACAGGCTGATCGCCTTGCCCGTATCCCCGTCAAGGTAGTAAAAATACCCCTTGATCCGCTTGGATGCCGTGTCATTTGCCTCGAGCTTCAAGGCCTGCGCGATCATGGCCGATGCCTGATCCGTAAGCTCTGCTTCCCGCAGATTTTCCACGATATGCAGATACAATTCAAAATCGGAACCGTCTAAGGTCAGCGCCTGGTTGTAATCATTCATGGCCGCGACACTTTCCCCCTGGTAAAGGTACATGGTACCGCGATAATAATAAGCATTTACATTCTTGGGGCGATATTCGATGATGGCATCATAGACGCGAATGGCACCCTCGATATCCCCGGTATTGTACAAAGCAGCCGCCTTATAAAAACAGATGTCGATCTCCAGATCGCTGATGACACCGGTAGACTGATCGAGTGCCAGCTGAAAAGACGCGGCCGCAGAGGCATAATCCCCGCTATCCATAAGCGCGATCCCCTGCGCACGATACTCCTCCTCCGCCTGTCTGCTTGCGGAAGTCGAACATCCGGTTAAAGCAAAGATGCAAAAAGCAAATGTTAAAATACAATATAATTTTTTCATGCAGTTGCCGTTCCCCCGTATAGACTGATCCGCATTTCTGCCAACAGCCATGTGCGGATCTTAAAAAGAAAAAACGTAAGCAGGACTGTAAGCCGGGTTATGTCGAGAATGATCATCTATCTGATACCGTCGTCACCGACGGTCTTAAGCGACCTACCTGAAACCGGCGGGCAACCGTATGTTTCTGTGCGGTCTTGCTTCGAATGGGGTTTACATGTGCCCCGGATGTTACCATCCGGGCGGTAGTCTCTTACACTGCCCTTCCACCCTTACCGTGATCACACGGCGGTATATTTCTGTTGCACTATCCTTGGAGTCGCCTCCACCGGACGTTATCCGGCATCCTGCCCTGTGAAGCCCGGACTTTCCTCAGACGCGGCCTTTCGGCACTTGCGCCCGCGATCATTCATCCTACTTACGTTTTTTGACTAATACATATAATTTGCCAGTTCGGCGGTATTGCGCACAATGGTGATCTGTGCACCGACCTCAAGATCAAGCAAAAGATCGACCATCCTCTCCTCGGAGATGGCTACGCACCCCAGCGTATAGGGCACATAGGAGCTGAATACATGTAAAAAGATCGCCGAAACGCAATCCTTGCTGCATTCCGGATTGACCTCGATATTGATGGCATAATTATAAGCGTTCGCATGATCGATCAAATGCTCCGCCGAAGCCCAGTTATCCGTGGATACCTCGTACGAACTTACCAGCATGTTAAAGTAATCACTCTCGGTATCATCCACCCAATACAGATCGTCTGTGACGTCCAGCCACGGAAGGCTAGTCCCCGGGTCGGATTTGATACCGAAGGCAAGGCCCAGGTCATAACGTCCCACCGGCGTCGTCACGTCGCCTTCGTAGGTATGGTCGGCCATACCGTTCATACCCACCACGGAATAGGTCTCAAATACGTATTCCCAGCTGCCGGACTCCTTCGTGTAATAATATAACGTCGCCCCGTAGGTACTGCCGTCACTGACGACCACCACCATCTGGTCCGTCCCCGTGGTCCGGTTCAAAAAGTAAGAGATCGCCTCCGTATCGCTCATCGCACCGCTTTCAAACTGCTCTGCAAGACGCGCTTCCTCTTCGGCGGCCTTTTTCTCGGCGATCGCCTCATAGTCCGGTACTGCGCCCGTCCAGAGTCCGGGATGCTCGACATCCTCCGCGGAAGATGACGCCGTAGCGTCCGCTTCCTCCTCTGTCGTCTCCAAAAGTACATCCTGCGCAGCGTCCGCGTCACTGTCGGATCCTTCCGAAGCATCCTCGGTAACGCTCTGCATAAGGACTGCATCCGCGCTTCCTTCTGCCTCCGTGTCCCCGTTATCCGCTGCCTTGCCGCAACCGCATAAAAGGAAAACCGTCAGGCACAAAACAGCAAAGAAGAAAGAGCGTCTGCTCTCTCTCTTTCCGATCAAAGCATTTCGTTGCAACATAAAACATCCTGCCTTCCTATATACAACAGATCATACCATTTCCAAAGAAATAGCACAATGCATTCAAACAACACAACGTGGAACAAAGCCCCGGCCCCGTCGTCACATTCCTGGAATAGGTCTGTCCCATGTTCTGGTACCAATTGCCGTTATAGGACAGCATCTGCGCCAATCTGCGATACTCCTGATTGCTGGGCTCCATCTCCACGGCCTTTTCGGCATGCTCTCGCGCCGTCACGTTATTGCCCGCACCGGCATTGGCCATGGCGCTGTAGTAATACCAGCGGGACGTCCGTTCATTCATGGTGTGCAGCACATGAAGTGCCTCATTGTAGTGCCCGGACCGGATGTAATTCGCCGCCGCGCGTAACTCATTGGGCTCATTCGCCGTGCTGTTCGAACCTCCGGCAAAGTCACCGAAACCGCCGAACCCGCCAAAACCACCGAATCCGCCAAAGCCTCCGAAATCGCCGTAGCCTGTGCCCTGCGACCGGTATCCGGCGGAAGCTCCGCCGCCGTAGCCCGACTGACTGCGGGAATACTCCTCATACGTCCCGCCGTGCTGACGGATCCGCATAATGGTATCATACGCCTGCTGCACTTCCTTGAAACGTTCCTCTGCCTCCGCTTTATTGGGATTGTTGACATTGGCATCGGGATGATATTTGCGGCTTAATGTTCTGTAAGCCTTTTTGATCTGGTCATCCGTGGCGTTCTCACTGACGCCCAAGACCTGATAAGGATTCCTCATGATCTCTTCTCTTCCGTCTTCTTGTGTTTCGCTTTGCGAAACTGAATATATTCGAATTTATTCCATACACCGGAATAAAGGATATTGCGTAAAATGTCCGCATGCTCGATGATCGGCAAACGCTCAAATGCCTTGGCGCACTCCGACATCATACTGATGAGCATAAGCTTGACAATGGTATCAAACTCCCCGGGGTTATCGGACTTGGTCTGCGCCAGCACATTGTATCGCCCGGCCTTTAAGTCCTCGTCGATATCATCATAGGCGTCCATGATGTAAATAAACTTTCCGAGATAAAATCCCAGGGTTCGCAGATCCTCCGACCACATCTCATTGCGGTAGGAAAAAATCTCCGCCAGCATGTCTCCGGTCAGCCCCGCCACCTTGTCCACATTGGTCTCGTAGACCTTCTCGGCATCCGAAAGATGCCTGATGTACTTCTCAACCGCAGCCGCCTGCCTGGGATAGGTCATAAAGATCCTGCGATAATCCTTGGAAAAAAGCTTCATCAGCATCCGCTTGGACATGGAATGCTCATCCTGCGCATCATCCGCAAAACTGTAATAGGACAAAAGAACATTCATATCCGCGGCATAGGACGTCATCTCATTGACACGCATGGTGCGCCTGCGCGCAGGATGTAAGGGGCAGCGAAAATTCCTCGCCCGGTCCTTTGGCTCATAAAGCCCAGTCAAAAGAATGATCAGAAATGTCATATCATAATTTAATAAAAGCTGTCCCTTCGCCCCCGCATAGTCGCGAAGAACGTGGCACAGTCCGCAATAATAGGATCGATAGGTTTCAAAATCCTCTCTGCTCAGATCGTTTTTGTTGATATTGACATATCCGAACATCTACTCACCCGATTTAACTCTTCTTGATAAACTCCGTCCTGCACTTCGGACAGGTGATGGCGATCCGTCCCTTGCCCTTGGGCACACGTACCGTCTGCCTGCAGGAAGGACAATGATAGAACCGATAGACCTTGCGCTGCGATAAGCGCGTCTTCGTCCGGCGATACCCGGTGCGAAGCTTCTCCGTCGCCTGCAGATACTTCATGTTTTCCTGATAGCGCTTAGGGATATTGCGCGACATGATCCTGGCATAACCGATCACAAGCACGACAATCGCCAACCAGTAAAATACAGCAATCCCGGTAAAGGACAACAGAAAGAACACGAGACTTAAGATCGTCAGCGCTCTGGATAACTGATCCACACCACATCGTCCCATCATAAATCTTGCCATTTTCTCTCTCACGGAGGGCCTCCTTTCTGCATCATTTACGACGCTCTGACCGCAAATATCCATCAGTCGAGTATCAATGTACTCCAAAAGAAAGCCCCCGTCAACAGAGTTATTATCTTTTCAGATTTTCTTTAGATTTATTTTAGATTTAGACGTTAAAACAGCTTCCGCCGGCAAATTCACGGATAATGGAATTGTGGTTGATCATATCCGAAGGATAGGGCAGCACATAGTCCAAAAGCTTTAACAGTCTCTTAGCCTCGGTGTACTCGGCGCAATCATCCGGAATCCCCCACAAAAGCGGCTCCGCGTAGACTTTCAACACCGCCAGCTCATAGATCAGGGCGGAGTTAAAGATCACATCCGCATCCTCCTGGAAGGGGAAGATATGGTTTTCCTCACCGGCACGTACCGAAGGCCATCTCGCAATGGTATCTCTTGCTCCCGTTCCGCGGGTCCGCGCATCACGAATGATCCTTCGAAGCAATCTACCGTCCGTGGTGGACATGCAGTTGTTTTCATCGATATGGATCTGCGACAGCGCACTGATATAGATCTTATATTTCTGTTCCTTGCTTACGGAAGGCGAAAGCTTTTCATTTAAGCCGTGGATGCCCTCGATCACCAGGACATCGCCCTCGTCAAGGCGAAGGAAGTTGCCGTTGTATTCGCGGCTTCCGGTTTTAAAATTAAACGTCGGCATAGACACTTCCTCACCGTCAAGCAGCGCCGTCATGCAACGGTTCAATTCCACGAGATCGAGTGCTTCCAAAGCCTCAAAATCCAGTTTGCCGTCAGGGCCCGGGATCATATCGTCACGGTTGACAAAGAAATCATCCAGGGAGATCAGATGCGGCCGCAATCCCTGCGCGGAGAGCTGTACGGAAAGCCGGTTGGCAAAGGTGGTCTTCCCGGAAGAACTGGGTCCTGCGATCATGATAAATTTGATGCGTCTGTCCCCGGCAATGGTCGATGCGATCTCGGAGATCTTTTTTTCCATCAAAGCTTCCTGCACCAGGATCAGGTGCTGCATCTCTCCGGAGGCAATCTTTTCGTTTAATCCCGCCACCGTCGCCGTACGCAGGCTCTTGGACCAGCTGTTGGTCTCGGAAAGCGTCGCATGGATCTTGGGCAGGGACTTTAACGGTGCCACCTTGGAGGTGTCGAGCATCGAAGGAAACAGCAGCATAAAGCCCTCTTTGTAGAGCTGTAAATCAAAATGCTTTAATACACCGGTGCTTCCCACCATGAATCCGTAATAGTAATCATAGTAGCCATCAAGTTCATAGATGTTGACCTTGGAAACACGACGGTATTTAAGGAGCCTGTCCTTATCCGGCATACCGTTTTCCCGGAACATCTCCCGGGCTTTGCCGTTGTTCATGGAAGTCTTATGGATGGGGAGATCCGCCTCTACGGCCTTTTGCATCTCTTCTTTGATCTTTGCAAGTTGGGCTTCATCCTGCGGCACCCCGCACTCCTTCGTGATCTCACAGTAAAATCCCTGTCCCATGGACCGCATCACGCGGATATCCGTGTCGGGATTTATTTTTCTTGCGGCATAGAGCATCAAAAACGTAACACTCCTGCGATAGGTGCGCATTCCCTCGGAATCCGCCATGGTCAAAAAGCTGATCTCTCCGCCCTTATCCGCCGTCTTAAACAGCTCCCGCGGCCGATTGTTGATCAAGGCGAGCATGATCTCGTCCCGATAACGGTCTTGAAAATCCCGTGCGATCTCCCCAAACGTGATCCCCACGGGGTATTCCCTTGTTTCCCCCTGAAATGTCATCTTGATCGTGTCCATAACATACCTCCTAATTTTATACCACTGAAAACGGTTCCTCATGCGGCGCACGGATGATCTCTGTCTCCGGAAAACGCTCCGAAAGATAAGCCGCCATATCCTCCACAAAAATATGCTCCAGCCCGTAATGGCCGGCGTCAATGATGCATAACCCCTCCTGGCGGGCATCGATCCCGTCATGATGGTCGATATCTCCCGTGATCAAAAGTTCCGCATCTTTTTGCAGGGCAATATCAATCATGCTCTTGCCGGATCCCGGGCTGATCGCCACTCTTTCTACCATGCATTGCATACTACCAAAAACTTTCACATTGCTTAAATGAAAATTTAATTTTATCAGTTCACAAACGTCTTTCACGGACATTTTGGATGGAAGCTTTCCGATCCTCCCATACCCTATCGGCTGTCCGTTACGCTCATAGATCTCTTCGAGGATCTCCGCATCCTTCAGAGAAATCCGCTCTGCGGCGAGTGCTCCCATCCTGTGCATATCATAATTCGTATGCATGGCGTAATAGGAGATATCCTTCGCGGCCAGGGTCAGGATCCTGCGCCCTACCGTAGTATCCGTATTTACCTTGCGGATACCGCCAAAAATCATGGGATGATGCGTCAGTAACAGATCGGCCTTCTTTTCAACCGCATCCGCGATCACTTCCTCCGTGGCATCGAGTGCCAGGTAGATCCGGTGTACGTCCCTGTCGCGACTGCCCACCTGCAGGCCGACATTCTCCAGATCCCAGCTGTCGGCATCCTCAAGCGGATAATCCCGCTCCAACACATCCAAAAGACTTTGTAATTGCATAGACTCCCCCCTTACTTTTCCTGAACTTTCTCCTGCGCCTTGCGGTTCTTCGCAAGACGTTCTGTAATCTCTTCCGTTCTCTGCGCTGCGCCGGCTTTTGCAACCTGCGCCATGATCTTGGTAAGCTCCCGCTCCTCTTTTTGCAAAAATTGCAAAAGCACGGGATGTTTCTTTTGCAAAAGAACGGGTCCGTAGATCTCTTCGGTCGTTGCCTGCGCTCTTTCCGTCGTCTGCGACAGCTCGATCCTTTCCGCCGAAAGCGTGTCTTTGCCTTGGGCCTTCGCAAAAAGAATGGGGTAATACTTGCCCTCCTCTTCCACCATGTCCTCATCCGCAATGACATAGCCAAGTCCGAGAAGAATCTGTCGCACCTTCCACACGTCCGATTGCGGCTCGAGAATGAACGTGGCAAAAGACTTTGTCTTTGCCGGATCCTCCGCAAGGATCCGGCAGATCAGATTGCCTCCCATCCCGGCGATCACAAGGGTCGTAGGGGCTGCGTGATCCGCCTGCGCGGCGGTATACTCCTTAAGCCCGTCCGACAAAAGGCAGTCCACGCGGTCTGTAAGTCCGCAGATCTCCATGGTCTCTACCGCCTTGGAAAGCGGCCCCGGACGCACATCCAGCGCCGCGCCGCCCACGCATCTGCCCGTACCGACCAGCCACGCCGGCACATAGCCATGGTCCGTACCCACGTCCACCACAAAGGTGTCCTCCGGGACCATGGCGCAGATCGCCTGCATTCTTTCCGAAAGTTCCGGTAATTTTAAGTTTTGATTTAAATTATTCAAGGTAATCACGAAGTTTGCGGCTCCTCGAGGGATGACGAAGCTTGCGAAGGGCTTTTGCCTCGATCTGACGGATACGCTCACGGGTAACATTAAACTCCCGTCCAACCTCTTCGAGTGTCCGGGCCTTGCCGTCGTCCAGGCCAAAGCGCAGGCGCAGCACCCTCTGCTCTCTCTCCGTCAACGTCTCCAATACTTCACTCAACTGTTCGTTTAACAAACGTGCAGCCGCTGCCTCAGGCGGTACGGGCACGTTTTCGTCCTGGATAAAATCTCCCAAATGGGAATCCTCTTCCTCGCCGATCGGAGTCTCCAGAGATACCGGCTCCTGGCTGATCTTTAAGATCTCGCGCACGCGCTCCACCGGAATGCCCATCTCATCCGCGATCTCCTCCGGAAGGGGCTCCCTGCCAAGTTCCTGTAAAAGCTGTCTCGACACGCGGATCAGCTTGTTGATGGTTTCCACCATATGCACGGGGATACGGATCGTACGGGCCTGATCCGCAATGGCGCGGGTGATGGCCTGACGGATCCACCAGGTCGCATAGGTGGAAAACTTATATCCCTTCTGATAATCAAACTTTTCGACTGCCTTTAAGAGTCCGAGGTTTCCTTCCTGGATCAGATCGAGGAAAAGCATGCCACGGCCCACATAACGCTTGGCAATGGATACAACAAGACGAAGGTTGGCCTCCGCAAGCTTCTGCTTCGCTTCCGCACCCTTTCTCTCGGCTTCTTCAAGCTCTGCGATCTCCTTGGTAAGCGCTTTTTTCTTTTTGTCGGAAAGACCTTCCGCCTCAAGCTCGGCCTTAAGCTGCGGCAATTTCTCCACAGCGGCGGCACCTGCCTCCATATCCTTGGCCAGTTCGATCTCCTCGTCGGCCGTCAAAAGGGCCACCTTGCCGATCTCTTTTAAATACATGCGTACCGGATCTTCAATGCTGATGCCCTCCGGCACGGAGAGGTCGATGTTTTTCAGATCCACCTCTTCCTCTTCGGCGATCTGATCCATATCCGCATCATCAATATCATCCAGCTCCAGTCCCGGAAGATCGAGTGCGACATCAATCTCGAGCTCCTCCGCATCGGGTTCCCGGATCTCGGATTCCTCGTGGATCACGTCCACACCCTTGGCATCCAGGTACTCCAGGATACTTTCCATCTCATTTTCACCGATCTCCATTCCCCGGAAATAATCATTGATATCCGAGTACATGATCTCATTGCCCTTTTTCGCCTGGATGTATTCCAGAAACTCCGGGAGCTTCTCTGCAAACGTTTTCATGTCCAAATCTTTATCCGCCATATTCATTCTCCTTAAAATTGTATTTTGCGAAGTGCGTCCAATTGCTTCTTTTCTTCCATATACTGCGCAAGCGCCGCCAGATCCGATTGTCCGGCCTCCTCATTGCGCGCCAGCGCGTTTTCCTTGATCCTGATCACCGTTTCCTTCAGGGCCTTGGCCTTTTCGGCCTCCGACAGATCCGATTGGGATTCCCCAAAAAACATACCGGAACGTCTGTCGGCATCGCCCCCTTCTTCCTCCGATCGCATCACGATCCTACCCGGCGACACCTTCCCTTCCTCGGCGATCTGCCTGTAAACCTGGGCAGCGACACTTTGAAAATCCTCCCCCTCAAAATCCTGTGGAAGAAGGTGATCCTTGATCTTATGATAGATCTCCGGCTCCTCGCTCAGCCACGTTAAAAGGATGCGTTGGGAAGCCTCGATCACCCCGGCTTTGCCTTTTTCCCGACGTGGTTTTTCCTCGAGTGTAACGGGCTTTTTGTACAGGCTGTCTCCGCCGCCGGAGAGTGCATGCGCACCCACCATGTCCCGTAGCGTCCGCTCGGGGATCTCGTAGATCCGCAGGACCTCTTTGATGTAATTTTCCCTTTGGAAAGCGTCCGCGATCTCACTGAGTTTTTGCGCCGTACGGTTTTCAAATGCAGCCATCTCGTCAGGATCCGTCAAAGTATGACTCTGCGCGTCCATGCGTATTTCAAACAAAAATCCGTTTTCCGCCTCTTTGATCCTTTCCTGAAATGCCTCCGGACCCTCGTTTTTCAAAAATTCATCCGGGTCCTTGTAAGGTTCCATATGGATCACGCGGACTTTAAATCCCGCGTCGCGCAGCATCGGTATGGCTCTTAGGGCCGCCTTCGTACCCGCGCTGTCGGAATCATAGCACAGATACACCGTATCCCTTCGAAACCGTTTCATAAGCAGGGCATGTTCCCCGGTAAAAGCCGTCCCCAGCGAAGCAACGGCATGATCAAATCCCCCCTGATGCAGGGCGATCACGTCCATATAGCCTTCACAAAGGATGAAGGATTGTTCCCGGCTTTTCCTGGCCAAATGCAGGCCGTAAAGGTTTCTGCTCTTTTCAAAGATCGGCGTCTCGGGCGAATTGAGATACTTGGGTTCTCCGTCGCCCAGCACACGCCCGCCGAAGGCGATCACCTTATTGTTGGCATTCATGATGGGAAACATGACACGATTGAAAAACTTATCATGCGCCCCGCGCTTTTCATCAAACTGCACCAGACCGGAGTCCTTTAACTCCGCATCGCTGAAACCCTGCTCCTTTAAATGCCGGTAGAGTGCATCCATGGCCTTGGGCGCGTAGCCCAGTCCAAACCGGTGCATGAGTTCCGGCGTCAGCTGCCTTTTTTCAAAATACCGCATCCCCGTCTCTCCGCCGGGCTGCCGAAGCTGCCTATAATAAAACGCCGCTGCCTGTTTTTGGATCTCAAAGAGCCGGGTCTTTTTGTCCGCAAGCTTCCTGTCCCGCGGGCGCTCCTCACTCTCCGGGATCTCTATGCCGGCCTTGGCCGCCAGATGCGCCATGGCCTCCGGAAAAGACATATTATCATATTCCATGAGAAATCGAACACTGTCTCCCCCTTTGTGGCAACCAAAGCAGTAGTAGATCTGCTTGGCGGAAGACACGGAAAAGGAAGGGGTCTTCTCCCCGTGAAACGGGCACAGTCCCCAGTAATTGGCGCCTTTGCGCGTTAAATTGACATAGTCGGAGATCACGTCGACGACATCCGTCGAAGAAAGGATCTGCTCCTTAAGCTCATCACTGATATACGGCATTTGCCTTTTCCCCCGTCCGCATCACACGCTCCAATGGTTGGGAATGGTCAGTCTGCGATAGGTATCCATGGCAAACTGATCCGTCATCCCGGAAATATAGTCACATACAACCCGGTCCTGCTTTTCGCCCCGCGCGATCATGCCGGTATAAAGCTCCGGCATCTGCCGGGGGCTCTCCATATAATATCGGAAAAGAAAGCGCAACAGATCCTGGGCCTTTTTCTCCTCGCGAATGGTGGAAGGGTGCTTGTAAACATTATCAAACATATATTGGCGAAAATCCATCATGGCCCGATAGGTCTCCTCGGCCATGCGGATCTCAGGCTTTCCGAGGCTTGAAGCGATCACGTCATGGATCAGATAATTTAACCGGTCTTTACAGTTCTGCCCCAAGATCGCACGAAGCTCTCCGGGAATATCCTCCTCCGTCAAGAGTCCTGCGCGAATGGCATCATCCGCATCATGATGGATATAGGCGATCTTATCAGCGAAACGCACCACATCCCCCTCAAGGGTCATGGCCTTGCCGCCGGTCTTGTGATTTAAGATGCCGTTTCTGACTTCCACGGTGAGGTTTAACCCCTCGCCGTCCTTTTCAAGCTTCTCCACGATGCGCACACTCTGCTCGTGATGTTTGAAACCGTCCTCACACAATTCATTAAGGACCCGCTCGCCGGAATGTCCGAACGGCGTATGCCCCAGATCATGCCCCAAGGCGATCGCTTCTGTTAAATCTTCATTTAATTTGAGCGCTTTGGACATGGTTCTCGCGATCTGCGATACCTCCAGCGTATGGGTAAGCCGCGTACGGTAATGATCTCCCTTGGGAGAAAAAAAGACCTGCGTCTTGTGCTTCATCCGCCGGAATGCCTTGCAATGCAAGATTCTGTCCCGGTCCCGCTGATACGCCGGCCGAAGGTCACAAGGCTCCTCCGAAACGTCCCTGCCGACACTGTCCACGCTTCGCGCGGCATACGGGCTTAGTATCTGTTTTTCTCTTTCTTCGATCTCTTCACGAACTGTCACGTATCGTCCTCTTTCCCCCTGCATGGGCTGTCTTTTTCTCCCTACATAAAAGTAATACCATGCAAAAAAAGGACTTCCTTTTTTTTTGAAAAAAATTTTTCCGCGAAAATTTCCGTATAAAAAACCCGCAGGCAACCGCCTGCGGGCTCACTTTTTATCAATGGTTCTTTCGATGATCCTATCGATTATTTTACGGTGATCACGATCTCGCCGCTGTAGGTTCCTGCGGCGATCGGGGTCTCTTTACCATCCACCGTCATGGTAACCGTCGCGCCATCCGCGCCGACAACGGAGGAGTCCTCATCAATGGTAAGCTCCGTCAGATAAGACGTCTCCGTTACTTCCCATACGGATCCCTTGGTCACGGAAAGCGTAAGGCCGTAACCGTCGTCATGGAAGGAGCCGAGCTTGGTAGATGCTGCATAGCCGATCTGCTGCGTGGTATTGCCGCCGGAGGCAAACAATACAAACTTCCAGGTGTCCTGTCCCAGGGAAATGGCACCGGTAATGGTGGAATCCTCCAGAACAACCTCCATGCTTCTTGCCGTACGGACACCTTCACCCGCCGGACCGCTGGTCGCCGTGTTTTCATCGCCTTCCATCGCTGCGGTGTTCAAGATATCCCCCGCCATGGTCGAACCGATGATGGTAACGACAGGCGCCGCATTGGTGGATTCCGTGCCGGACCCGGAGTCGCTGTTGTGCAAAAGCTTGACGATGCACTTGGAATCCGCAGACTTAAAGTCCGTATGAAGATAGGTGCTATCCACGCCGTTCTTTGTGCCAAACTCCGCATCCACATCCGCCAGATCCACACCGTAGCTCTCTGCCGCCTCCGTATTGATGGTGGCAGTGCCGTCATAGGCGATGGTGGTATTTTCGAACGTTACGGTATTGGCAGTGTCCCTGAGCATCACGGCACTCTCGCCCACATGCAGCTCACTGTCCTTAAATACGATCTCGCCACGGCTGTTGCCGGAATGCGTCATCACGCCATACATGCCGACATTGAGCACGCAATTTTCAAAAGATACGATACCGGAACCCGTCTCGACCGCGCCGTAGTCCGGCACATCAATATAGGAGTCCTTAAACGTATCGCGCGCCGCGCCGTCGGAATACGCACCGTAACCGCTGGTCAGTACGGCAATATAGCTGTTGTTGATATTCAGCGTCGTAGGCGTCTCCACATTGGTATAAAGATCGTCGCTGTCGGTACTGAGCGCACCCCAGCCCTGGCTGATCACAACGGAATCATTGTAGGTCACTACGGAAGCGCCTACCGCATTGGTCGCGCGTACCTTGCCTTCGAGAAACAGTCCCGGAGGGCATCCCATCGCCGCACTCGAAGTATCTCCTGCCGTTGCATAGAACGTCGAGTCATTGACAGTCACCTGCGCGCCAAATCTGGTAAAGAGCGTACCGCGCCCCGGGCCGCGGGTGATCACCTTGAAGTTATTAAACTCCGCCACCGCATTGTCCGAAACGTACAACGCCGCACCGAAACCACCCATATCATTGGTACCCGAACCGGTGAAATCCAGGTAGTAATTGCTCAAGGATACCGTCTCCGGTGCCGCCAGTCCCACATTGGTATAGCTGGTCGCGGAACCGCTCGCAATGATATCCTCCGCAATCTCCTCCACGGTCATGGAAGCATCATAGCCCATCTCTGCGCAGAAAGCCTCCCAATCACCATAATGGCTGCCACTGACATAGGAAAAATTGATCTTTTCAGCAAGAAGCGCCGGATCGGACTCCCCGCCCAGCACAAATGCGCCGGTATTACGGATCACGATACCGTTGGCATTGTCTTCCTCGGACACGATCGTCGTCAGATCACCGTCCTCGGTAAGACCTGCATTCGTCGTATGCGCCTCATCCAGCTCCCCGCCGTCGTATGCCAAAACAGCGGTCGTTAACAGCGTACGTACCTGTCCCATGGCGATACCGTCCAGCGTGATCGCCTGATCCGGATTGGCCTTGGCGGAATCCGTCTCGGTCGGACCCGTACTCATGCCCATCATGCCAAAGGCATTGCCTGAGGCATCCCCTGAAGCATCTCCCGAAGCATCGGAAGATGCGGCTGCGGCGCCATCAGAGGTTTCCTCGCCCGTCTGATCCGCGTTTTCCGCGTCCTGTGCGCCGCTTTGGCCACATGCTGCCATACCAAGCACAAGGCTTAGCGACAGCGATGCCGCCAGCATCACTTTCATCCATTTTCTTTTCATGTTCCCCCTCCTGTAATAGGAATATTTGACCTTCACGCAAACGTTGCGGTCCTTTTTCTGTGCACCCTATGTGCGCATCTTTATTATAGCATGATTACGGCGTAAAACCCATTCCTTCCTCTCTGTAAAATATTCTGTCCATTTTTTCAAAAAATTCTTGACAAGGATTTTTCTTTATGATATTTTTGTCTAAACCGTTGAGGAAGAGTGAGTAAGCTAAAGCCTCCTTTTACCAGAGAGTTGCGGATGGTGTGATCGCAGCAAAAGTGCTTTTGCCGAATGGACTTCTGAGGGCGAAACAGAAAAGGCGCTGTGCCTTAGTATGTGAGACGGAGTGAGGATCTCCGTGATCAAAGTCCGGCGTATGATGGTACGCGATGAGTGGGTGTATTCTATACACCAAGCCGGGTGGCACCGCAGGTAAATGATATCTATACCTGTCCCAGCAAACATTTGCTATGGGACAGGTATTTTTTATGCGCAGAGAGATACCTGTCTTCAAACGAATCGAAAGGAGAAAAACAAAATGTCAGAGAAAAAAATCCCTTACAAAATCTATCTTACCGAAGATGAGATGCCTAAACAATGGTACAACATGAGGGCAGATATGAAAAACAAGCCCGCCCCCCTTCTTAATCCCGGGACAGGCAAGCCCCTGACTGCCGAAGAACTCTCACCGATCTTTTGTGAGGAACTCGTAAAACAGGAACTGGACGATACCACCGCATTTGTGGAGATTCCCGAGGAGATCCGTGAATTTTACAAGATGTACCGCCCTTCTCCGCTTGTGCGTGCGTATTGCCTGGAGGAAAAGCTTCAGACTCCCGCAAAGATCTACTACAAGTTTGAAGGCAACAATACCAGCGGAAGCCACAAGCTTAATTCTGCCATCGCCCAGGCATACTATGCAAAGAAGCAGGGCTTGAAAGGCGTTACAACCGAGACCGGAGCCGGTCAGTGGGGCACGGCACTTTCCATGGCCTGCTCCTACTTTGACCTGGACTGCAAGGTATATATGGTAAAGGTGTCCTATGAGCAAAAACCATTCCGCCGTGAAGTCATGCGTACCTATGGAGCATCTGTTGTCCCCTCACCCTCCGAGACAACAGAGGTCGGGAAGAAAATCCTTGCCGAACATCCGGGAACAACCGGAAGCCTTGGTTGTGCCATTTCAGAAGCTGTGGAAGTTGCTACAAAGAATCCCGGTTATCGCTATGTGCTTGGAAGCGTACTCAATCAGGTTCTTCTTCATCAATCCGTGATCGGTCTGGAAACAAAGACCGCATTGGATAAATACGGTATCAAGCCGGATATCATCATCGGATGTGCCGGTGGCGGCTCCAACCTTGGAGGTCTCATTGCTCCGTTTATGGGAGAAAAACTCCGTGGGGAAGCGGATTACCGAATCATTGCCGTTGAGCCTGCTTCCTGCCCGAGCTTTACCAGAGGCACCTTCGCTTACGACTTTTGCGACACGGGAATGATCTGCCCTCTTGCCAAGATGTACACACTCGGAAGCGGATTCATCCCCTCGCCGAACCATGCCGGCGGTCTTCGATTCCATGGCATGAGTACCATTCTTTCCCAGCTCTACCATGACAAAATGATGGAAGCGGTAAGCGTGGAACAAACATCCGTCTTTGAAGCGGCAGAACAGTTCGCCCGTGTGGAAGGCATCCTGCCCGCACCGGAAAGTTCTCACGCCATCAGAGCTGCGATTGATGAGGCGCTAAAATGCAAGGAGACCGGAGAAGAAAAAACCATCGTCTTCGGTCTTACCGGAACCGGATACTTTGACATGGTCGCCTACGAAAAATACCATGATGGGCTGATGACGGATGAGATTCCGACAGATGCACAGCTAAAGGAATCTTTTGCAAAGCTTCCTAAAATTGGATAAACGGCTTTAAATTTTCCTAAAAAAACAGACCGTGTGAAGCGATACCCCTCTTCACACGGTCTGATTTTTTTGCTTATGGCAAAAGATGACCTTACGGTGATCCTATCCCTTTTTTACGGGATCAGCCCCATAACCACGATGATAAGCACAAGGATCGGCAGCACGAATTTGAAGTAAGGCTTTAACCACATAGGCATCTTGATGCCGTCGCCCTTATTGGTCTCTGCCAAATACTTGTCAAATCCCCATCCGAACTTCGTCACGCAGAACAGACAGAAGATCAGCGATCCGAGCGGAAGCAAGAGATTACTTACCAGGAAATCCTCGGAGTCAAGCACATCACGCCCGCCGATGATATGAAGATCGCTCCATACATTGTATCCGAGCAGGCAGGGGAGGCTTGCGACCAATATAAAGATCAGGTTAACCGTTACCGCTTTGCCTCTCGTCCATCCGAACTCATCCTCAAGATAGGCGATCAGATTTTCAAACACGGCCGTTACCGTGGAAAAGCTTGCAAACGTCATGAATACGAAAAACAGGGTTCCCCAGATCCGTCCGGCCGGCATGTTCATGAATACCGTAGGAAGCGTGATGAAGATAAGGGACGGTCCCTGATCGGGCTGTACGCCGTAGCTGAAGCACGCAGGGAAAATGATCAGTCCGGAAAGGATCGCCACGAATGTGTCAAGTGCACATACCCGGATCGCTTCCCCGGTCAGCGTCTTCTCATCGGACATATAGCTTCCGAAGATCTCCAGCGCGCCGATACCCAGGCTTAATGTAAAGAACGCCTGGTTCATGGCGGCCGACATCACATTCCAAAGTCCGGCTTCCTTTGCCCTGCTCCAATCGGGGAGCAGATAAAAACCAACGCCTTCGCCCGCCCCTTCAAGAGTGAAGGAATGGACGGCAAGTACGGCGATTAAAAGAAGCAGGCCGGTCATCATCACCTTGTTGACCTTTTCAAGACCCTTCTGTACACCGAAGCTTAAGACTCCAAATCCGGCAAGCACGGTGATCGCCATAAAGATCGCCATCTCAATGGGATCCGAGAGCATCGCGCCAAATACGCCGCCGACGTCTTCCGTCGCGATCTCGTCAAAGGTCCCGACAGCAAATTTATAGAAGTAATCCAGCATCCATCCGGACACCGTGGTGTAATACATCATCAACAGGTAGCATCCCGCGATACAAAACCATCCGTGGATGTGCCACTTGCTGCCCTTTTTCTCCAGAGCCTTATAACCGGACACCGCGCTTCTGCGGCTTGCTCGTCCGACGGCAAACTCCATGGTCATCACAGGAATCCCCATAAGGATCAGGAACAGCAGATAAAACAGCACGAATACTGCGCCGCCGTTCTGTCCGGTAACATAGGGGAACTTCCATACGTTTCCGATCCCCACCGCGCATCCGGCACTGACCAATATAAAGCCGAGACGTGAACCAAAATTTTCTCTTTTTTTCATTTCACTCATCACATTCTCCCTCACACACGTATTTCCGTGCAATGCAACATCCGTTTTTCTGCATTTGCACGGCAAAACAGGCGCAAAATCTGCACCTGTTTGATTATGCTCTTATTTGGGGTTTGCGTCAAGGAGTTCGGTGGTGATTTCGGTTTTTCATATGGGCATAAAAAAGGATCGGGTTTTGCACCCGTATCCTGTGACTATTATGACTTACTATTCTTCAATCCCATGGTCAAAAGAACGAATAGGAGTGCTTTCGCCACATACAGGATTAAAGCGACAACACTGATATTGATATTGCTTTCCACTTCGTATGCCGCAAACAGGCCATTACCACCATATGGATTTAGGGCTTCGTAGAGAATAGCCCCCATGCGTTTCACTCCTCTCAAATATTCCGGATTGTCTGCCTGTCGTGGCGAATATTCCGTTCCATTTACTATCATGACATTTTTTACTTCATCATAGTATGCTTCACCTTCAAAATTTTCATCGTACAGGTTTGGAACATAGTCCTGAACAACATAGTCAAATGAATCCACTTGGGGAGTCGTGAATAATCCATATTCAAATACGGTTCCAAACACAAAAAACGCTATAACGGCAGGGATTGCTGCGATAGCTACAATTCCTTTAAACCGGGCCCGCCTGATTAACCAACCAAGAAAACAGCTCCCGGCAGCAATGGATAAAAGGCTGGCAATAATCAGCAGAAGATCATATCCCAACGGAAAATAGAATGGCATATGCAAAATTGTATGTGCAATCACAATACAAATCAGAAAAACCCCAAAGAGGATCAATGTCCCCAGCAGGATGCTCATAATATACTTTTTTCTATTCTCTCCGAAAGTCCAATAAAACCAATAAACCAGTACCGTGACGGTCACCATTGTGAAAACCAGTACGCTGACAACGATCTTTTCGTCTATTCCCTTTAGGCTTTCCTCAATGAACCGATTTAATTCTTCACGCATTTCAGGATTTTCGGGATCGGTTTGAATTCCAAATCCCTCCGACGCAAAATGGTCATCATAAGAGATCGTAGCCGTGGTGGACTCTGAAACATCCAGATTTTCCAACCTCTGGTAGTCGGCACTCATATTCCGTATTCCGGTCAGAATCCATACACATGTTATCAAAAAAATGAGAATTCCGACTCCCAGAGATATCGTGCCCATTACTTTATTTCTCATCTAAAAACATCCTCCTTGTATTTCTTTCCCGATATCATTCAATTTATGCCTAATGTTATCAATATTGATTAATTTGGAATACGTAAATAGATTGCCATTGATTTCCTCATCAATATAAAGAGATCGCAATACAGGAGATGGGGTGAGGGCGTCCCGGAAAAAGGTCCGGTGGACCTTTTTCAGCCCGAACTGACCGACGAGCTCGTCAGGGCGAGGAGACCTTGAACCCGCTGGGTTCAAGGAGCTCCTGCATAAAAGAAAAGCCCTGCACATGTGCAAGGCTTTTCCTTTATGCAGGAGATGGGACTTGAACCCACACGATATTGCTACCACAGGCACCTGAAGCCTGCGCGTCTGCCAATTCCGCCACTCCTGC
>CAJOPA010000109.1 GCA_905236235.1 uncultured Eubacterium sp. | reverse complement strand
TGTTTACGCATCGTGATGAAAATAATTGCAACTAGGAGGATAGGAAATGTTATTTGAAGCAAAACATGAAATGATCAAGAAGCTGGCGCAGAATTTTGCTGAGACCGAGATCGCGCCCGGCGCCATTGATGCAGATGCCAACGGCGAATTTCCGCAGGAACTCTGGGAGAAGGCTGCCCGTTACGGTTTCACCGGCATCACGATTCCCAAGGAGTACGGCGGCATGGGCGGTGATTACAAGAGTCTCGTACTTGCCATGGAGCAGTTCGCAGCCAAGGATGTGTCTTCCGGCTCTCTTTTGATGAGTAACTCTCTTTCCGGCGCTCCGTACCTTTACTTTGGTAACGAAGAGCAGAAGATGAAATACTTAAAGCCGCTTGCAGAAGGCAAGACCATCGCTTCCTTTGGTCTGACCGAGCCCGGTGCGGGATGCGATTCCGGTTCGGTTTCCACGACTGCTGTAGAGGATGGGGACTACTACATCTTAAACGGTCGTAAGACGTTTATCACCATGGCGCCGCTTTGCGACTATGCCGTTATTTTTGCAAAGACGGATTTAAAGGCCGGTACCCGTGGTATTACTGCATTTATCGTAGAAAGCAAATGGGACGGATTCTCTACCGGTAAGCCGGAGAGCAAGATGGGTATCCATGCATCCGTTACTTCCGATATCATTCTTGAGAATGTTCGCGTGCCGAAGGAAAATATCCTGGGCCAGGTAGGCAAGGGCTTTAACATTGCCATGAGCATCCTGGATGCCGGCCGTGTTACCGTTGCCGCACAGTCTCTCGGTGCTGCCAAGGGCGCATTGGATGAGGCGGTTGCTTACTCCAAAGAGCGTGTACAGTTTGGCAGACAGATCGCCAAATTCCAGAACACCCAGTTTGTTCTTGCCGACATGGCTACGAAGGTGGAGGCTGCAAGACAGCTGGTATACTCCGCAGCGGATAAGCTTGACAATCATCAGAAGGTTACCACCGAGGCCGCTATGGCAAAATACTTTGCTTCCGAGACGGCTGTGGATGTTGCCAACCGCTCCTTACAGATCCATGGCGGTTACGGCTACATGAAGGAATATGCAATCGAGAGAATTTACAGAGATGCTCGTATCCTTCCGATTTACGAAGGTACATCTGAAATTCAGAAGTTGGTAATTTCAAGAAATGTATTAGCAGATTAATGAAGGAGGACAGAGATCAAATGAAGATTTTAGTTTGTGCAAAACAAGTTCCGAATACAAAGAACGTTACGACCGATCCCGTAACCGGCCGTATCAATCGTGAGGGTGTGGAATCCATCCTGAATCCGGATGATGCCAACGGTCTTGAGGCGGCTCTTGCCATCAAGGATGCCAACCCGGGTTCTACGGTGACCGTGATCTCCATGGGTCCGGACCAGGCAAAGGAAATGCTGATCGAATGTATGGCCATGGGCGCAGATGACTGCATCCTTTTAAGTGACCGTAAATTCGGCGGTTCCGACACCTGGGCAACCTCCAATGCCATCGCAGCCGGCATCAAGAAGATCGGTGACTTCGATCTTTTGATCGGCGGTCGTCAGGCGATCGACGGCGATACCGCACAGGTTGGACCGCAGATCGCAGAGAAGCTCGGCATTCCGCAGGTTACCTACGCACAGGATATCAAGATCGACGGCAAGAAGGTAACGGTACAGCGTCAGCTTGAGGACGGCTATGAGACGATCGAGGTACAGATGCCCTGCATGATCACCTGCGTAAAGGAACTCAATGAGCCCCGTTATATGAACATCGGCAGAATTTATGATGCTTATGACCATCCGGAGCGGATCACCGTTTGGGGATTCGATGATGTGGACATTCGTGAAGACGAGACCGGATTAAAGCCGTCTCCGACCAATGTATTCACATCCTTCGCTCCCGCACCGAAGGGCGCCGGCAAGATGCTTGAAGGCACCGAGCAGGAGATGGTAGACCAGCTGTTTGCTGAGTTCAAAGAGAAGCATATTATCTAAGGAGGTTCATAGAAATGGGCAGATTAAAGGAAGACAGAAGCGACAGAAGCGACTGGAAGGGCGTATGGGTCTTTGCTGAGCAGAGACAGGGCGTTTTAAACAGCGTTGCCATTGAACTTTTGGGCGAAGGCAAAAAGCTGGCTGACGATATCGGTACGGAGCTTTGCGCACTCTTAATCGGTGAGAACATGGGCGACATCGCCAAGGATCTTATCGCTTACGGCGCAGACAAGGTATATGTTGCAGACGCACCGCTTCTTAAAAATTATACAACCGACGGATATACCAATGTATTTGAGCAGGCGATCGAGGCTTACAAGCCGGAGATCATCCTTTTGGGCGCAACCCATATTGGACGTGACCTTGCTCCGCGTGTTGCAAAACGTGTGACCACCGGTCTGACGGCAGACTGCACGCATTTGGATTATGATTCCACCAAATACACCGATTTCCTTGCAGCGATCACGCCCGCAAAGGTTGCTGACAAGAAGATCGAGGACAATGCATACAACTTAAAGATGACCCGTCCGGCATTTGGCGGTAACCTGATGGCAACCATCACCTGCGGATCCTGCAGACCGCAGATGGCTACCGTACGTCCCGGTGTTATGGATAAGGCTACCCGTGATGACAGCCGCAAGGGTGAGGTGATCAGCCTCGATATCAAGCTTTCCGAGGCAGATATCCGCACCAAGGTACTCGAGATCGTAAAGACTGCAAAGGATATGGTTTCCTTAACCGATGCGGAGATCATCGTATCCGGTGGTGCAGGCCTCGGCAGCGCTGACGGCTTCAAGCTGATGCAGGAATTCGCTGATGCGGTAGGCGGCGTTGTGGGCGCTTCCCGTGCAGCCGTTGATGCAGGTTGGATCGATCATTCTCATCAGGTAGGACAGACCGGTACCACCGTAAAGCCGAAGATCTACTTTGCTTGCGGTATCTCCGGCGCGATCCAGCACCTTGCAGGTATGCAGAATTCCGATATCATCGTAGCGATCAACAAGAATGAGATTGCTCCCATTTTTGAAGTGGCTGACTACGGTATCGTCGGCGATCTTTACAAGGTCGTTCCCATGATTATCGAAGCATGGGGCAAGAACGCATAAGCATATCGCTTTGCCATCGGATTTTTTAAACGGGCTGCCTTCGGGCGGTCCGTTTTTTTGCCTTGGGGATGTATACAAAAAAATAACAGCGAATCGTTTAAAATTCCTATGGCATATTTCAGGAAAGCGTAGTAAAATATTGTATTGTGAGAAATACAATAAAGGTGAGGAAATCAACCATGACAATTGAACAATTCAAATCCAAAAG
>CAJOPA010000108.1 GCA_905236235.1 uncultured Eubacterium sp. | reverse complement strand
CCATAAAAAAACAGGCAACGCCCGTCGAATATCTCTGGTTTTACGCTGCCGCGTAAAGGTCAGTCCCCTTCTTCGAAACGGTCTCATCTTCCATCTCCAACCCATCAAACCACGTTTGGATACATTATAACAAAAAAGTATAAGCATCACAAGAAAAAAGGACCTGTTCCCTGCGGAACAGATCCTTTTCGTTTTTCTTTTCTTTTTGCGGGTAAAAGCTTATTTTACAACCTCTTTTACCTTGGCACGCTTGCCCACGCGATCTCTTAAATAGAAGAGTTTCGCACGACGAACTTTACCGCGGCGAACCACTTCGATCTTGTCCACATTGGGGCTGTGAAGCGGCCAAGTCTTCTCAACGCCTACGCCGTTGGAATTCTTGCGGACCGTAAAGGTCTCTCGCGTGGAGCTGCCCTGACGCTTGATGCAGATGCCTTCAAACACCTGGATTCTCTCGCGGTTACCCTCCTTGATCTTACCGTAAACCTTAACGGTGTCACCTACATGAAAATCAGCAATATCGCTCTTTAACTGCTCATCTTCAATGCTCTTGATAATTTCATTTGCGTTCATGATTCTTTCCTCCTTTGTAATCTTCGATGTTCTTAATACAAAGGTATCAGCGGACCATCAAACTTCACATACCATGATAAGTTACCACATCCTGCCGCAAATTGCAAGCATGAATTTACTTTTTCTTGCTGCCGATCTTGGCGGTATACCGAAATACCATGGGATAGATCGCAAGCAGTATAAACAATACCACCGCATACCGTCCTACCCTGAACAAATGCGCACCCAGAGTCTCTGCGTTTAAGAACGCATCGGAAAACGGCAGTTTGATAACGGTATTTAAACCGAAGAACAAAACGCCGCCCGCAAGAAGTCTCAAAATCCTGCGGATCATGCTGTCGGTATTTGCAAAGTTGACGAATTTTTCTTCAAAAACAAAGGCCGCCATGGTTCCGAGCATCATACCGTAACCCGTATAAAAATCATCGGTTGTGCAATAGAAAAATCCGGGAACGGACACGATGAGGATCAAAAAGCAGATCAGCCAGTCCTTTTTGATCACGCGACGAAGAAGGCTGATGAGCGCAATGCAAAGGATACCCAAAAGCCAACCGCAGAGCACGTCCGTAGGATAATGCACACCCACCAAAAAACGCGAGATCCCGACGAGGATCGGCATCACGATCCCAAAGACAAGCGTCAGTTTGCTCGGTCGCGTATCCTTCGCAATGCCTCCGTATACGGCCGCAGCATTGGAGGAATGCCCGCTCGGGAAGGAAAACCCCTGCGCCTTGATATCAAAAATGTCCGCCGAAGCATCCACCGGCTTTAAACAATGGATCTGTGGATTGTCAAAATACGGACGTCTTCTGCAAAAGATGTTCTTGATCAGGGGATTGAAAAGGCAGACGGTCATCATGTAGAGTCCCACCTTTTTCCCAAGCTTTTTGTCATAGCCCCAATACAAAAAGCCCATGACAACAATGAGCATGATCTCCTCCCCAAACAGGGTAAAAAAGGAAGAAAGGTATACTCCGATCTGCCCCATATGTTCCTGCAGGGTGCTCATCAACTCTACTTCCCACGCAAAATAAAATGTCGTTCCCATAAACTCTCCTTTCACATCCCACAACGATTACCACCTGTCCGAAAACAGGCAGGCAAGCCACAATCTGGCATAGATCGTAAACGGTGAAATCCCTTTTACCGGTACGGCACCCAAGGATACATATCCGTCCACCGTTTCATATACCGCCTCGCCCGCAGGCAGGGAGCATACAAACACGGGGACACCTTTTGCCTTGGCAAGGCGCATAAAAGCCGCAAACTCCTCTCCCGCATGCAACGTACCGCTATGGTATCCCTCAACAAGCACATAGCGTATCCCGTCAAGATCCTTAGGGTAAACCATCCCCGGGCAGACCTTGATCCAAACGACCTTTCCATCGGCCTTTGCCTCGGAAAATCCGGCATCATCAAACCACGATGGGTTAACATAAAATCTATTCACGATACGTTCCGTATCCGGCCGTTCCTTCGCATTAAGCTCCGCTGTGTCCCTCGCGTCAGGTTCCGCTTTGTCCTCTGTTTTCATCCCGGAAGAAAAATGTTTTCCGTAAAGGATGTCGGACATCGCCAAATAACCGTAGAGGCATTTCGCATCCAGGATCCCGCCGGCGATCACGGGTTTTTCGAGGGGATCTTGCAGCGATTGGTTAACATAACTCACTGTCACGGGGCTACTGTGATCTCCGCATTCTCCCACATTTTCCAAAAGCCACTCAAACGCATAACGCAGATTGATCCTGCCGTTACTTAGCGGATGATCGAGCGCATGATTGGACGAAACAAACACGATCGGGGTATGTGCTAAGGCAAACACTTCCGCCAACACCGCCGCAGCGTAGCAAAGAGTATCCGTCCCGTGAAAGATCACAATCCCCTCGGGGTGCTCCTCTTTAAGCACACGATTGACCTCACGAATGAGCCGTACCATGTACGCTCCCGTCAGGTCCTCGCTTAAAATAAGATAAGGAGAGGATACGATAAACGCAGCCTCTCCTTTTCCGATTTCATTCCATACTTCTTCACACCATTTTTCCAAAGCATCCGCAGCCCGTTTACCCGGAGAAAGGACCCCGTCCTCTTCCTTACAGGCAATGGTACCGCCGGTCACGATCACGGAAATATGCATCTCTCTCCCCCGTATAAGCCTTACCCGCGCATCCTGCCGCCGGCTCTTTAGAATGTGAATTTGTCCGCAAAATACGCATCCAGTCCTTCGATGGATACACGTTCCTGCTCCATGCTGTCGCGGAAACGAACCGTCACGCAATGATCCTCTTCGGAATCAAAATCATAGGTGATGCAGAACGGCGTACCGATCTCATCCTGTCTGCGATAACGCTTACCGATATTTCCACGGTCATCAAATTCGCAATTGTATTTCTTGGAGAGCGCGTTAAAGATCTTCTCCGCACCCTCGTTTAACTTTTTGGATAAGGGAAGCACACCGATCTTCACCGGTGCCAGCGCCGGATGAAAATGCAATACGGTACGCATATCCGGTGCCTCCTCGGTGCCGAGGTTTTCCTCATCATAAGCGGAGCATAAAAATGCCAATACCACACGGTCCGCTCCGAGCGAGGGCTCGATCACGTACGGGATATACTTCTCGTTCTTGGTATCATCAAAATAGGTCATATCCTGATTGGACACTTCCTGATGTCTTGACAGGTCATAATCCGTACGATCCGCAATACCCCACAACTCGCCCCAGCCAAAGGGGAAAAGGAATTCCAGGTCCGTGGTCGCACGGGAATAGAAGGACAACTCCTCCTTGTCATGATCTCTGGCGCGAAGTTCATCATCCTTCATGCCCAAAGATTTTAACCAGTCGATGCAGAAGCCTCTCCAGTAATCAAACCACTCAAGATCCGTACCGGGCTCACAGAAAAATTCCAGCTCCATCTGCTCAAACTCTCTGGTACGGAAGGTAAAATTACCGGGCGTGATCTCATTACGGAAGGATTTTCCGATCTGCCCGATGCCGAAGGGAATCTTCTTCCTGGAGGTGCGCTGTACGTTTTTAAAGTTTACAAAGATACCCTGCGCCGTCTCCGGACGAAGGTACACCGTGTTCTTGGCATCCTCCGTCACACCCTGAAAGGTCTTAAACATCAGATTGAATTCACGGATGTCGGTAAAATCATGCTTGCCGCAGGAGGGACAGGGAACGCTGTTTTCGCGGATAAAGGACATCATCTCGTCCTTGGACCACCCGTCCACACTGCTACCCAAGGTAATCCCCTTTTCCTCGGCGAAATCCTCGATCAGCTTGTCCGCGCGAAAACGCTCATGGCACTGCTTGCAATCCATAAGCGGATCGGAAAAGCTTCCCAGATGACCGGAAGCGATCCAGGTCTGGGGATTCATCAAAATCGCGCAATCCACGCCCACATTGTAGGGGTTTTCCTGGATGAACTTCTGCCACCATGCACGCTTTACGTTGTTTTTCAATTCCACACCGAGATTACCGTAATCCCAGGTGTTGGCCAGGCCTCCGTAGATCTCGGAGCCCGGGTATACAAAGCCTCTGGACTTGGCCAGGGCTACAATCTTATCCATTGTCTTTTCCATGATTTCATTCCTTATCCGTTTGATTTATTTCGTCTCTGCGCTCTGCTCGTAAATGATATAAACGACGGCATGTTCCTCTTCGCTGTCCACGCGCACGCTGCTTTCGGAGAGCATGGTCACATACTGACTGGAGATCATCACGATCGTCCCCGGAACCTCATAAACGGCAGGTTCCTCGCAGATCAAAACCTTGTAATTTGTATTGGATGTCGCATCCGTACCGTCCGCATTGCCGCTGGCATCCGTCGTACTTGCAACGCCGCCGTTTACGGTCACGAAATTGCCGTCAAAGTCGTAATCGCTGGCCATGGCCAAAGCCACCGTCCCGTTAAAACAGGTCACCTTATCAAAAACCGCCAGATAATCCGCGGAGGCAAACGTCATATATATATTGGCCTTGCCGTTATCCACGGAAAAGGAGTCCAGTTTCACACTGTCCTCGCCATACTCGGTCTGTAATGCGGCAACCGCATCCTTGACATATGTTTCAAACGCCTCTTCATCATAGACGGAAGTATCAAAGTCCTCCACAACGGCATCGGTCACGGTACCGTCGGCATTGACAATGATCGTGGTCTCGCTTACCTGTACCTTTTTGCCGCAGGCACAAAGAAGCAGGATTCCCGCCAGGATCAGCGCTAAGGAAATTTTCTTTTTCATATAGCTCCTCCGATCAAAAATAATCTTAAACACATCGTATTATTATATCTGTTTTACAATCCTTTTTCAAGCATTGCCTCGGATTTAAAGTGTCGATCCGACCGTGCCGTAAAATAATCCCGCACGACATCGCAAAAATTGGGCAGGACCTCCTCGGACAAGGTGAAGGAATAGCATTTCTCCACCGGTGCATGCATCACAAAATCCAAAGCATACACGGCACCCGGCAGGATCGGGATACTCCCCAAAGGCGCCTTATGATCGGCACATACCACGCCGTTTTGCGCCGTGTGAAAATAGGCGATGTTTTCCCTGCTTTTGCAGATAGCGCACGTCGTCACGTCCGGGTATTCGCCGTTTAAGACCAATACCTTCCACTCAAAGATCCGGCGGATCAGCGGAAAGGGCACCAGGCCTTTAAGAAGCGCTGCAGCGGATACATACAGAAGCTTTAACAACTCCTCCGACTCCTGTCCTTCCACGCAGTAAGCGCCGGCCACTTCCAAAAAATAGGAACCGTACAGCAAGGCGTCGAGATTGGCGGAAAATTCCTCAAAATACCGTTTAACGGAAACCTTCGCCAGATTGTAATTTTTCCCCGCATGCAGGGTAAACGTCCCGTAAACAAAGGGATTGGCCGCAGCCACAAAAGAGCTCTTGGGCCGCTTGGCTCCTCTGGCAAACACCTGGATCTTGCCCATCTCCCTTGTAAGGATCGTCAGCCGTTTGTCATAATCTCCGATGGGTATGGCCGACAAAACCATGCCCGTTACCGTGATCGCATCCTCCCCCAAGGCTACAACTCCTTTTTATCATATCCGAAATTCTTCAGAAGAAAATCGCTGTCTCTCCAGTCCTTCGTAACCTTTACCCAGAGCTTCAGGTTCACCTTTTCCTCCACGAGCCGCTCAATCTCATAGCGTGCGTTGCTACCGATCTTTTTGAGCATGCTGCCCTGCTTCCCGATGATGATGCCTTTGTGCGACTCCTTTTCGCAGACGATGGTCGCCTCGATATCCATGATATTTTTACCGGGCCGCTCCTTCATCACATCGATACCCACAGCGATCCCGTGGGGGATCTCCTCCTGTAAGGCATGCAACGCCTTTTCCCGGATGATCTCCGCCGCAATGGCCCGCATGGGCTGGTCGGTGATGGTCTCCTCGTCAAAAAACGCCTCTCCGTAAGGCAGGAGCATAAAGATCGTTTGCACAAGATCCTCACACCCTGCGCCGGTCCTTGCGGAAACGGGAACGATCTCATCAAAATCATACAGGCTGCGATATGCGTCGATTACCGGAAGCACTGCCTCCTTGGCGATGGTATCCGTCTTGTTGATCACAAGGATGACCGGTGCCTTGGCGCCTTCGAGTTTCTTTGCGATCTCCTCTTCCGCAGGGGAAACCGTCGCCTTCGGCTCCACAAGCCACAGGATCACATCCACGTCCGCAAGCGCCATGGTGGCCGCC
The DNA here is from genome assembly GCA_905236235.1 of uncultured Eubacterium sp. Taxonomy (GTDB): domain Bacteria; phylum Bacillota; class Clostridia; order Lachnospirales; family Lachnospiraceae; genus RUG14243. The sequence goes on along the minus strand of CAJOPA010000108.1, from coordinate 6,840 downwards.
TTGACCATGTATTCTCCCAATTTGTTCTTGGCTTTATGTAAACCAGGTGTGTCCACAAAGACAACCTGTCCCTCCTCCGTCGTCAGAACCGTGCGGATCCGATTGCGGGTCGTCTGGGGCTTATTGGAAGTGATCGCGATCTTTTGCCCGATCAAATGATTCATCAGGGTGGATTTCCCCACGTTGGGTCTGCCGATCAACGTGGCAAAGCCCGCTTTTTTCGGATGATCCGTCCTTTGCATATCCATACCGTCCAATGTGTTCTCCTTTTTAAACTAAGATATCCGTATGATCAAAGAGATCCTTGGCCTCCTCAATCATGGTTTCGTTGCCCACCACGCAGATGTAATCGTCTTTTAAGACAGCTTCCATATAAGGTGCAAGCGCCCGGATATCCTCCGTCCGGGTAGAGAGGATGGCATCCCGCTCCTTTTGCCGCATTTCTTCCGTGACGCCCGTAATATAACACGAAATGGCACTGGCGCCCTTGGCTGCCGCATTTTTGGGCGTATCCACCGTACTCATGGTACCGATGATAAATTTGGTCATATCCCTCTCATCCGCATCAAAATGCGCCACGTAATCGGTGATTCCGTCAAAGACCTCCTTGGTCTTTGCAAGATTCGGATCCCTGTAGGATACAAAATAGCTGTCCCCGCTACGATCAAATCCGCTCATGCAACCATACGCTCCGCCCTTGACACGGACGTTTAACCACATATAATCATAGGACAAAATGGTCTTTAAAACGCGCAGTCTTCCGGTATAGGGTAATCCGTGCTGATAGAAATTACCGCACCTTGCCACATAATTGATCTTGGCCGATGTCTTAAATCCTTCATTGATCCGAGCCAAAGACAGGACGCGTTTCGTATCATGCACAACGCCCTCCGCAAGACTCTCCCGCAAACGATCCACGCAAGCGTAGAGTCTCTCGTCCCCAAAATCCTTGCCCACAAAGCTTACCAGGAAGTGCTCTTTCACAAATAATTGTTTACATAACTCCTCCATCTTGGAAACGCATTCTTCGTAGCGTTCGTCAAAATGCGCCTCCAGATCCTCGATGAACCGATAGTAGTCCACACCGCTGATCTTCTCCACGATCCGTCCGCTCTCACTGAAATAAGACACACCGCGCAAAAAGGCAATACTATGCCCCGTCCCGGTAATGGAGGACGACGAACGGGATTTTAACTGGGATACGATCTCACGCAGACGCTTGGGATCGCGCATCTTGGAAGTCACCAGGATCTCCCGGATCAGATCGAATGCCTTCTCCACCTCCGGATACAGCATCTTTGCCTTAAAGGTAAAGTAAACCACGGGATCACCTTTGCCGGCGTCCTTAACGCCCACAAATACACTGCCGCCGAGGCCTCCTGTGTGGATGCATACCTCATTGGCAAGATCATCAAATCCATAGGACGCCGTATCCACATAGCCCAGGACGCTTGACAACAAGGACAGGTGGCACAGATCCTCCTCCTTCACCCAGTCGGCGTCAAACATGAGATTGAGATATCCGATCCCGTTGGAAGAATAATCATGGAAACAATAGGAAATACCGTCATGGCTTTCCTCACGGAGCAGATAATGCGCGCATTCCTTTTTGATATCCGATACATTTAAAAGCGGAATCGTCTTGAGCTCCTTCTTCGTGGAGGGTTCCTCCTGGTAGGCCTTTAAATGCGCGGTATCTTTGATGAGCGCTTTGATCTCCTTTTTGCTTAAGCCCGCCTTATAGGCAGCAAGTTTGTCCTTTAACGCCTGCTCGTTTTCGCGATTTAAGCCGATCTTCGGCATAACCGTAAGCACGGATGCATGCGTGTTTTCCACGAAATATTTTTGAAGAAGGTCCTCAAAATATCCGGTATCCACGCCTTCCCGAAGGAGATGAAATACGCCGTTTTCCTGCAGATGCATGAAGGGATCTTTATCGTCATACAGCCAGCTGTCCATACACTGCAATCCGTAGGACAGACCGATGGGAAATCTCCCGGAGTCCGCCTCCCGATACTTAAACTCAAAGGAACTGATGGCAGCAAGCAACGATTTTTTCACAAAACCGTTCTTGACCGTCTCATCAAAATACTCCCGGATGATCCGAAGAAACTCCTCCTTTTGAGACGCCTCCGCATTTTTTGCAATGATACTGAAAAACGGCTGCAGGATCCCGTTGTCCACGTAACTAACAACATCCATACCGATCCCCGCATCCAAAAGCCGTTGCTTTAAGGGCGCTCCCGAAGCGGAAAGCATGGCATACTCCATGACCTCAAGTGCCACATAGAGCTCGGGATCGAGCACGGTCCCAATAGAAATATTGTAGGTCAGGTAGGTGTTTTTCTGCTCTCCCTCCTCCGCCGTGACGGGATAGTACTTCTCGGATTCCCGAACGGCATCAAACGGCGTTTGCATTTTCAGTTCGGTATCGATCGCTTTCTGATCAAAATCGGAAAAATAAGCCCGGTCCATCCAATTAAGCTTCTCTTCCATGTCTGCGTCGCCGTACAGGAAGACATAGCTGTTGGACGGATGATAGTAATCCGCATGGAATCTCAAAAAGGATTCATAGGAAAGCTCCGGGATCACGTCCGGATCGCCGCCGGATTCAAAACCGTAAGCCGTATCGGGATAAAGGGAATTCATGATCTCCCGGGCAACCACATCATCCGCCGAGGAGAAGGCGCCCTTCATCTCGTTATAGACCACGCCGTTTAAGGTAAGCTCTCCCTCGGGATCCGTCAGCTCATAATGCCATCCTTCCTGCTTAAAGATCTCCTCCCGCTTGTAGATATTGGGATAAAAGACGGCATCCAGATAGACGTCGATCAGATTTTGAAAATCCTTATCATTCAGACTGGCCACGGGATACACAGTCTTATCCGGATAGGTCATGGCATTTAAAAACGTATTGAGCGAACCCTTGGCAAGCTCTACAAAGGGGTCTTTCACCGGAAATTTTTTGGAACCGCACAGCACGGAGTGCTCCAAGATATGCGTCAGTCCCGTACTGTCGATGGGCGGCGTTCTGAAAGCGATGGAAAAGACTTTATTTTCATCATCATTCTCCATCACAAAAAAACGTGCACCGCTCTTTGTATGTTGCAAAAGATATCCGACGGAATCCATATCCGGCAGGTCTCTCTTTTCGATCAGGGTATACCCCGGACAATTGGCAATATTCATAATCTCGTTTCTCCTTCATTCGATTTTGCGCCGACACCTTCGTTTGCAAAGAGTTTGCAAGGCGCAATCCATAGTATTATAACAAAAAAGGGACCACAAGTACAAGCTTGCAGTCCCTACGGTGTCGATTGTTTTATGGCCTATGCCAAACGAGTCACATTGGCTGCCTGCGGACCCTTGTCACCGTCAACGATGTCAAATTCCACATCCTCGCCGTCCTTTAACTCCTTAAAACCATCCATGTTTAATGCGCTGAAATGAACAAAAATGTCCTTTCCCTCCGCGTCGGAGATAAAACCATACCCCTTCTTGGCATTAAACCACTTCACCTTTCCCTGCTGCATATCTAGACCTCCTACAACTATAAGAAAAACCACGTCGGCCCCATACCGACTACATTTCAAATATAGCACCCGGATTTGCTCTTTGTCAACGAGAATTCTGACTTTTCTTTACTTTTTTAAGGATTCTCTCTGACCCCGGAAATCTCCCCGGAAAGCGTAATCTGCGGGAAGGGGATCTCGATGCCGTTCTCATCAAGCGCAAGCTTTACCTGCTCCGTGGCAAGCCACTTGGCTTCCCAATAATCTGCGGTATCCACCCAGAAGCGAAGGCCGATGATCACGGCACTGTCGTCCAAATCCGATACAAATACCTTCACGGGTTCCCCCGGCAGGGCGTGCGGCTGTTTGGCGGCGGTCTCTTCAATGACTGCCTTTGCCTTCTTCAGGTCGGCGCGGTAGCTGATCCCAAAGGTCAGGTCCACGATCCGCTTCTTTTGCGCGGTATAATTGATCACACTGGTATTGGCCAGGGTCCCGTTGGGGATTACGACGACCTTATTATCGATGGTGGTCACGGTCGTATAGATGATATCGATCTTTTGCACGGTGCCTTCCGTACCGGAGGCGGATTCCTTGATATAATCCCCCACCTTAAAAGGTTTGGTCAAAAGGATCAGGATCCCGCCCGCGAAGTTCGAAAGACATCCCTGAAAGGCCAGTCCCAACGTCACACCCGAGGATGTTACCACCGCCACAATCGTGGCGGTACCTACACCGAACCCGGAAAGGAGCAAAAAGATCAACAAGAAATACAGACCGATCTTAAGGGCGGAGTCCACAAAGGTGATCACACCCTCCTCCACACCGTGCTTTTGCATGCGTTTACACATCCGCCGTCTGAATATGGCAATGCATTTGCCGCCGATGATGAGTAACAGAATGCAGACAACCACCTTCAATGCATATTGAAAGATCACCGGGATCATTTCATCCCACTTTAACCAATCCAATTTCCTTCCCCCTAAATCTCATGTATAAACAGACCGCTGCGAAGCTTCGGTTCAAACCATGTGGACTTGGGCGGCATCAACCGTCCCGCATCCGCCACCGTAAATAACTCCTCCATGGAAGTGGGGAACATGGCAAATGCCACGGCTGCCCCTTCTTCGCATCGCTTTTGCAACTCCTTTAAACCACGGATCCCACCTACAAAATCAATCCGTGCATCCGTCTTGGGGTCAAGAATTCCAAGCAAAGGCCCCAGCACCAGATCCTGCAATCTCTGGACATCCAAGCCTTCTACAGGGTCCGACATCCGATATTTTTCATGCAGGTTTAGCAGATACCAGTTCTTGTCCAGATACATGGAGACCTCTCCCTTTTTGGTAGGACGGATCTCCGTGATCGAACGGTCGGTGATCTCATAATACGTCTGGATCTCATCCAGAAAATCCTCCGGCGTATAGCCGTTTAGATCCATGACCACGCGATTGTAATCCATGATCTTTAATTGCGTATCCGCAAAAAGCACGGAAAGGAAATGGGACGCTTCCGTCTCCCGCCCGTTTGCTTCCATGCGCTTCTTTCCTACCCGCACGGCGGAAGCCGCACGATGGTGACCGTCAGCGATATAGATCTCTCCGATGCCCACAAAGATCCGGCCGATCTCCTCCGTCCGCTCCCGATCCTTGATCACCCACACACGATGTGTGATCCCATCCGGCGCAACAAAATCCACTGCCGGGGTCTCCATCATCTCGGCATGAAGAATGGCGTCAAGCTCCGGTCGATGACGATAGGCCAAAAAGATGGGGCCCGTCTGCGCATTACAGGTATCCACATGGCGGATCCTGTCCTGCTCCTTCTCCGCCCGGGTGTTCTCATGACGTTTGATGACATTATTTTCGTAATCCTCTACGGAAGCACAGGCAACGATCCCCGCCTGTGAGCGACCGTCCATCACCAGCTCATAAATATAGTAATGCGGTGCCTCATCCCGGACAAATTTGCCTTCGGAAACCATGCCCCATAAGAGCTCCTTTGCCTTTTCATAAACGCAATCCGCATACATGTCCACGGAATCGTCAAACTGCGTCTCCGCACGGTCGATCCTTAAAAACGAATCCGGGTGCAATGCCACCTCCGCCTTGGCTTCCTTTCTGTCATAAACATCATAGGGAAGTGCCGCGATCTTATCCGCATAGCCTTCCGCGGGCCGAATGGCCGCAAATGGTCTGATATCTGCCATACTCTTTCTCCTAACCTACTTCCTGTCCTTTGGCTTCGATCTTGGTACGGATCTGCTGCATCCTGCCGTCCAACTGGCTGATGAGCTCCGCACAGTAAAACAATTCTTCGGAGATCCGCTCCGCATCCGCGATCTCCTTTTTGTATTTGAGCTTATGCTCCAAACTTGCCCAAAAATCCATGGCAATGGTACGAAACTGTACTTCCACACGCATCAGTTTTTTGTGATCGGAAAGAAAAATGGGGACTTCCACGATCAGATGGAGGCTCCGATATCCGTTGTCCTTGGGATTTTTGATATAATCCTTGGTCTGAATGATCTTTATATCATCCTGTCGCTCCAAATACTCCGCCAGTCGGTAGATATCATCCGGAAACGAACAGATCACCCGGATCCCGGCAATATCGTTTAAGTGTTTCTCGATATTATCAAGGGTCAGTTCCACGCCGTAACGTTCCATCTTTTGCGCGATACTTTGCGGGCTTTTTAAACGGCAGGTGATATATTCAAAGGGATTGCGTCCGTGCTTTACCGTCAGCTCCTTATTGAGCACATCCAGCTTGGTGTTGATCTCTAACATCGCACATTCGTACAATGTCATAAGCTCCCGGAATCCGCGCACTTTCTCCTCTAAGATCTCCGTGTCCTCCATCAGCACATTTCTGAAGTTTGTCTCTTTTTTTAATACTTTTTCCATGAAATAACTCCTTTACGGATGTTTTCATTATAGCAATCCGGGAACAATATGCAAGGAAGTTCATAAAAACTACATAGATTGTTTCCTTTAAAAAAAAGTGCTATAGTATGGAAAATATCATCTTTCGGGAGGAAGTATTCATGCGTGAATTTGTAGCAAAGATCCGACTCAGCGTCTTTATCTCCGCGATCATCACGATCGCACTCGGCGTTGTTCTTATCATTTATCCGGCGGAAGCCGCCCTTATGGTATGCAAGATCATCGGCGTCATGTTGATAGTCATGGGTATCTTCGGTCTCATCACCACCCTGATCGCATCCAACAAACCCAACGGCCTCTTGATCGGCTGGGCCATCCTGCTTGTCATCGGTATCTTTATCTTTATAAACCCGAGCACGCTTGCCACCCTGATCCCCGTCTTT
>CAJOPA010000107.1 GCA_905236235.1 uncultured Eubacterium sp. | reverse complement strand
CACGTCGCTTTGGGTAGCTTGTACCGTGATCATCTGTGCTTTTGGGATCACGGGCGCGGTGATGAGTCTTTGGAACGGATTCTATTTTGAAGTTTCCGATGAAAATGTCTACTCGAGATCCTACGGATATATCGTTAACCAGGTGCTTGACATCGGGGCCATGGTGATCGTGGCCGTCCGGGTCATTACTGCCGGGAAGGCCCTGTCTCTGCTGCAAAAATGCACCTTCCTGTCCTATATGGTCTTTCCCTTTATTGCGATCATCGTGCAGGCGGTCACGGGGGCGATGTCCCTTTCCAACGCGGCGTTGATGTTTGTCATGATCCTGATGTTTGCAACCTCCAGGGTGGAGCAGATCGAGATCATCGTCAATCAGGAACGTGAGATGAACCAAATGCAGCAAAATATCATGATTTCGCAGATCCAGCCGCATTTTTTGTATAATGTATTAAATACCATTTACTACCTTTGCGATAAGGATTCCAATCTCGCCAAGCAGGCGATCGGGGATTTTTCCGATTATCTGCGGATGAATATGGATTCTTTAAAACACGAAAAGCCCATTGCTTTCCGCCAGGAGCTCTCCCATGTGATGACGTATCTGCGTCTTGAAAAAATGAGATTTGAAGAAGAGCTGAACGTGGAGTATGATATTTTGATAGAGGATTTTTTCCTTCCGGGCCTGACCATCCAGCCGCTTGTGGAAAATGCGGTCAAGCACGGCGTCGGCAAGAAGGATGGCGGAGGTACCGTCAAGGTTGGCAGCTATCGTGCAAACGGCAGCATTTTTATCTATGTGAAGGATGACGGCGTGGGATTTGATCCGGATCATATGCCAAATAACGATAAAGGACGGTCCCACATCGGGATCTCCAATGTAAAGAGTCGGTTGAAAAATATGATGAGTGCGAAGCTTACGATCACGTCAACGCCCGGCGAAGGGACGTATTGCCTGGTGGAGCTTCCCATGGATCGGGCTTTGGTCGATCCCGAGTTGGAGAATATAGGTATTCCCACTCTTGAAAAATAAAACAACAGATCAGACAGGAGGAAGGACGATGTCATACATACCGGAGTTGTTTGCGAGCAATGTATTTGATGCGCATGTCATGAAGGAGAGGTTGCCGAAAGATATCTATGAACGCGTGATGAATACGGTGGAATCCGGCGCGGCACTGGATATTGAGGTGGCAAATGTGGTCGCCAGCGTTATGAAGGACTGGGCCATTGAGAAAGGGGCAACCCATTTTACCCATTGGTTTCAGCCGCTGACGGGGATCACCGCGGAGAAGCATGACAGCTTCCTGTCCCCGGACGGTAACGGCGGGATCATCATGGAATTTTCCGGCAAGGAGCTTGTCAAGGGCGAGCCGGATGCGTCTTCGTTTCCTTCCGGCGGATTGCGGGCAACGTTTGAGGCCCGCGGCTATACGGCGTGGGATCCGACGTCCTATGCGTTTATCAAGGGCAATACCCTTTGCATCCCTACGGCGTTTTGTTCCTACGGCGGACATGCTCTGGACAAAAAGACCCCGCTTCTTCGTTCCATGCAGGCGCTGGAAAAGCAGGCGATGCGGATCTTAAGGCTTTTTGGCAATGAGGACGTAAAGCGCGTGCAGACTACGGTGGGAGCGGAGCAGGAGTATTTCCTGATCGATCGCGAATTGTTTAAAAAACGTCCGGATTTGATCTATTCCGGCAGAACGCTTTTTGGTGCCATGCCCCCCAAGGGACAGGAGATGGACGATCATTATTTCGGCGCCATTAAGCCGCATATCGCACAGTTTATGGCAGAGCTTGACGAAGAGCTCTGGAAGCTCGGCATCTATGCCAAGACCGAGCACAATGAGGTGGCACCGTCCCAGCACGAGCTGGCGCCGGTCTTTACCACCACGAATGTTGCCACGGATCAAAATCAGCTGACCATGGAGTCCATGACCAGGATCGCGCAAAAGCACGGCATGGAGTGCCTGTTGCATGAAAAGCCCTTTGACGGGGTCAACGGATCCGGCAAGCACAACAACTGGTCCATGTCCACGGATACGGGCAAGAACCTTTTGGAGCCCGGGGAGACACCTTCGCAGAATGTACAGTTCTTGTTATTCCTGGTGGCTGTGTTGCGTGCAGTGGATGATTATCAGGAGCTGATCCGTGTGTCGGTTGCAAGTGCAGGCAACGATCACAGACTGGGTGCCAACGAAGCGCCGCCGGCCATTGTTTCCGTGTTCTTGGGAGACGAGCTGACCGCGGTACTCGATGCCATTGAGAACGGCTCCCTGTATCGGGATCGTGCCAAAAAATATATGGACATCGGCGCGACGGTATTGCCGCCGTTTCCGAAGGATTCCACGGATCGAAACCGTACATCGCCTTTTGCTTTTACGGGTAACAAATTTGAGCTGCGTATGCTGGGTTCCTCCGCATCGATCGCCGGCCCGAATGTGGTATTAAATACCATCGTGGCTTCGGTCCTCGAAGAGTTTGCGGATCGCCTGGAAAACAATAAGAATTTTGATAAAGACGTGATCACGCTGATCCGGGAAACCTATGCGGCGCACAAGCGCATCGTCTTTAACGGTAACGGTTACGACGACGCCTGGGTTAAGGAGGCTAAGAAGCGCGGACTTGCCAATCTGGTGACCACCGTGGATGCCATCCCCGAGTACATCTCCAAGAAGAGCCTGGCGGTATTTAAGAAATACGGCGTTTATTCCAAGGAGGAGTTAAAGGCCCGCTATGATGTCAAGCTTGGAAGCTATTACAAGCGGATCAATATCGAAGCACTGACCATGGTGGAAATGGTAAAGCGCGGCTATACCGGCGCCGTGGTGGATTTTGAAAAGGATCTGACCGCCATGCTGGTACAAAAGCAGTCTCTGGGTATGGACGTGAAGGATAATTTTGAGAAGCGTCTGCTTGAAAAGGTCAGCACATTATCCAATGAGCTTGCCAAGCGGACGGATGCACTCGATGCGCTCCTTCCCAAGATCGGTACCTACAAGCAGGCGTTTGATGCGGCGAAGTATTGCAAGGACAAGGTGCTTCCCGCCATGAACGATCTGCGTGAGGTCGTGGATGAGCTGGAGACTATGGTACCGGGCAAGTATTGGCCGTTCCCGACCTACGGGGAACTTCTTTACAGTGTGCAGTAATGTGATCTGCCGAGCGGCAGCACAATGATAAAAAGGGAGGACTGAAAATGAAAAGTTTCATGAAGGAATTCAAAGAGTTTTTAAATCGTGGCAATGTCATGGACATGGCAGTCGGCATCATCATCGGCGGCGCGTTTACCGCCATCGTCAATTCCCTGGTGGATGACATCATCAATCCCATCCTGGGGATCTTCGGCGGTATGAATTTTGAAGATCTGACGGTCAGTCTTGGTGGGGACGCCACCTTAAGGTACGGCAGTTTTATCACCGCCATCATCAATTTCCTGATCATGGCGCTGGTGGTATTTTTCCTTGTAAAGGCGATCAATTCTTCTACCAAGAAGCTTAAGGACAGAAAGCCCAAGGAGGAGGAAGCTCCCACGGAGAAGGATTGCCCGTATTGCAAGAGCAAGATTGCGATCGGCGCGACGCGTTGCCCGCAGTGCACCACTATTCTGGAAGGTTTTGACGGACCAAAAGAATAAGTAAAAAAACATATTTTTTCATTGACAAAGACCACTACTTTGCATTACATTAGTAATGCACTCCCCTTGCAGGGACGTGATACTTGACTTAAAGACGGGGATTGGTTTATGGTTTCATCACAGATGTTAAAGGGAATCTTGGAAGGCTGCGTTTTGAAGGTGGTAAGGACGCACAAGACTTACGGATACGAGATCGTGGAACGCCTTAAGGACGCCGGTTTTTCCAATATGACGGAGGGTACGGTCTACCCGATGTTGTCCCGTATGGAAAAAAACGAATTGCTCGAGACGATGATGATGGATTCGCCGAAGGGCCCCAAGCGGAAGTATTATTTTCTCTCCGAAAAGGGCAAGAAAGAATTAAAGGCATTTGAGGCAGACTGGAAAGATTTGGAAACCTACGTCAACGGCATTTTAAATCCCAAAAAGAAAGAGGATGAAGCATGAACCCGATGGCTGTTTTTAAAATCCGTGAACTGCTTGGAAGATTTGAAAAAAATCATCCCAAGTTTATTCCCTTTTGCAAGGCTGCCGCGGATGGCGGCATGGAAGTGGGCACCGTGATCGAGGTGACGGTGACCAGGCCGGACGGCAAGAGCATCTGCTCCAATATCAAGATCACGCAGGATGACTTAGATCTTGTGGAGGAGGCAAAGCGCCTGGCCATGGAGCAGTCATAATAAGAATAGGATTTTAAAACCCGGAGACCGGTTATACCGGCATCCGGGTTTTTTGTATTTTCGACGGAGATCTATGCTCCGTGAGTGGCTTAGTTTCTGGCTGCACGCTTGCGCATGAGGGGATCTAAGATCTTTTTGCGGATACGAAGGCTTTCGGGGGTGATCTCCAACAGCTCGTCGGTATCCAAAAATTCCAGGCACTGCTCCAGGCTCATGATCTTGGGCGGCACCAGGGCCAGGGCCTCGTCGGCGGAAGAGGACCGGGTGTTGGTCAGATGCTTTTTCTTGCAGACGTTAAGCTCGATATCCTCTGCCTTGGCGCATTGTCCGATGACCATGCCCGAGTATACCCGGACGCCGGGGCCGATAAAAAGCGTACCGCGGTCCTGGGCGTTAAACAGACCGTAAGTCACGGATTCGCCGTCTTCAAAGGCGATGAGCGACCCGGTCTGGCGATAAGCGATCTCGCCGCGATATTTGTCATAGCCGTCAAAAATGGTATTGATGATACCGTTTCCCTTGGTGTCCGTCATAAACTCGCCGCGATAGCCGATGAGGCCCCTCGAAGGAATACGAAATTCCAATCGGGTGTATCCGCCGGTGCCTGCGCCCATGTTTTGCAATTCGCCTTTGCGGCGGGAGAGTTTCTCGATCACGCTGCCGGAAAACTCCTCGGGAACATCGATATAGGCAAGCTCCATCGGTTCGGTCTGTTTGCCGTTCTCGTCGGTCTTGTAGAGCACCTCGGCTTTGCTGACCGCAAATTCGTAGCCTTCGCGGCGCATGTTTTCGATGAGGACCGACAGATGCAGCTCTCCGCGGCCGCTGACCTTAAAGCAGTCGGCATTCTCCGTTTCTTCCACACGCAGGGATACGTCGGTATTTAACTCACGAAACAGTCTGTCGCGCAGATGACGCGAGGTAATGTATTTGCCTTCCTGTCCGGCAAGCGGCGAGTCATTGACCAGGAAGTTCATGGAAATGGTCGGCTCGGAGATCTTTTGGAACGGAATGGCCGTGGGGTTTTCCGGATCGCAGATGGTATCGCCGATGTGAATGTCCGCAATACCGGAGATCGCAACGATGGAACCCACGGATGCTTCCGTGACATCGACCTTGTTTAAGCCGTCAAATTCATAGAGCTTGCTGATACGAACCTTTTTTAACTTACCCGGATCGTGCGCATTGACGACCACGGCGTCCTGGTTGACGCGAAGCGTTCCGTTATCCACCTTGCCTACGCCGATACGGCCGACGTATTCATTGTAATCAATGGTGGAGATAAGCACCTGGGTGTTTGCCTCTGCATCGCCCGTAGGTGCCGGAATGGAGTCAATGATGGTCTCAAAAAGATCCGTCATATCCGTCTTGGGGGCGTCCAGGTCCTTGGTGGCCCAGCCGTTTTTAGCGGAGGCATAGAGGAAGGGGCAATCCAACTGCGCGTCGGAGGCGTCCAGATCCATCAAAAGCTCCAACACTTCATCGACGACCTCATCCGGTCTTGCCTCCGGACGGTCTACCTTATTGATGCAGACGATGACCGGAAGGTCGAGCCCCAAAGCTTTTTGCAATACAAATTTGGTCTGCGGCATCGGACCCTCAAAAGCGTCGACCACCAGGATGACGCCGTTGACCATTTTAAGGACACGTTCCACCTCGCCGCCAAAATCCGCATGGCCGGGGGTGTCAATGATATTGATCTTGACATCCTTATAAAAAACGGCCGTGTTTTTGGAGAGGATGGTGATGCCGCGCTCTCTCTCGATGTCATTGGAGTCCATGACGCGCTCCTGCACCTCCTGGTTACTCCGAAAGACACCGCTTTGTTTTAATAATTCATCCACCAGCGTCGTCTTGCCGTGATCGACGTGAGCGATGATGGCGATGTTACGAATATCTTCTCTTGCTTGAATCATATGCATACTCCTATGTCCGGTTGCATGGTGTTAAATTCACAATTGCTTATTATAGTTGGTTTTGTGATACCTGTCAAAGACAACTTTAAAAATCCACTTTCCCTTTTGAACGGAATAGTGTATAATGAGTGCGTCAAATATAGATTCATGTCATTTCGACGAGAATTCCCGATTTTAGTTTTAAGATTGCATTAAGTATTTTTTTCATATTTAAAAAAGGATAAGGAGTATCTATGAGAGAAAAGTATGAAAGCCTTCCGCTGACAGAACTTCGTGCTGTGGCAAAGGCAAGGGGGATGAAGAATATCAGTACGCTTCGCAAGCCTGAGCTGGTGGATGCCATGTGCAAACAGGACGAGCTGGATGCGGCAAAGGCGTCCTCCGCAGAGAAGGAAGCGCGTGACAAGGAGGCCAAGCCTGAGGGAGCCAAGCGTGGCAGACCGAAGCGGACCGATGAAAAGTCTTCTGCCACAAAATCTGCCACAAAACCTGCGGTAAAAGCAGTTTCAAAACCTGTTGCGAAAGCTGCCGGGGAGGATACGCCGGCAGAGACCGAGGCGCCTGCCAAGGAGATGAAGCCTGCAGAGAGCGTAAAGCCTGCGGGAGAGAGAACGCAGGCAGAAGGAAGCTCTCAGACGGAGGGCAAGTCGATCCCGGAGGAGATGACCGGTGCGCCGGCGCACGGGATCTTAGAGGTGATCACCGAGGGCTTCGGTTTCATCCGCAGTGCCAATTACCTGCCGGGCGATGCGGACGTTTATGTTTCTCCCGCACAGATCCGCAAATTCGGATTAAAGACCGGCGATGTCATCTCCGGTGTGACGCGTGTCAAGAACGCTTCGGAGAAGTTCGGCGCACTGATGTATATTAACAGCGTTAACGGTTTTTCCATCCAGGATACCTTGCATCGCTGCAATTTTGAGGATATGACGCCAATCTTTCCGGACGAGCGTCTGCATCTGGAGACGCAGCATTCTCCGGTATCCATGCGTATCGTGGATCTGGTCAGCCCGATCGGTAAGGGACAGCGTGGTATGATTGTTTCTCCGCCCAAGGCCGGTAAGACGACCTTATTAAAGCAGGTGGCCAAGGCGATCCAGCGCAATCATCCGGAGATGCACATGATCATCCTTTTGATCGATGAGCGTCCCGAGGAAGTGACGGACATGAAGGAATCCGTGGTGGGCGATAATGTGGAGATCATTTATTCCACCTTTGATGAACTTCCGGAGCATCATAAGCGCGTGGCCGAGATGGTGATGGAGCGCGCAAAGCGTCTTGTGGAGCACAAAAAGGATGTCATGATCCTCTTAGACAGTATCACGCGTCTGGCCAGGGCTTACAACCTGACCGTACCCCCCAGCGGACGTACGTTGTCCGGCGGTTTGGATCCGGCAGCGTTGCATATGCCCAAGAAGTTTTTCGGCGCAGCCCGTAATATGCGCGAAGGCGGCAGCCTGACGATCCTGGCGACGGCATTGGTGGATACGGGCAGCAAGATGGATGATGTGGTCTATGAGGAGTTTAAGGGTACCGGCAATATGGAGCTGGTCCTTGACCGCAAGCTTTCTGAAAAGAGGGTATTTCCCGCTATTGATATTGTGCGTTCCAGTACCCGCCGTGAGGATCTGCTTTTGGATGAGAGCGAGCAGGCGGCCGTGGATATCATGCGCAAGGAGATCAACGGCATGAAGACCGATGAGGCGGTGGAGACCATTTTGAACCTCTTCAGCCGTACCCGGACCAACCGTGAGTATTGCGAGATTATCCGCAAAACCAGGGCGCCGAGGAAGTAAGCGGATTTACTGTAAAAAATGCTTGCATTCATTATATACCCATGTTATAATTAACGAGCTGTTTAGCAGAAACGGCGTATTTATGGCGTTTGTAAGCATTAGAATTTGAAATAGAAGAGGTGAGAACATGAAAGAGGGATTGCATCCGACATACTATCAGGCAACCGTGACCTGCAACTGTGGCAACACATTTGTAACCGGGTCGACGAAGGAAAGTATCCACGTGGAAATCTGTTCCAAGTGTCATCCTTTCTATACCGGACAGCAGAAGGCGGCAGCCGCACGCGGACGTATCGATAAGTTTAATAAGAAGTACGGCATCGAGAATTAGAGATGTTGAGGATGAGCCTGTCCGTGGGGACGGGCTCATTTTGTTTATAAAAAGCCATGGTTTTGGGCATGAAGGGACAGGGTATGAAATCATCGAATATCGGCGGACAGGCGGTACTGGAAGGTGTCATGATGAAAAATAAGGACACCTATGCGGTAGTGGTCCGCAAGCCGGACGGAGAGATCCATGTGGACGTGCAGGAGGAAAACCTTCCGGCATTTGTAAAAACCTGCAAAAAGATCCCGATCTTGCGAGGCGTTGTCAGTTTCGTGGATTCTCTCGTCATCGGAATGAAGACGTTGACGTATTCAGCATCCTTTTACGAAGAAGAGGAAGGCGGAGACACCGCAAAAGAGAAATCCGGCGAGGCAGCAAAAGAGGAGTCCGATATGGCTGCGCAGGGTCAACAGGGCAGTCTGAGTACGGCGGCTACGATCGGTACGGTGGCATTGTCCATCGTCCTTGCCGTGATCATTTTCTTTTTGATCCCGTATGGGATCTCCCTGTTGTTTGGCAAGGTGATCACCTCGGTGACGCTTTTGGCCCTTTTGGAGGGATTGATCCGCATGGTGATCTTTATCGTTTATGTGGTGGCGATCTCCCTGATGGAGGATATCCGTCGGGTGTATATGTATCATGGCGCGGAGCACAAATGCATCAACTGCATCGAGAGTGGCCGGGAGCTGACCGTGGAAAATGTTCGGGAAAGCACCCGCTTTCATAAGCGTTGCGGTACCAGCTTTTTGTTGATCGTCATGATCGTGACGATTTTGGTCTTCGCTTTGATCCGAGCGGACTCTGCGATCCTGCGCCTGGTATTACGCTTGCTGTTGATCCCCGTGATCGCCGGCATTTCCTATGAATTTATCCGCCTGGCGGGCAATACGGACAACGGCCTGGTCAATCTTTTGAGTCTGCCCGGTCTGTGGCTGCAACGGATCACGACCAAGGAGCCGGATGATTCCATGATCGAGGTGGGGATCGCTTCCGTGGAGGCGGTATTTGACTGGAAAGAATACCTTGCGCAAAACGCGTCTTCCTCGGGAAATGCGTCTTCCCCGGAAAATGCTCCGATCGTAAACGACACAGGGGAGACGACGCCATGACGTTTCGGGAGGCCAGAATGCAAGCGCAAGAACGGCTTCTTGCGGCAAAGATCCCGGATGCGGCTGTGGATGCGCGACTTCTTTTGGAATATGTGACAGGGCTTTCCGCGGCGGTCTGCCTGGCAAAGGATGGTGAGGACTTGCCGCCCGAGACACAGCAGGCTTACACGGAGGCCGTGGATAAGCGTACGCAGCGGATCCCTTTGCAGCATATCACCGGTGAGCAGGATTTTTACGGTCGCACCTTTCGTGTGTCGCCTGCAGTGCTTGTGCCGAGGCAGGATACGGAAGTGCTCGTGGAACGGGCGCTTGCGTTTGCAAGAGACGGTATGCGCATCCTTGATCTTTGTACCGGCAGCGGGTGCATTCTGATCAGTATGCTTTTGGAGCGCCCGGGGCTTGCAGGTGTCGGGACGGATATTTCCGAAGACGCGCTTGCGGTAGCAAAGGAAAATGCCGCACGGCTCGGCGCAGAGGCGGAGCTTCGGCAGGGAGACTTGTTTGACGCGCTTCGGGCGGGTGAGATGTTTGATATCATTGTTTCCAATCCGCCGTATATCTCGCCGGCTGAGATCGCGACGTTATCGCCGGAGGTGAAAGATCACGATCCGCGGATGGCGCTTGACGGCGGAGAAGACGGATTGGATTTTTATCGTCGGATCGCACAGGAGGCAGGTGTGTATCTTGCGCCCGGCGGGCGGATGTTTTTGGAGATCGGTTGCGATCAGTGGAATGATGTAAAGGCCATCCTTGAAGATGCGGGATGGAAGGACGTGTGCCTTAAGAAGGACCTGGCGGGACTTGACCGGGTGGTAGAGGCAGGAAAGTAGGAAATCATGTTTGATAAATTGGAAGACATCGTATTGCGATTAAATGAGATATTAAACGAGCTCTCCGAGCCGGACGTGGCCAACGATCAAAATCGTTTCCGCTCTCTTATGAAGGAGCAGAGCGACCTGACGCCCATAGCGGAGGCTTATACGGCTTACAAAAAGGCAAAGCAGGATGAGCAGGATGCGCTTGCAATCCTGGAGGAAGAGTCCGATGAAGAGATGCGCGAGCTTGCCAAGGAAGAGCTTTCCGAGGCAAAGGATGCGATCGCTTCCTTAGAGGAGAAGTTAAAAATTCTGCTGCTTCCCAAGGATCCGAATGATGATAAAAACGTGATCGTGGAGATCCGTGCCGGTGCGGGCGGAGATGAGGCAGCGCTTTTTGCTGCGGAGATCTATCGTATGTATCAGCATTATGTGGAGACGAGACATTGGAAGTCCGAATTGATGGAAGTGGACGATACCGGCATCGGCGGCATGAAGAGCGTGACATTCATGGTGACGGGCGCGGGCGCGTACTCCGTATTAAAATACGAATCAGGCGTGCATCGCGTACAGCGAGTGCCTGAGACGGAGTCCGGCGGTAGGATCCACACATCGACCATCTCCGTGGCTGTGATTCCGGAGGCGGAGGAAGTGGAAGTGGAGATCGATGAAAAGGATATCCGTATCGACGTTATGCGTGCTTCCGGTAACGGCGGACAGTGCGTCAATACGACGGATTCCGCGGTACGTCTTACGCATTTTCCTTCGGGGATCGTGGTCTACTCCCAGACGGAAAAGTCGCAGATCCAAAATAAAGCCAAGGCTTTTGCACTGTTGAGGGCAAAGCTTTATGATATCGAATGCCAGAAGGCACATGATGCGGAGGCTGAGGCGCGACGCAGTCAGATCGGTACCGGCGATCGCTCCGAAAAGATCCGCACCTATAACTTTCCGCAGGGACGTGTGACGGATCACCGGATCAACCTGACGCTGTATAAGCTCGATAAGATCATGGACGGCGATATCCAGGAGATCATCGACGGCTGTATCGCGGCAGACCAGGCTGCAAAACTGGCAAAAATGAACGAAAGCGCCTGATGCTGTTCAGATTCGGCGACGGCACCGGGGCATTTATCCGCGCAAAGCCTTTGCGGATGCGTAGGGATTCTTAAAAGAAAAGGCACGTTTCCCATCGCGTGGTCGAGGACTGTTTGAACGAAGTGAGTTCCGCAGACCATGCGAATTCAGAGGAAACGTGCCTTCTTTGTTAGAACCCCCGCATCAAGCAACCGGATTTGCGCGGGTAAATGTTTTGGCGCTACTGTCAGATCCGAACGCCGCCAGGCGCTTTCGTTAATTGTTGACCCTGTGATGCACGACCGGTGTCTCCGGCGTGATCGCCTTAAACGTATAGCCGTTCTCCAGACCCCAGAGGATGATCTGCTCTACGGCGTCCACGCTGAATTTCTTGATATCATGCTGCAGGATGACTGCAGGATGATTATTTTGTATTCCGTTGATGACATTGGAGACAACTACGGAAGTTTCCGTGGTCTCGCCGGCATCTCCGCTGGTAACGTTCCAGTCAAAGTAGGTCAGGCCGCGCGATGCCGAAGAAAGGGCAAGTGCGGTCATGAGACCGTCGCAGTATTTGCGGCTGACGGTGTTGGAGCTGCCGCCGGGGAACCGGAAGATCGTGGTGGTGACGCCGGTGTATTCCTTGATGACATCCTGCATTTTGTAGAAGTCATCATAGAAGGCGTCTTCGCTTGCGTAAATGACATCATAAGCGTGCGTATAGCTGTGGACGGCTACGGTGTGACCTTCCTCATGCTCACGCGTCATCAGGTAATTGTAATCCGGATTGTTGACGGTAAAAAAGGTAGCCTTGACGCCGTATTTCGCCAGGATATCAAGGAGCTGTGCCGTATAGGGCCCGGGGCCGTCGTCAAAGGTCAGGTAGATGACCTTATCGCCGGAGTCGGGAGACACCGCGCCAAGAGAGGCTACGATCACGGTACGCGTCACCGTGGCGACATTGCCAAAGGAGTCGGTGGCGGTATAGGTCAGAGTATATTCTCCGGCAGTGGAAGTATCCACGCTGCCGGTTACGGTGACGGCATCGGTCAGGTCGCCGTCCGTATTGTCACTTGCCGTGTAGCCGGGATCCTTAAATTCACTGCCTACGGGTAGAGACATGGTATCGCCGCCGGTAAGAGTGATCACCGGTGCCTCACTGTCGATATAGGGGAGATCCCGGGTGGTGGTCGTTTCGTTGCCGGAGGAGTCGGTGACATGGTAGATCACTTTATTGTCGACTTCCTCGGTGGTGACATTTTCCGTCAGATCGCCGTCATAAAGATCGTAAGCGGTGTAGCCTTCCTCTTCATAGGTCTCGCCGGGCTGCAGTTTGTAGTCCGGATCGGAGACTAAGGAGATCTCCGGTGAGGTGGTATCCTGGACGATGATGATCTGTTCTACGGTCACGCGATCCCAGAAATGTCCGAAGGAATACGTGGCGGTAAAGGTGCCCAGTTTTTTCTTGTTGTAATCCGAGGAAACTTTGGCTTTGACCGTGCGGCCTTCTTTGGCAAAAAACCGTCCGGATTCGGTGGCATAGGCCTCCACGGGGGTGTATTCCTCGCCGTATTCGAGTATAACGGTCTGGGGGATCTCCGTAAGGACCTCCACTTCCCAGTCATTACATAAGAAAAAGAAAAGTAAAAAGCAGATCGGGATCAGAATGCCGATGCTTAAAAAGATCCGTCTGCGGAGCTGTTGTTTTCTCCTGCGTCGTTGTTTTGCACGTTTTTCCTGTGTTGTCATAACCGTCCTCCCACATATATAGTACTTCTTTCTATATTATACATCCAAATCTAGATGTTTCAATGAAAAAAATGGGAGGAGTTGTGTGGTTTTGCTTGTTTTTGACAAACGGAAAAGGTATGATAAAAGAAGCGGTTTTATATAGGAGGTAAAGAAAATGGCAGAAACATGTGAAGGCTGCGCATCCGCATCCGAGGGATGTTCTTCGGAGGCATGTGAGGGTTGCGCGTCTAATCCCAATAAAGCAACCGGTTTTTTAGAGGCTCCCAACAGCATGACCCAGGTGAAAAAGGTCATCGGTATCGTCAGCGGTAAGGGAGGCGTAGGCAAGTCTTTTGTGACGGCATCTTTGGCTTCGGCCATGCGGCGCAAAGGCCATCAGGTGGGTATCCTGGACGCGGATATCACGGGTCCCTCTATCCCGAAGATGTATGACGTGCACGGTCCTGCGATGCAGGATGAGTTTGGTGTGCTTCCCATGGAGGCGGCCGACGGCACCAAGATCATGTCCATTAATCTTTTGATGGAAGATGAAGAGGCGCCGGTGATCTGGCGCGGCCCGGTGATCGCGGGAACGGTTAAGCAGTTTTGGACGGAGGTATCCTGGGGTGACTTGGACTATCTTTTCGTGGATATGCCTCCGGGAACCGGCGATGTGCCGCTTACGATCTTCCAGTCCCTTCCGGTGGACGGGATCGTGATCGTGACCTCACCGCAGGAGCTGGTGAGCCTGATCGTCAAGAAGGCCGTGCATATGGCGGAAAAGATGAATATTCCCATTCTCGGCGTTGTGGAAAACTACAGTTATCTGGAATGCCCGGATTGCGGCAAGCAGATCAAGGTATTTGGGGAAAGTCAGATTGAGCAGACAGCAGCAGATCTTGGGATCGAAGTTTTGGGGAAACTTCCTTTAAATCCCGAGTATGCGGCATTTGCCGATAAGGGCGAATGCTATGCGGTGGATGTGCCGGCACTTGACCGTGCGGTGGAGAAACTGCGCCAAATACTATAGGAATACGGGGCGAGTATCATTGTTTTCAAAAGATCGATTTACAGATGAACAGTCCTTTCGGGGATTCTGTGATAAATTCAGCAAGGTCAATCATGTGGCGTTGTGCTACATGTATGACGGCAGGATCATTTATGATTATGCATTCGACGAGGAGATGAAGGCACGCCTTACGGGCGGGCCGGATCCGCGGCAGGAGGTGCTTGATTACGAGCCCTCCCGCTTGTCGGAGCTGGAAGATATCGAGATAAGATATCAATATCGGGGATCCCTTATGCAGGCTATCCTCGAGATCAAAGCCTCCCGCGGGATGATGACCTGGTTTTTGACGGGTCTGGCCGAGGGAGAAGAAGTGCAGGAAGAGGAAAAGCGGGAATTTGAAGAAAAGGTAGAGTTCCTTGCTTTTCTGACCAAGAAATTTACGGATCTGCGTACGCTTGAGCGGATCGCCAACAGAGAAGCGAGGGAGACCTTGCGCGAGAGTCTTGCGACCGGCGACAGGTTAAACCGCCTGGAGGTGATGAATGAGATCCACCGCCTAGCGGAGTCCGATGGAGAAGTGGATGTGGTCATCGGCGAGATCTTATCCTGCATGCATCGACTTTTTACTTTCAGCAAGTCTTCTTTATATCGTGTGGACCAGACGAAGGGCAGGGTGATCCCGGTCAAGACCTGGCACACGGACGGCAGCCTGCCGGAATCCGGTGGTCAGGAGGCCGATCTTGTCAAACTCCCCTTTCATGTGGATCGTACCTATATGATCTCCCACGATACGCCTCTTCCGCAGGAATGCAGGCTGTATATGGAAGATCACAACGCGGGCGCCATGATGCGTTTCCCGGTAAAAGACGGCAAGAACCCGATCTTTGTGATCGAGATTGCGGATGAAGACAGAAGCCGCACATGGGAGCTGGAGGATATCAAGACAGCCAACGAGATCCGTCAGATTCTGGAGTGGATGATATCCATACGTCTGTCCAAGCATTCGATCACGGCATCGTATCTCTCCATGAAATCCATCCTTGAAAACGTGGATTGCGCGGTCTGCGTGGTGGATGGCATCACGGAGTCACCACTTTTCATGAACCAAAAATTCAGAGATAGTTTTCTAGGCGGTGACAAGGTGCAGGGCAATGAAAATCTCCGCGAAGTGATCGAGTTGTCCAAACGTGAGGATGATGCACCGATCTTCTATGAAAAATTGAACTGCTGGGTGGAATTCAGCCACAAGGGCATGCCCTGGGTGGACGGCAGGGAGACGTTCCTGATCGAGGCCTATGATATCTCCGATTATAAAGTACAGATGGAGGAGAGAGCATCCCTCGGTTCTACGGAGATCGATATCATCACCGGTCTCTATAATCGCAAGCGGTGTGAGCAGGATTTTGAGGTGTTGGTAAAGCAATGCCGCAAGGAAAAGAAAACCGGCGCGCTCATCAGCCTGGATGTGGACGATTTTAAATATATCAACAGCAAGTTCGGCATGCAGGCCGGAGACGGTGTATTGCGGGATATTGCCAACCGCATGAAAAAAATGCACATCGTGGGCGGCACCGTGTATCGTTTGCGCTCCGATGAGTTTTACATCCTGGTTCCCCCGGAAAACTACGGGGAATTGGGTGAGGTGACCGCGGAACT
>CAJOPA010000106.1 GCA_905236235.1 uncultured Eubacterium sp. | reverse complement strand
TCAGAGTCCGTGACGGAAGGACATCCCGATAAAGTCTGCGATGCCGTATCCGATGCGGTGCTTGATGCGTGCCTTAGAGAGGATCCCATGAGTCGTGTTGCTTGTGAGGCCGCATCCTGTACCGGTTTTGTGCTGGTGACCGGCGAGATCACCACGAAGGCGCAGCTGGACGTACCGGCGATCGTCAGAAAGACGTTGCTTGAGATCGGCTATGATGCCGGCGAGAAAGGCATCGATGGCAATTCCTGCGCGGTGATGGTGGCACTTGACAAGCAGTCCGAGGATATCGCCATGGGCGTGGACAAGGCACTTGAGGCCAAGGAAGGTTCCCTTACGGACGATCTGGATACCGGCGCCGGCGACCAGGGTATGATGTTTGGTTTTGCCACGAATGAGACGGAGGAGTATATGCCCTACCCCATCTCGCTTGCGCATCGTTTGGCATATCGCCTGACCGAGGTCAGAAAGAGCGGGACGCTTCCTTATCTGAGACCCGACGGCAAGACGCAGGTATCCGTGGAGTATGATGAAAACGGCAAGCCGAAGCGGCTTGAGGCGGTGGTTCTTTCCACGCAGCACGATCCGGATGTGACGCAGGAGCAGATCGCCGCAGATATCAAAAAATACGTTTTTGATCGCGAGCTTCCCAAGGAGATGGTGGACGAGAACACCAAGATCTTTATCAATCCGACGGGACGGTTTGTCATCGGCGGACCGCACGGCGATGCGGGTCTTACGGGCCGCAAGATCATCGTGGATACCTACGGCGGATATGCAAGACACGGCGGCGGCGCTTTCTCCGGCAAGGACTGCACCAAGGTAGACCGCTCCGCGGCGTATGCGGCGCGTTACGTGGCCAAGAACATCGTGGCTGCGGGACTTGCGGAGAGATGTGAGATCCAGCTTTCCTACGCGATCGGTGTGGCACAGCCCACGTCTATCAACGTGGATACGCAGGGAACGGGCAAGCTGTCCGATGCAAGGATCGTGGAGATCGTTCGTGAAAACTTTGATCTTCGCCCGGCCGGCATCATCAAGATGCTTGATCTGCGCAGACCGATCTATCGGGAGACCGCAGCGTACGGCCATTTCGGAAGAACGGATATCACTCTTCCGTGGGAAGCGCTCGACAAAGTGGATGACCTTAAAAAATATTTGTAAAATATGAAGTTAAAATATCGTCTGATCATCAATTTTCTGTTTGTGGTTTTCGTGCCGATCCTCCTGACGGTGGGTGTGTTTTTCGGCATGCGGAGCCTTGTGTCTTCCTCGTGGAAGCAAAACTACGGAATTGATACCGAGGACGATATTTTTTCTTACGGATCCTCCTATCTGCTCGGCCATTTTTCGGAAGCTGCGTATGACAGGATCGCCAAAGCGGTCGAGGAGGGGACGCTTTCTGCGGATGCGCAGGAAGACTATGTACTGCTTAATGAGGATATAGCGGCATTTAATTCCTATCTGATCGTTGAAAAAGACGGCAGTTACGTCTATTACGGAAATGAGGATGCCGACACGATCACAAGCGGCCTTCCGGCGTATGAGGGCACGGACGGCTATGCGGATGTGGGACTGTACTACAGCGGGCAGACGCAGCAACTGATCAAAAAAATCGATTTTCTCTATGCGGATGGCAGCGAGGGCAGCATCTATGTTGTCACCGAAGTGGAGAACACGGTGCCGGAGGTCAGGACATTTATCATTGATATGATGATCTCCGTTGTTTGCATTCTGTTTTTTACTTCGCTTGCCATGACCATGTGGACCTACCGGGGGATCGTTACACCCATCAAGCGTCTGCAGGATGCGACACGCAATATCCGTGACGGCAATCTGAATTTTTCCATCGAGGCCTGCACGGCGGATGAGATCGGTGATCTGTGCAATGATTTCGAGGATATGCGCCGGCAGTTAAAGGCCAGTGAGGAAGAAAAGAATGTGCACGACAAGGAGCACAGCGATCTGATCCGGAATATTTCTCATGATCTAAAGACCCCGATCACGTCGATCCGCGGCTATGTGGAAGGGATCATGGACGGCGTGGCGGACACGCCGGAAAAGCAGGAGCGGTATCTGAAGATCATTCATAACAAAACGCGGGAGATGGAGGCGCTCATCAATGAGCTTACGTTGTATTCCAAGATCGACACCAACCGGATCCCGTATGATTTTAAGATCGTATCCCTGGCGGATTTTTTCCAGGATTGCGCTGAGGAGATCGGGATGGACCTCGAAAAGCAGAATATCGGTCTTGCCTATGAAAATTTCAGCGCGCCCGGCACCCGGATCATTGCGGATGCGGAGCAGTTAAAACGTGTGATCGCCAATATCATCAACAACTCGGTAAAATATATCGACAAGCCGGTGGGATTTATCCGTATGACCCTTCGGGATGTGGACAATTGCGTGCAGATCGAGATCGAGGACAACGGAAAGGGCATCTCCAAGGAGGACCTGCCGTATATCTTTGACCGCTTCTATCGCACGGATGAATCCCGCAATTCCGCCACCGGCGGCAGCGGCATCGGTCTGTCCATCGTCAAAAAGATCGTCGGGGAGCACGGCGGCAAGATCTGGGCCACCTCGCAGCCGGGAGAGGGCACCTGCATGTTTATTATCCTAAGAAAATATGAGGAGGCATAACCTATGAGCAATCGTATACTGATCGTGGAAGACGAACCGGAGATCGCAGAGCTGGAGAAAGATTATCTGGAGTTGTCTGGATTTGAAGTATCCATCGAAAAGGACGGGACGTCCGGTCTTGCCAAAGCGCTTGCGGAAGAGTTTGACCTGATCATCCTGGACCTGATGCTGCCCGGGATGGATGGTTTTGAAGTGACCAAGCAGATCCGTGAGACGAAAAACCTGCCGATCCTTTTGGTTTCCGCCAAAAAGGATGACGTGGATAAGATCCACGGGCTGGGACTCGGTGCGGACGATTATATCACCAAGCCCTTTAGCCCCAGTGAGCTTGTGGCGCGTGTCAAAGCGCATATTTCCAGATTTGAACGGATCTCGGGAAGCGCGCAGACGGCCAATGAGACGGTGGAGATCAGAGGATTAAAGATCGATAAATCCGCGCGTCGCGTCTGGGTCAACGGGGAGGAAAAGACCTTTACCACCAAGGAATTCGATCTGTTAACATTTTTGGCGGAGCATCCCAACCGGGTTTTCACCAAGGAGGAGCTGTTCTCGGAGATCTGGGAGATGGAGCTTGTGGGAGATATCGCCACGGTCACGGTGCATGTGAAAAAGATCAGGGAAAAGATCGAGAGCGGCAAAGGAAAGCCGGAGTATATCGAGACCATCTGGGGCGTGGGATACCGTTTCAAAGGATAGCTTGTTTTTGATTTGGATTGTGATACAATCGAAATTGTAGATAT
>CAJOPA010000105.1 GCA_905236235.1 uncultured Eubacterium sp. | reverse complement strand
GCAAGCCAGGTACCTACCGTCGTCTGGGATACGTAAAATACAACCCACATGATGGCCGCAAAGATGATCAGGCCGAGGATCGGGTTCGTAACCACTTTATCAATGGAGTCACCCACGTTCCTGTCTTTGGTCAGCACCTTACGCTGCTCCACGTCCTTGACGATGCCGTTTACAAAATCAAATCTCTTTCTGTCCGCTGCTTCCACGGCGGCTTTGTCCGTCAGGTCGATCTTGCCCTGAACATAGGGCGCCTTTTGGCTCTGTCCTTCTAACGCTGCCGCTGCCGCAACAACCTCGGCAATACCGCTTTCGGAAGTGGATACCGTCTTGATCACGGGGCAACCGAGCTTTTCGGAAAGCTTTGCCGCATCGACGGTATTGCCCTTCTTGTCATTGATATCGCTCTTATTTAAAGCCACAACCACCGGAACGCCAAGCTCCAAAAGCTGCGTGGTGAAGAAAAGGCTGCGGCTTAAGTTGGTCGCATCCACGATATTGATGATGGCATCGGGATGCTCGTTTTTAACATAGCCGCTGGTAATGCTCTCCTCCGAAGTAAAAGGAGACATGGAATACGCACCGGGAAGATCCACGGCGATCAATTCCTTTCCTGTGGTATTAAAGTTCTTCTTGATCGGGCTTTCCTTTTTGTCAACGGTAACACCCGCCCAGTTTCCGATCTTTTCACTGCGACCGGTCAGCGCATTGTACATCGTGGTCTTTCCGCTGTTGGGATTACCGGTAAGCGCTATTCTCATGTGTTTTCCTCCTTCATAATATGTTATGTTAGTAATTAGCCACGGCTAACTATCGAGCAAAAAAACAAACATCCCTAATCTTCGTCAATCTCAATAGCATCCGCAAGCTCCGGATCGATATTGTACCTTGCGTCCTTGATGGATACCACGAGGTTTTTCCTTTTATCCACGACCGTAATGGGCTCGCCGCTGTAGCAGCCCAGCGAGAATAAAAAGTTTTCCATCTCCTCGTCGCCACCGGTGTTAACGGATGCAATCCTGTATTCTTTTCCGAATTCCGCATCATTTAAAGTCATCTTGTACCTCTCGCGGGTTAGCCATGTCTAACCTGATATATTATATACTATACATTCTTCTTCGTCAACCCACAAAAATCCTTTCTTGCAAGAATACCGTAAAAAGCGTAGAATGAAGATAACTTCTTATGTGACAGCTAGTTCTATGATAACTTTTTTGGTGCCTTTTTAAAAAGGGGGAGTCCATATGCATCAAAAAACGAACGAACTCAGCAACACCGATCAGATCCCTGCAGGTTTACCCGGAGGATTCTTTATCTATGAGGCGGAAGGCGATGAAAAGATCATCTTTGCCGACATCAATGTCATTCATCTCTTCGGCTGCGAAACCTTCGAAGAATTCATGGATTATGTATCGGGTTCTTTTACAGGAATGGTTCATCCGGACGATCTTCACACCGTCGAAAATCAGATCCAGGCGCAGACGCTCTTTGGTGAAAAACGCCACGACTATGTGCGCTACCGCATAACGACCAAGCAAGGCGTCGCCCGTTATATCGAGGACTTTGGCCACTTGCTTCATTGGGTGGGCGGCAAGAGCTTTTTCTATGTCTTCATCGTCGACGTCGATCAAAACGAATTTTACAATACCAATCGTAATTCTTTGGCGGAGGCGGAGATCCTGTCCGCCAACAAAGAGACCGACCCGCTTACCGGGTTGTTAAACATGTCTTTCTTTTACCACAAGGTGCAGATGATGCTCTCCTCTCCCGAGATCTGGCGTCAAAATGTGTCTTTTATCCATTTTGATATCCCCAATTTCAAACTTTACAACGAGAGCTTCGGATTTAAGCTCGGCGACGAATTGCTGCGCGATCTGGCCAAGTGCATCGTCACCGCCTTTAAAGGTGCTACGATCTCCCGCTTCTCCGACGACCATTTTGTGGTCTGCACCAAGGATTCGCGCGAAAATGTTGTAAAAAATGTGGAAGACGTCCTGAAAAACATGCTGCAGACCGAGGATCTCAACAAAAAGGTCCGCGTCAAAGCCGGGATCTACCATCTCGACGATCGCTACGCCGAGGTTGGTCTTGCCTGCGACCACGCGCGTCTGGCCTGCAACAGCATCAAAGCCCGTCATGA
Organism: uncultured Eubacterium sp.; assembly: GCA_905236235.1. Taxonomy (GTDB): domain Bacteria; phylum Bacillota; class Clostridia; order Lachnospirales; family Lachnospiraceae; genus RUG14243. Next base: position 9,894 of record CAJOPA010000105.1, on the reverse strand, counting down.
CGTCAACTACTGTGTCTACGACGAGATGATCCGCGATCGTCTGCGCAAACAGCAATACGTTGTGGACCACATCGAATCCGCCATCGAAAAGGAATTTATCAAAGTCTTCTACCAGCCGGTGATCCGTGTCTCGACCGGACAGATCTGCGGCTATGAAGCACTGGTGCGCTGGATCGATCCCAATATGGGGATCATTCCCCCGTCCGATTTTATCGAGACGCTGGAGCATTTTCATCTGATCCATCTGATCGACACCTTTGTGGCGCGCAAAGTCTGCGAGGATTACCGGAGGCTGGCTGACAATAAGAAGCCCCTGGTCCCGATCTCCATCAATCTGTCCCGATTAGACTTTGAGATCTGCGATATCTTTAATATTATCGAAGAGATCCGGGAAGAATACGACGTTCCCCGGGAGATGTTGGATATCGAGATCACGGAGAGCGCCATTAACGACAACAAGGAGCTGATCATCAACGAGTGCGCACGCTTCCGCTCGGCGGGATATCACATCTGGATCGATGATTTTGGCAGCGGCTACTCTTCGTTGAATACCATTACGGATTATGAGTTTGACGTGCTGAAAATGGATATGGTCTTTTTGCGCAACTTTGACCACAACCCCAAGACGCGCACCATCATGCAATATATCATTCACGGCGCCGGCGAATTGGGCGTGTCCCCTCTGTGCGAAGGTGTGGAGACCGAAGACCATTACCAATTCCTAAAAGACAGCGGTTGCGAACGCGCGCAGGGTTACTATTTCGGAAAACCCATGCCGATCGATGAATCGCGGATATTTACCATAACAAAGGGACTTACCTGGGAGCCGGCTTAAAGCCGTCTCCTTTTTTGCTTGAAAATCTTTTCGGACTGTGCTATTTTTATTACAGTTAGCATATGCTAACTCGTAGAAAAAACCCACATATTCAAACTACAGAAAGGAAAAAACCATGAGTAAAGTTGCAGTTGTATACTGGTCGGGTACGGGGAACACCCAGGCCATGGCTGAGGCAATCGCAGAAGGCGCCAAAGGTGCCGGTGCAGAAACGCTCTTGGCAACGCCGGGCGATTTTAACGCTGACATGATCAAGGACTTTGATGCCATCGCCTTTGGTTGCCCCGCAATGGGCGCAGAGGAATTGGAGGACAGCGAGTTCCTTCCCATGTATGAACCCTGCGAAACAAAGCTTAGCGGAAAAAAGGTTGCCCTTTTCGGCTCCTACGGATGGGGCAACGGCGAGTGGATGCGCATTTGGGAAAAGCAGGTCGCGGACAAAGGCGCTTTTCTTGCTGCAGACAGCCTGATCATTAACGAAACCCCCAACGATGATGAACTTGCCACCTGCCGTAGTTTCGGCGCCGGACTGGCATAGTTTCTCAAAAAGAAGAAAAACCTGTGGAACTTTATGAAAACAAAAACGGCCTTTTCAGGTCGTTTTTGTTTTGCCCGAACGGAAAAATTCCTCCAATTTCCGTTGCAATTCCTCTTTTTTAATGGTCTTTAAAAGGTAATCCGCCGGCTTTAGCGCCAGCACCTTCATAATACTTTCTTTTTCATTATTACCGGTAAGAAAGATCACCGGGATCTTGCTTGTCTCCGTCTCCGAACGGATCATCTCGAGCACCTTCGGCCCGGAGGTCACCGGCATCTCATAATCCAAGAGGATGAGGTCCGTCTGATTCTTGGCCAGCCACGTGATCGCCTTCATGCCGGAATTCACCATGAACACCTGATAGCTGTCCTTTAACCAATCAAAGATGAGCTGCAGATAGGCGGGATCATCATCCACCACCAGGATCCTTTTTCTCTGTATGCCGGCAGCTTCCTCCGAAAGCTCCCTTTCCGCACAATTTAAAAACTCCTCCATGTCCACCGGCCGGTCAAATCTCGCGCGCAGACATACATCCGGCAAAAATCCGTCAAGCATCATCTCATCTTCCCTGCTCCCGATCAAAAGCAAGGGCTTTGATTGCGCCATGCAATAGCTTTTCAGATAATTCAGTGCCTCTTTCTTTACGACGATGCCCTCGTCGGCATAGAGGACAAAAAGATCCGTTTCGGGACAGCCTTCTTCTAACTCCTTTGCTTCCGGCGCCCCATAGGAAGCCGCCATGCCACGTCCGTTCATTTTCATGATCAGTCCGCGCACCGTAAAAGTTTCCGTTTCCGCAATGACCAGCACCCTGTTTCCCATGTATTCTCTCCTTTTTATCACATCTTAAGGCCCGCTAAAGTTGATCACGGCTTTTTAAAACATCTTCCATACCTTCCCAGTCCAGTTCCAAAAAGAGCTTGCGCAATCGTTCAAATCGCTCTCCGTCCTCTTGCGGCAGTCGGTACTCCTTCATGGAATCAAGCACCATCCGGACCAGTTCAAAGTCCTGCGCCTGCACAAATTCCGCAAGACTCCCATAGGCGTCCGCCACCATTTCCTGCGGTGCTTCCGGAAGATCCTCTTCCGTCTCCCTCATAAAATCCAGGCGCTCTTCATAGGCGCGGTACAATTCCAAAAGCTCTCCCGTTTTTTGTCGGACGGTCTCCCGATCGCTCTTTTTTCCTGCCGTCTCAAGCAACTGCGCCTTCTCGGAGAGCTCCTCTGCGCCGATGATCCGCGCCGAGGACTTTAATGCATGCACCTTGATGGTGTAAAACGCCAGGTCCTCTTCTTTGGACGCCGCCTCGATCTCACGGGCATTGTCGGAAAGAGTGTCCAAAAAGATCTCGAGCGATTTTATAAAGGCTTCCGTGCCGCCGCAATTCCTGACCCCTTCTTTCACCGAGATCCCTTCTGTGGCAGAAAGCTTCGCATACTTCTCTAAAAGGCGCTCCTGCTCTCCGTCCACAAGCGATCCCCTCGCGCCCGTTTCGGACGAACTGCCCGGTTCGAACGAGTTGCCCGTTTCGAACGAGTTGCCCGTTTCGGACGAGTTGCCCGTTTCGAACGAGTTGCCCGTTTCGGACGAACCGCCCGTTTGTGACGCGAGTTCTGCCGCCGATAAAAGAAGCTCCTCGGGCAGATAGTGTTTCACCATCTCTTCCAATTGCGCGCCGTCCACCGGCTTGGACAAGGCATCCTGAAATCCTTTTTCTTTATAAAGATCCCCGTCTCCCACGATATTGGCCGTCAACGCGACCACGGGGATATCCGGATGATCCTTGCGGATCTCCGCGAGCGTCTCAATACCGTCCATCTCCGGCATCATGTGGTCCAAAAGGACCATGTGAAAGTCCTCTTTGGCAAGCTTTTCCAGACACTCCCTGCCGCTTGCTGCCGTGGTGATCCGAACCCTCGTTGCCCGCAGCAACCCTTTGGCGACTTCCAGATTCATGGCATTATCGTCCACCACGAGGATCTTTGCCTCCGGCGCTACAAATAACGGCATGTACCCGACGTTTTTTTTCAAAGGATCCTGCTCCGCAAAAACGCCGATCGGCGTGGCGTCTACCACTTTCTGCGCTACGGAGAAATAAAAGACGGATCCCTCTCCGTACACGCTTTCACATTGCAGATTGCCGCCCATTAACTCCACGAACTGATGGGAGATATCCAGGCCCAGACCCGTTCCCTGGATGGAACTGTTCTTTTCCTCCTCCAGTCGCTCAAACGCCGAAAATATCCGCGCAATATCTTCCTGGCGGACCCCGATGCCGGTATCCCGCACCGCGCAGTACAACCGACAGATCTCCCCATCGTTTTCCAGCGCAAAAATCTTTAATGTAAAACCGCCCTCTTGGGTGTATTTCACCGCATTCGTCAGGATATTTAAGATGACCTGCTTTAATTTGCCGTCATCCCCGTACATTCGCTTCGGAAGATTTTCGTCGATCTCCGCCTTAAAGGAAAGCTCCTTTGCGTCACTGCGCACACGGATCATGGCAATGATCTGACGCAGGAATTCCTCCGTGTCATATTCCCGCTCCACCAGGTTTAACTTGCCCGATTCAATACGGGAAATGTCCAAAACATCATTCACCAATTCCAACAGAAGCTCGGAAGCATTCTTGATCTGACCGGCATATCCGCGCACGTTATCGACATAGGCCGCCTGCGCCTCGGATGCATCCTCCCGCAGGATCATTTCGTCCATGCCGATGATGGTATTGATCGGCGTGCGGATCTCGTGGGACATATTTGCCAGGAAACGCGTCTTGGCGCCGCTGGCCCGCTTTGCCTCGTCCACGGCTTCGTTCACGCGCTTGTACTGCCATTCCTGAATCGCATAATTCTCATTGGACATCCACAATCCAAAGGAAAGCGTCAAGATCAAAAAGCCCGCTGAGATCAGCATCACGCGCATCAGAAAATACCTGGCAAACTCATAAATGCCATCCATGGTGGCATCCGCACCTGCATATGCTACACAATTCCCTTCTGCATCATAGATGGGGTAATATGCCGACACCATCCATCCCCAGCTGTCCCGACTCTCCACGACCCCCATATACTCCCCTGCCAAAATCGCTTCCCGAAAGGTAAGCAGGCTCTCGTCAAGCGCAAGGACCGTTCCAACCTCCTCGCCGGGCACCGTTTCGGTGTCCGTATCAAAGACCACATGGCATCCGTCTTCCTTGATCTGATATACATACACATAGGAAATCGCAGGGCTCTTGTTAAGTATGCTCTGCAAAAGTGCTTCCGTCTCCGCATAGCCGACGGCAGCCTCACCTTCTTCCAAATATGCATCCACAAACTCCGGATTTACCGTGGCGGCCACCAATTCTGCCGTCCCCCATACCTCTTCCTGCAGCATGATCCTGGTGTTTTCAATATACAACCGCATGCTGACAAAGGCCACGATCACCGTCAGGCCGACCGCCTCTGCCACCAACATCCCCAATAGCTTTCGGTGTCTTTCCCTCCGCCCCTTTTCATTTAAGGCATTTTGATAATCATCATCACTTGCAAGCTTATTTAGAAACAGATTGCTCTCGAGAATATCCCGTCGGATCTTTTCCGGGATCAGCCGGATCACGATCAAGGCCAAGCAAACGGAGAGGAACTTATCCGCCGTATACCATAAGAACCCTTGGAACAAATTATACACATACCCCCAGTTTAACAGGATCTCCACGATCGTCGCGGCCACTCCGCCGGCTGCGGAAATACCGACCAAAAAGAGAAGCCCCCCAAACTTTTTCTGAAAAACATTACGATAAAACATAATAGCCGCCAGCATGACCACTACAATGTTTACAATGGCATTATAAAAAGAAGCGGAATAAAATGTTCCGCAAAGAACGCTGGTGATAAGCGCTGTAAAAATACCGTAAAACAGGCCGCATTCTCCGACCACCACAATACACCCGACGGCATCGAGCGTAAGTGGCACCGCCCCATACATAAGCAGCCTTGTGGAAACCACATTGAACAGGATACTGCACAGTATAATGATCCATCGATTTCTCGCAATGGGGTCAAGTTTGATCGAATTCTTCTTTGTCATAGGCACTCCTTACGGCAGACTTAATCTGCTATAATTTTCGCACAATTTAGTTCTTTGTGCAATAGTTTTCTGCTGATTTATCCGTCCTTTTTGTATATAAAAAACCCCTCTCCACGCAGGAGAGGGGTTTCTATGTTTACCTTTTCAGGTATACAACCTACTGATACTCAGCCGGAACTTCCCAATCATAATCGGTAAACTCTGCTGCTGCCTTTAAGATGGTAACCATACCTTCGTCTTTACCATTCTCTTTTGCAGTTGCGATTGCGCTTGCAGCCTTGGCTTCGAAGCAAGCTTCCCAGAATCTGTCGATATCGGAATCGGAAAGAACTACGAACGCATTGCCGGTAGCTTCTTCAACAGTCTGCACATCACCCTCGATGTCCTTGGTGTAGGACTCAGCGGAAAACTCAGCTGCCGCATCTGCTGCGGTCTGGATGCACTCCTGCTGTGCAGCGGTCAGGCCGTTCCACCATGCAAGGTTAACGGTGAAGGGGTTACCTGCGGTGTAGGTACCGTCAAGTGCCCAATACTTTGCAACTTCATACCAGCCCATGGATACCATCGGCGCAAGACCCATCTGCGTGGAGTCGATCTGGCCGTTGTCAAGTGCGGTAAACGTATCGCCGGGGCCTACTGCGGATACCTGGAATCCAAGATACTCGAAGATTGCAGCATCCATGTTACCAAAGGACTTGGAGCCTGCGATCATAGAATCAAGATCGGTGAATTCATAGGTGGTGCAGAATGCGTTTGCGCCGCCGGCAACGATATTCAGATATTTGATACCAAGAGCCTCAGCCTCGCCCTGGATCAGAGCGGAGGTCTCTTCGTTCTCAAACATCAGATACTCAAAGTAAGCGGTAGCGTTCTCCGGGGATCCGGGTGCGAATCCGGGGAATGCAAGATAGTTCAGCACGTCGATATGGGGCATATGTCCCAATGCGCACATGTCAGCGGAACCGTCAGCTACAGCATCAAGCTCAGCCATGGTGTCATATGCCGTACCACCCCAAAGGAAGTTCACGGTGATGGCACCGCCGGACTCCTCGGCAAGAACCTCTTCGAACTTCTTGAGGATCAGACCACCGGTCTCGGTCTCATTAAAAGTGGTGGTAAAGGTAATCTCCAACGGATCAACCCCTGCCGTGTCACCGGCCGGTGCAGCATCGCTGCCGCCTGCATCTTCCGTAGCTGCCGTGTTGTCGTCAGTGCTGTCGGAACCATTGTCGGCAGCCTGTCCGCATGCTGCGAACATGGAAACTACCATCACAAGCGTCAACAGCATGGACACAAGTTTCATTTTCTTCATTTTCATACCTCCTGAAAATTTTTCATATATGGACGTCCCCCGTGGACGTAACCACCATAGTCTCCCCTCGGTTATACCGAAGCCCCCAGTAATCTCGGAAGGATCAGGATCACATCCGGGAAAAGTGCAAGGAACATTACCACCGCCACTTCACAGATAAAGTAGGGGATCACGCCCTTAAAGATCTCACTGGGATTGATACGCAATGCATTGGATGTGGCAAATACGTTCATGCCGATCGGCGGTGTCAGGCCGGCGATCTCGCACATAAAGCACAGCGTGATAACCAGTACGTACGGACTGTATCCTACGGCGTTTAATACCGGGAATACCACCGGTACCGTAATGATGATAATGGAAACGATATCCATAACGCATCCGCAGAAAATATAAAGCACAACCACCAGCATAAAGATGAAAAATCTCGGTGCATTTACGGTGGCGATCAGCTTAGCAAGCTGGGAAGCCAATCCCGTCATGGCGATAAAGGATCCGAAAAGCTGACCGGAAATGATGATGGGGAATACGCCAGCCTCCATGGTGGCTGCCTCCCAGATACACTTCCAGATGTGCTTCAGCGGAAGCTTTTTCACAAGGGCATACACAACAACCGCCATAGCGCCTACGGCTCCACCTACGGTTGCCGTAAACCATCCCGCAAACGTACCGCCGATGATCAGACCGAACAGGCAGATGATGGGGATCAGCAGGGTCAGCGTTTTTAACTTTTCCTTCATGGGGACCTTCTCGCCGCCTCCGGGCGGGATCGCATCCGGATGGATACGCCCGATGATACGGATCGTCACGCAAAGCATGAAAGCTACCAAAAGTCCCGGGATCACACCGCACATCAACGCCGTACCGACGCTCATGGTAATGGGCGAGATCATACAGTACATGATGATCGCCATCGACGGCGGGATCAATGTGGATAATGCGCCGGATGCCGCAATACATCCGAGAGAATACTTCTTGCTGTAACCCTTCTCCTCCAGCTCCGGAAGAGAAAGCTTACCGAATACGATATTGCCGGCTACGGAAGAACCGGAGCAGGCACCGAATACGGCATTGGCCGCAACGACGGTAAAGAGCAGACCGCCCTTGATCCTGCCGAGCCACGTATGCATGGACTTAAATGCGCCGCTGGCAATCCCCGTGTCTCCGGCCAGCGACCCGACCAACATGAACATCGGCAGCACCGCATAAGTGTAATTGGCCGCCAGATCAAACGGCGCCGTTCTGAATTTTGTAAAAAGTACCGTCGGGCTCCAGTTGGAGATCCAAAGGAAGCCCAGGGCCGCGCAGGTAAGCATGGAAATAAATACCGGCACACCCGCAAAGATCATGATCATCATGATCACGAAAACAATAAGACCGATAACTGCAGATTGTGTCATGACTCCACTCCTTCCTCATTTGCAGGTGCGGGCGCACCTTCTTCTCCTTCCACGAACCCGGTGGGCTTAGGTCTATCTCCCCGGTCATGGCATAAGCGAACGATGTGCCACAAGAAAGAAATGGACAAAAGAATAAATCCGATGACAAAGATCAGGATAAACGGCCAGATATGGAATCCCGCACCGGTCGTTGAACTCCGGGTATGTCTCTCGATCGCAAGATTCATACGAAGAATACCCTGATAAGCTACAAATACACAAATACCGCATCCGATCAGATCGCCGATAATCAGGATCACCTTCTGCAGACCGGCCGGCAAACGGCTCGACAACAGATCGATCCTCGTATGTCCCGGATCCATGGTGACATACGACACTGCGCAAAATACGACAGGTACATGGAAATACGTGATCAGCTCGGTAGACATCGGGATCCCGTGATGAAAGATCTTTTCGCCCAATACATTAAAGAAGGCAACGATCATGATCCCGATCAGAAATGCGCAAGAAAGCTGCGACAATCCCTTAAAGATCGTCACAATAACATGGTCGGCCTTTTCAAACCAGCCGGACTTCTTCTCACTCACAAATGATTCCTCCTAACAAATACATCTCAATCAAACATGTACTGCATCCCCTACAGTACAGTAAAATTTTACTACACAAGCACATAAAAGTAAATTCGCTTTTTGGCTTTTTCAACAAACATTCCGCCGTATCACGGCGCAAATCCGTGCATTTTTACTTGGTAATTCACGAAGGATACGATCTCGCGCATCGCCTCCGTCGCCTCCGGATATTTGCCAAAATCCATGGCAAACGTGTGCGGCATGTCTTTTCCCATATGAAAATGCACTTCATTGCCGGCTTTGGCTGCCTTATCCAAAACACGGATGATCCCGTAGGACAGGCTCTCCGTACTCCCCGCCTGCAAAAACAGCGGCGGAAAGTCCGTAAAATCTCCGTAGTACGGCGAAAGCAGCGGCTCGTGCAGATCCGCCCCCGGGCAATACACCCGGCAAAGCTCCTTGCAGGTCTCGGAAAACATATCCGTATAGGAGATCTCCCTGTCGGCAAAATCGATCTCCGCTACCGGCGAAGAACACCACAGCGCGATGGGCTCGGGAAGCCCCGCCTTGCGAATAGCATGGGCAAGCGACAGCACCAGGCTTGCACCGGCGCTCTCCCCTCCGAGAACGATCCCGGTATAGCCTTTCTCCAAAAGTCCTTTATAAAATTGAAGACAATCCTCCAAAGGCTCCGGATAGCGGGCATACGGCGCCAGTCGATAGTCTGCGGAATAAGACGCAAGATGCGTTTCCTTAACAAAGTGCTCCAGCAAGCCGACGGCCTCCATGGCGCTTCCTATGGTAAAACCGCCGCCGTGAATATGCAAAAAGGCCGCCCCTTTGATCGTGTCCTCAGCATCCGCATACAGCCCCCGCACACCGCAAAGCTCTATCTCGCCGCCCGTAAAACCGGGGGAAAGCTCCGGCACCGGCGCCCGAAAATGCGGCGGAAGGATCGGAAGCGGAAGATCGGCAAACTCCTCCGGGATGGGATCGCCTGCATCCTGCATCCCCAAAGGCGGTTCCTTCGGGATCCGGTCCGCATATTCCAAAAATTCTTTACTCGGCATACATTCCTCCTCTTTCATTATTTTATTGCTTCCTTTATACTGTTTATCATAGCACACAGCACAGGTCTCTGTCTCACATGACAATTCCTTTCTGCCACAAG
>CAJOPA010000104.1 GCA_905236235.1 uncultured Eubacterium sp. | reverse complement strand
TCGATATTTTCGGGATCGATCACACCACAATTGCGAAGCGCAATTCTCTGCTGGTGCTTATAAAAATTTGTATCTTTTAAAGGTTTGATACCTTCAAAGGAAGCAGCCATAATTTTTCTCCTCCACTACATATTATCAGAACTCAAGGTGTATTCGGCAATGGGCGTACCTTTTGCCAAATGCTCCTCTACCACACGGACCGCCTTCTCGGGGGTCATCTTTACGTAAGTCACTTTATCTTTTCCGGGCTGCAATACTTCCACGATCGGCTCATACTGGCAGAGTCCGATGCATCCGGTCTGCAGAACGGAAACGTTGGAAATGTTCTTGGAGGCAACCGCATCACTTATGGCGTCATAAACCGGCTTCGCACCGCTGGCGATCCCACAGGTAGCAAGACCTACCACCACACGTACGGGAGCGTCATCGGTCAGTCCCAAAGGCGCTTGCATTTTGTCCCGGATTGCCTTTAATTCTTCTAATGATTTCATGATATCCTCCTATGCATACTTCTTCAGAATCTCACCCACCTGATCAACGGTCAGTTTACCGTATACATCATCATTGATCATCATAACGGGTGCAAGGCCGCATGCGCCGATACAACGACATGCATCCAGGGAGAATTTACCGTCTGCGGAACATTGTCCGCCTTCAATCCCCAGCTCCTCCATGAGCTTCTCATAGATCTGTCCGGAGCCTTTGACATAGCATGCCGTACCGAGACAGACAGAGATCTGATACTCTCCCTTCGGATAGAGATTGAACTGCGAATAGAACGTTGCAACACCGTAAATCTTAGCCATGGGTACATTCATCTGATCCGAGATCATCTTCTGCACTTCATAGGGAAGATAACCGTAGATCTCCTGTGCCTTCTGCATGATCGGCATCAGAGCGCCCTTGTCGTTCTTCCGGGCAGCGATAACGGCAGCAAGCTGTTCTTCCTGCTCTTTTGTTCCCTTAAAAGGAACCGTCTGCTTGTTTTCCAAAATACATACCTCCTGTTTTTATTTGACCCTTTCCAAAATTGCTTCTGCAATCTTCGTAAAAAGAAAAGCCATATACAACATTTCTATTTTATCATCCGTAAAATCATTTCACAATATTTGTTAAAAAATTGGCAATTAAACTCTCCATTTTTGTGCCATTTACACAAAGATCACGGAAGAAGCTTGTAAATATCGGGCATGACCTTCACGCTTCTCTTTAAGATCCCATGGACATAGGATATGAAAATCCCGTAATTCGTAATGGGAACCCCCTGATCCTCGGCGCAGGCGATGCGATACTTGACTTCCCTCTCATTAAGTGTGCATCCGCCGCAATGGATCACCATGCGATAGGGGGACAGATCCTCGGGAAATTCCACGCCGGATGTGGTCGCGATCCGGATATCCTTCCCCGTATACTCCGCAAGCCACTTCGGGATCTTGTACGTACCGATGTCGTCACACTGCCTGTGATGCGTGCAACCTTCGGAGATCAGGATCGTGTCGCCGTCTTTAAGATCCTCCACGGCCGCCACGCCTTTGACAAGGGTGGCGAGATTGCCTTTATAACGCGCAAACAGGATGGAAAAAGAGGTTAAAAGCACATCCTCGGGCACGATCTTACCCACAGGTCCGAACACCTGACTGTCCGTGATCACAAGCTTAGGCGGGGTTGCCAACTTCTCAAGCGTATCTTTTAGCTCCGTATCTTTCACCACCACCGTGATCGCGCCGCCCTCCAACAGGTCGCGGATCGTCTGCTGCTGCGGAAGGATAAGTCTCCCCTTTGGTGCCGCCTTATCCACGGGCACCACGAGCACGACCGTATCAAGCGGTTTGATCAGATCGGATACCAGGTGTTTTTCCCCTTCGGGGACCAAACCGATGGCGGCAATGGTCTCTTTTAGATCATGGATGCCTTCGCCGCTTTCTGCACTGACAAAGCATACCTTTGTTTGCCCTGCTTTTCCCGCAGTAAGGCGGGGAATATCTTCCTCCGTGATCTCTCCCTCAAGCAGATCCGTTTTGTTAAAAACGATCAAATGCGGAATGTTTTTGTCCCGGATCTTTTGAAGCATGGCCTCATCTTCCTCGGTCATGCCCAAACGTGCATCCACGACCAACACCGCGATGTCGGTTTTGTTTAAGATCTGATAACTGCGCTTTACACGCAAAGCACCGAGCTCCCCTTCATCATCGATCCCGGGGGTATCCATCATCGTCACCGGTCCCAAGGGCAAGAGCTCCATGGCCTTTAATACGGGATCGGTCGTCGTTCCCTTGACATCGGAAACCACCGCGATCTGCTGTCCGCAAACCGCATTCATGACGCTTGATTTCCCGGCATTTCTCCGGCCGAAAAATCCGATATGTACACGCTCCGAAGAAGGCGTATCATTTAAACCCATTCCTTCTCCTCCTTCCTTCTTTTTAAATCATCCAAAGCATCTGTAAAAATTATAAATACAACGGAAGCAAAAAACAAGACGCCAACCCCGGCGCCTTGTTTTGATATCTCAGATAAAGATCCAAACTAAATTTAAGCTTCATTCGGCATCTTCCAGCCGTCATGATCCGTATGAAGAAGCTTATGTGAAACATGCGATAAGGGTTCTTCAAAGTAGTTCTTGTAAGCATCCTGAACATCCGGATTCTCATGGGAGAAACGAAGCGGATTCTCACTGTCGATCTGATAAAGCTTCTGACCACGAACATCCGCAAGCTCTACGCCGTCACAGATCGGCTGTCCGCCACCGCCGGCGCATCCGCCCGGGCAAGCCATGACTTCGACGAAATCATAATACTTCTCACCCTTCTTGATCTGCTCCATCAGTCTGCGGGTATTGCCAAGTCCGCTGACAACCGCTGCTTTTACATGATTGCCCGCAATATCCACCTCTGCCTCACGGATACCGTCCTGTCCACGGACTACTGCGAAAGCATCGGGCTCGGGATTTTTGCCTTCGAGTACTGCATATACGGTACGAAGCGCAGCTTCCATAACGCCGCCGGTTGCACCGAAGATCACGGCCGCACCGGAACCGGTTCCCAGAGGTCTGTCAAATTCTTCCTCTTCCAAAAGCTCGGGGATGATCTGCTCCGCTTTGATCAAACGATCGATCTCACGGGTGGTTAATACCACATCCACATCCCTGCCGGCACCCGCATCATTCATGATGGGGATATCGCATTCATGCTTCTTGGCGGTACAGGGCATCACCGAGATGGAGAAGATCTTGTTGGGATCCACGTTCATCAGCTTTGCATAGTAAGATTTTGCAAGCGCACCAAACATCTGCTGCGGGCTCTTTGCCGTGGAAAGCTGACTCGTCTGCTCCGGATACTGGCTCTTTAAGAAACGAACCCAGCCCGGGCAGCAGGACGTGTACATGGGCCACTTGTATTCGTCTTTATGGGTGAAACGATTGATAAACTCGGTACCTTCCTCCATGATCGTAAGATCGGCGGTGAAATTCGTATCAAAGATATAATCGATACCCATCTTGCGCATCGCAGAAACGAGACGCTTTACCGTCGCGCGATCACGGCTTAAGCCAAGGGTCTCACCCCAAGCCGCACGAACGGCCGGTGCGATCTGAACCAGCGTGATCACTTCGGGATCGTTGATGGCATCGATGACACGCTGCGTATCATCACGCTCTTTTAATGCGCCAACCGGGCAATGCGTAATACACTGTCCGCACATTGCGCATTCCACAGCTTCGAGGCGCTGTCCGCCTTTGACTTTGATCTCCGCATTCAGGCCGTTGGACTTTAAGTCCCATACCTGCATGTTCTGGATCTTATTACATACGCTGACGCAGCGCATACATTTGATACATTTGGATGCATCACGGATCAGCGGAATATCCGGATTCCACTCTTCTTCCGCGCATCCTTCATAAAACGGCACTTCCGTGATACCAAGATCGTTGGCCAGGCTCTGCAATGCGCAGTTACCGGAACGTACGCAGGTTGCGCAATGATAATCATGGTTGGCCAAGATCAACTGTACGTTGGTCTTTCTTGCAGCACGTACACGGGGAGAATTGGTATAAATCACCATACCGTCCTCCGCTACCGTATTACATGCAGCCACAAGTTTGGAAGAACCTTCCACTTCCACAATGCAGACTCTGCAGGCCGCTACTTCATTGATATCCTTCAAGAAGCAGAGGGTCGGGATCTGAATACCTGCCATGGCAGCCGCACCGAGAATGGTGGTACCGTCTTTTACGGTAACCTCTCTGTTATTGATCTTTAACGTTGCCATTATACTCTACCTCCTTCCAGTGTTCCGCAGCCAAAATGATCGCATCGTAAGCATCTGCCGCATTCCTGCTTTGCTTCCTCTTCGCTCATGGGAACCTCTACGCAGGCGAAATCCTTCGAGCGAACCCGTGCTTCTCTTTCTGCGATATTGACTCTTCCTGTAGGAGTCGTATTGTTCTGTTTTGCATTGGGTACAACCACCTCGGATACAAGCTCATGGCTGAATCCAAGATAATCGTCGATATTATAAGCCGCAACCTTACCTGCCGCAATGGCACGGATCACGGTCTTGGGACCGGTCTGGCAGTCTCCGCCGACAAATACACCGTCCATGCCTTCTACGCTGAGATCTTCACCTGCAACAAAGGCCTTACGGTTGGTAGGCATACCGAATGCTTCAAAGGGTTCGGAAACAATATCCTGGCCTACAGCGATCAGGATGATGTCACATGCGATCACCTCAGGATCACAGGAAGCATTTACCGGAGCAGGTCTGCCTGCGGCATCATGCGTACCAATCATCTGCTTTTGTACCTTTAAACCGGTGCAGTTGCCTGCTGCATCCACTTCCACACCAACGGGTGCATACAGAGTTACCAGTTCGATACCTTCCGCTACGGCACTCTCTACCTCGCTTGCAAGAGCAGTCATGTCATCCTGACGTCTGCGGTATACGATACTTACGGAATCAGCCTTGGAACGGATCGCCGTTCTTGCGCAGTCCATTGCCACATTACCGCCGCCGACAACAACGACTTTCTTGCCTGAAAAATCAGGATAATTGCCGTTGCCGATCTCCCGAAGGATATTAACGGCAGAGAATACGCCCTTGGCATTTACATTATCGATACGCAGGCCCTTTTCGGTATGTGCACCGATGGCAACATACATGGCATCATAGTCTGCTTTGATCTTTGCGATCGCATCTTTATCTCCGATATTGGTCTCGGTCTTTACCTCGATATTTCCAACGGAAAGAATGGCGCGGATATCCTCATCCAGTCTCTCTCTCGGGAAACGGTATGCCGGGATACCGTAGCGGAGCATACCGCCCAGTTCCTTCTTTTCTTCAAATACAGTCACCTGATGACCCATCAGAGCCAGGAAGTACGCTGCGGTCAGTCCGGACGGACCACCACCGATCACGGCTACCTTCTTGCCGGTATCCGGCAGGCGATTGGGAACGGCAACTTTGTCGGATGCCACACTGTCCACGGCCATCTTTTTGATGCCACGGATATTGATGGGGCTGTCGATGATCTGACGACGACATTTTGCCTCACAGGGATGCTCGCAGATCATGGCGCAGGCCGTCGGGAACGGATTGTCCTCGCGGATCACCTTGATGGCATCCTCATATCTGCCTTCTCCGACAAGCGCTACGTACTCCGGAATCCTTACGTGTGCAGGACATTCCGTCTTACAGGGTACGGTCTGCTCTCCCGCATCGGGACAGACGCCGTATACAACATGGGATTCATATTCATCATAGAATTCATCCAGGCCTTCCAAGACCATGGCTGCGGCATCATAACCGATGGCGCAGTCTGCCGTGTCGCGAATATTCTCCGCAAGAGAACGAATCTGATCCAGGGTGTCCATGGAAGCCACACCATCCAGAACATCCATGATCAATTCCTCCAATTGACCAAGGCCGTCGCGACAGGGTACACATTTCCCGCAGGTCTGTGCATGAGAAGCCTGCAATAAAGATAACTGCAAGCCGATGGGACAGACTCCGGTCGGGGTAGCCTGAATACGTCGGATATATTTATCCAAATAACGTCCAAGCTTTACATCCGAACGGCTGTCTAAGCTAATGGTTTCTCTACTCATCATTTTCCTCCGTTTTATATTTTTTTATTTTTTTTATTTTAAAAAAATTGTTTTGGGTAGTCAATCACTCCGGTAATGTTATTTCAAGGGCGTCTTTATGTCATTCCCGCATAACGGGCTGTCAGGCAAAAGTCGGGCTTTCTTACCTTACGGGCGGACCTGTCCGTTTCCGAGGATGATATACTTGGTCGTGGTCAGTGCCTCAAGACCCATGGGACCTCTGGCATGCAGTTTTTGCGTGCTGATACCGATCTCCGCGCCAAATCCAAACTCTCCTCCGTCCGTAAAACGCGTGGAAGCATTGACATAGACGCACGCCGCATCGATCTCATCAAGAAACTGCATGGCGTGTGCATAATCCTGCGTGATAATAGCTTCGGAATGCCCGGTGTTATAAGTGTTGATGTGCGTGATGGCTTCCTCGAGACTATCCACAACTTTGGCGGAAAGGATGTAATCCAGGTATTCCTTGCCCCAGTC
>CAJOPA010000103.1 GCA_905236235.1 uncultured Eubacterium sp. | reverse complement strand
TAAGGGCTGTAAAGACCAGGGATTCTCCCTTTGTTTCCGGCATATTGTTACCTCCTTTGCCATAACAACAAAAAAGACAATAAATGCCCGATCCGTCTGACAGTGGATGGGTGACATTTATTGTCTTTATCGTTTCTTTTTCAATTACAACATTCGCATTATATCGGCGAAATTTCAAAAAATCAAATGTTTTTTTCACCGATATCGCACGTGATCTACAGCTCCATGGCGCAAAGGAAGCCCTCATCGATCGCATCAAAGATCTTGCGTGCCCGCTTGCAATCACCGATAAGAAAACAGGGTTTGCCAGCGGCTTTGGCAGCTTCCTCAAGTGCCTCCGTCGGATTGGCCTTCATGCCGAGCGCCGCGATCACCGTATCGGCAGCAATCACCTCTTCTCTGCCGCCTTCCTCGATCTTTACGCCCGTCTCCGTGATCTCCAGGCACTTGGCGCCAAGGCGCACCGTAATATGATCATCTGCCTCGATGATCTGGCGAAGCTTATGCTTATGCAACCGGTAAGCATCCGGTGCAAGGGCATCCTGCATCTCCACGATCGTCACCTCGTGACCAGCCCTAGACAGATGCACCGCCGTCTCTGCGCCGACCAGGCCGCCGCCGAGCATCACGACCTTCTTGCCGATCACCGCATTCGGCTTGTAAGCATCCATCCCGGCCATCGTCCGATCGATCCCCGGAATGGGCGGCAGCAACGGAGACGAACCGATGGCGATCACCACCGCATCATAGTCCTCCATCATCTTTGCGTCCGCCTCCGTCTTAAGAAGTACACGAACATCCGCCGCGCGCACCTCAGCCTCCATGGACTGTGCGAGCGCATACAGATCGTATTTGTCCTTATCGTCTTTTGCAAAATTTAAGTTACCGCCGAGTCTGTCGGACTTTTCAACGAGCGTCACACGATGACCGCGCTTTCTCGCCGTGATCGCGGTCTGCATACCGCCTACGCCGCCGCCGACCACGAGGATGTTTTTCTTATTTTCCGCCTCCGGCGCGTCTGACAGATCAAAGTGGAGCAGATAGGGATTGACGGAGCATCCCTCCGGAAACTCCCCACCAAGCTCTTCCATCGCTTCTTCAAAAGGTCCCGGATAGCAGCGCATGCAACGCAGGCACTTGCGGATCTGGGCTTCCTTTCCTTCCTGCGCTTTTTTCTCAAAAGCGGGATCAGCCTGCAGCTGTCTGCAGAGCACCACGATATCGCATTTTCCGGCTTGGATCCACGCCTCGGCGTCGTCCGGATCGTTGATGCCGCCTACCACGGCCACAGGGATGGAGACGGCTTTTTTGATCTTTTCCGCCATCTCGACATTGCATCCGTGCGCATCATAGAGCGTGGAGTTTTGTAGCGTCTCCATGGGTTTCTGGTAAACGCCCGCGGATACATGGATCAGATCGATATGGCTTTCCATGATCTCGCAAAAAGCCACGATGTCCTCATCGGTATAGGCTCCCGGCATGTTTTCCCGTCCGGAAACTCTGGCCTCGATCACAAAATCTTTGCCGCATTTTGCACGGATGGCGTCTGCGATCATTACGCCCAGGCGGCTGCGGTTTTCGATACTTCCGCCAAAATCATCCGTTCTCTTGTTATATCTCGGTGACAAAAACTGATGAATCAGCCACCCGTGTCCGCAATGGATATTGACGCCGTCAAAACCCGCCTTTTGCATAAAATACGCCGCATCGGCAAATGCTTCCACGGTCTTTCGGATATCCTCTTCGGTCATCGCGGTGACCTTTTCGCCGGATTCATTGACACACTCCGAAGGTCCGAACGCAGGCGCACCCTCCTCGCTCTCCGGCTTGGCCGCACCCATATGGCACAGTTCCACCATGGCAAGCGCACCGTTTGCATGGATCGCCTCCGCATATTCCGTATATCTCAACATATGCCCCTCGGAAAAATCCGAGAAGTCATAAAACTCATTTGCGCCTCTTCCGCCCGAGGGAGAAACCGCCGTTTCTCCGATCTCATAGATACAGACGCCTCCGCGGCACTTTGCCACGGCGTCCGCGATCTGCTCGGGATCCGTATGGTCGTTGCCCGGCTCTTCGTTCCACACGCCGCCGCGGGGAGCCGATGCCACTCTGTTTTTTAATGTTTTGCTTCCCACCTTGATGGGGGAAAGCAGCATGGTATATTTCTTCATATCCCTGTCCTCTTAAAAACTACGCCCGGGCACAGATCGAAAATCTTGGCATGAAAACGATATGCACCCGGTGCGTAAATAGTTAATACATGCGAATCCCGCTTAGGAGATCGATGTATAGCAGGAGCAAACCTGTGCTCTCTTGCCGTCGTAGGTCATAAACATATCCTCAACGATATCGCAGATCAACGCCTTTGCCTTTAAGACATCGCGATCGTTGGGATGCTCCCAGGGCTGTCCGTGGAAGAAGTAGGATGCCGTGATCTTCTGACCGTCCTCCGTCTCGTAGATGGCAGGATCTGCGATCTCTCCGGGGCCCATCAGACGCGGCTTTTCACCCTCGGCAAGTCCTGCCGGGCCAAATTCCTTACCGCAGCATGCAAACTGACCGATCACGGTGACGTTGTTTAACTCTAAGAAGAGCTTTAACGCAGCCAGGGTTGCAAGCGACTCGTTGGATCCGAAGAATCCGCCGCCGTAAGTGGTAAATACCACACCCAGGGGCTGATAATTTTCTCCCGAAGGACCACCCGGATAAGCGCAGCTTCTTCTTCTCCACCATGCGCCGATCTCCTTTGGCGGCGGGCCACCCTGCGGACCACCGGGGCCTCCCGGACCTCCCGGACCGCCGGGGCCTCCCGGACCACCTGGGCCACCGGGGCCTTCTTCGTCAAAATGCGCAGCCTCGCCCTTCATGGTTTCGGATGTCATCTTAAATCCGCCGCCGCCGTCTACCTGCTTTTGCACGTTTCTCTCCAGCTCGCCGCCGGCGCCAAGGGAAAATACCTTGTTGACCACGGTCAGCGGATATCCCGCAACGATGGGGGAACCCAGGCAGATCACGTCATAGTCGTCAAAATAGAGTTCATCCTGCTGGCCTTCCCAATCCGACTTCTTTAACGTCATACGGAAAAGCTTGGTCTCCCACTTGTAATGCTTGAAAGACTCCTCCATCGCCTTGGCGATCTTTTCGGTGTTTTTGGTCATGGTCGCATACAGGATAAGGGCTCTGAGCTTCTTGGGGGAGAATTTGATATCCTCCGCCTTGATCTCATCCACGCTTCCGTCGTCCTTCACGACCTTCACCGTTCCTTCAAATTGGTTGTCGCCCACCACGCGAATGGTGATGGTCTGCAGGCACGGGCCTACCATGGCTGCGCAGGAAAAGCTGTCATCCGTTACGACAACATTCTGCATGATCTCGCAGCCTCCGTGAGAAGAGATGATCTCCCCCTCATACCCTCTCTGTTCTTCCCTGATCGCAAGAATGGTTTCTCTCTTGCCACTGGGGGTGTCGGAAAGGAAAGAAAATTTTCCGGCAAATTTCATGTTTTTGTCCTCCTATAAACTTACTGCTATTCCATAGGCGCTACGCATGGCTTTCTGCACATTGGCAACCTTTTCGGCATCGCCTATCACAAACATCCTCTTGGCGCATCCGGCAAATTCCATTGCCTCTTCGGCAAGGGGCCGCGCGCCCACCGAGAGAAGTACATCCTTGCACGTTCTCTTTTTTTCATGACCCTCATGGTCCTCATAGATCACGCCGTCCGGCTCGATGGCCTTGACGATCACGCCGCACTCGTAGGAAAAATTCTTCTGCGCTTTCCAGTAATTTTTCACCATGCTCTTATAATGTGCAAC
>CAJOPA010000102.1 GCA_905236235.1 uncultured Eubacterium sp. | reverse complement strand
GCCAAGAAGACGACGAAGAAGGCTTCCGAGAAGGCAGCGGACAAGGACGATAAGGCTTCCGACGGCAAAGAGACCAAGAAGCCGGCAACCAAGAAGACCACTGCAAAGAAGACAACCAAGAAAGCGGATGCCGAAAAAGCAGAATAACGAACGGGGAAGGCAATCCCCGGGACGGAGGAAAATCTATGAGCAGTATGCCTTATGTCATTGAGCAAAACAGCCGCGGAGAACGTTCCTACGACATTTTCTCACGGTTGCTCAAGGACAGGATCATCATTCTCGGTGAGGAGGTCAACGAGACGACGTCGGCCCTTATCGTAGCACAGTTGCTGTATCTGGAGTCGGAGGATCCGGCAAAGGATATCCATCTGTATATCAACAGTCCGGGCGGACAGGTAACGGCGGGACTGGCGATCTATGATACCATGAATTATATCAAGTGTGATGTTTCCACGACCTGTATCGGTCTGGCAGCCAGCATGGGCGCGTTCCTTCTTGCCGGCGGCGCCAAGGGCAAGCGTTATGCTCTTCCCAATGCGGAGATCATGATTCATCAGCCTTCCGGCGGTGCCAAGGGACAGGCGACGGATATCGAGATCGTGGCCAAGAATATCCTTGCGACCAAGGAACGTTTAAATCGTATCCTTGCGGAGAATACGGGACAGCCTTTTGATGTGATCGCCGCGGATACCGAGCGTGACAACTATATGACGGCAGAGGAAGCTCTGCAGTATGGTATCATTGACAGTGTAATTACAAACAGATCCTAAGATGAAGGGACAGCGAACGGTTTACCGGCTGTCCCTGTCGTCATACAAAGGGCAAGGTGAAAACTCCTTGCAAAATCTATAAAAGAGGTGATATTATGCCGAAAACAACAGATTCCAAGACCGTAAGATGCTCCTTTTGCGGAAAGACCCAGTCGCAGGTAAGGCGGCTGATCGCAGGCCCGAACGGAGCATACATCTGCGATGAATGCGTGGACATCTGCGCGGAGATCGTGGATGAGGAATTTGAGCAGGATTATAAAAACAAATCTTCCCTGGAGATCAACCTGATGAAGCCGGAGGAGATGAAGGCTTTTCTGGATGATTATGTCATCGGACAGGATGAGGCCAAGAAGGTACTCTCCGTGGCGGTTTACAATCATTACAAGCGCGTGATGTCCGGCGAGGAGCTGGATGTGGAATTGCAAAAATCGAATGTCCTTCTTTTGGGGCCGACGGGTTGTGGCAAGACGCTTTTGGCGCAGACCATGGCGAGAATGTTAAACGTACCCTTTGCCATTGCCGATGCGACGGCGCTGACGGAGGCCGGCTATGTGGGCGAGGACGTGGAGAATATTTTGCTGAAGGTGATCCAGGCGGCGGATTATGATATCGAGAAGGCGCAGTGCGGTATCATCTATATTGATGAGATCGACAAGATCACACGTAAAAGCGAGAATCCTTCCATCACCCGTGATGTTTCCGGCGAAGGCGTACAGCAGGCGCTCTTAAAGATCCTTGAGGGAACGGTGGCATCCGTACCGCCCCAGGGCGGCAGAAAGCATCCGCATCAGGAGCTTTTGCAGATTGACACCACCAATATCCTGTTTATCTGCGGCGGCGCGTTTGAAGGCATCGAGAAACTGATCGACAGCCGTATGGATAACAGTTCCATGGGATTCGGCGCAGAGATCCGTGATAAGAATAACACGGATGATGCCAAGATTTTAAAATCCCTGCTTCCGCAGGATCTGGTCAAATACGGCATGATCCCCGAGTTTGTGGGCCGTGTGCCCGTGACGGTATCACTGGATTCGCTGGATGAGGAGGCGCTTGTCAGGATCCTGAAGGAGCCGAAGAATTCTCTGGTAAAGCAGTATACCAAATTGTTTGAGCTTGACGGTGTAAAGCTGAAGTTTGAAAAGGGCGCGCTGGAAAAGATCGCAAAGCTTGCGATCGAGAGAAAGACCGGTGCCCGCGGACTTCGCGCCATTATGGAAAGCGTACTGATGGATCTGATGTATCACATTCCTTCCGATGAGCAGATCGAGGAATGCGTGATCACGGAGGAAACGGTGGAGACCGGAGGAGAGTCGGTGATCACTTCCAGAAGCGCTTAAGGAGAAGCATGAACGAAGAAATGAAAAATCTGCCCATGGTTGCCCTGCGGTCCCTGACGGTACTGCCGGGTACCCTGGCACACTTTAATGTAAGCCGGGAGCGCTCCATCAAGGCGGTGGAGCAGGCGATGCTCTCGGACGAACAGATCTTTTTGGTGACCCAGGTTGACCCTGACGAGGAGAACCCTCCCGTGGAGGGATTGTATCGTACCGGGGTCGTTTGCGTTGTAAAGCAGGTTATCAAATTGCAGAACAATCTCATCCGTGTACTTGTGGAAGGCAAGACCGCCGCAAGGATCGGGGAGGTGGAATACGGCAGCACCTACGCCACTGCGGAGGTTTACTGTCTGACGCCGGAGGGCATGAATGACCTGACTTATGACGAGGAAAAGGTTTACCTGCGCAGCATCAAGGATGCGGTGTCGGCGTATTCCACCATGAAGGGTGAGCTTGAAGGCGTTTTGTTGCATGATATTGCTTCTATGACCGATCTGTATCGTGCGATTTATCATGTTGCGAACAATCTGCCCTTTGATTATGACAAGAGGCAGGAACTTTTGGAGAAGGCAACGCTTCGCAGTGCGGCCATGTTCCTTTTGACCAAGATGGAAGAGGAGATGGAAATGCACGCGATCCGTCTGCAGCTTGACAAGAAGGTCAAGGAGCAGATGGAGAAAAATCAGCGGGATTATTTTCTGCGCTCCCAGATCAAGGTGATCCGTGAGGAGCTCGGAGAGGATAATACCGATGAGGAAGTGGAAGGATTTGAGAAGTCCGTAGAGGAGCTTCTTGCACCCGAGGAGGTCAAGGAGAAGATCCGCAAGGAGATCCGCCGTTTTAAAAATTTAAGCAGCGGTTCCTCCGAGGCGGCGGTTTCCCGGGGGTATATCGAGACGCTTTTGGAGATGCCCTGGGATAAGATGTCCGTGGACAATGAGGACCTTGCCAATGCCAAACGGATCCTGGATGAGGATCATTACGGTCTGACGAAGGTTAAGGAACGCATGCTTGAGTTTTTGGCGGTGCGTACCCTGACCAAAAAGGGAGATTCGCCCATCATTTGTCTGGTGGGGCCGCCGGGTACCGGCAAGACTTCCATTGCGCGTTCCGTGGCCAGAGCATTGGAGAAAAAATACATTCGTTTGAGTCTCGGCGGTGTCCGGGACGAGGCGGAGATCCGGGGACATCGTCGGACGTATATCGGCGCCATGCCCGGAAGGATCGCCACCGAATTAAAAAATGCCGGCGTGAAAAATCCTCTGATGCTGCTTGATGAGATCGATAAGGTCTCAAGCGACTATAAGGGAGATGTTTCTTCCGCCCTGCTGGAGGTGCTTGATTCTGAGCAGAACAGCCGTTTTTCGGATCATTATCTGGAGATCCCCATCGATCTGTCCGAGGTGCTTTTTATCTGCACGGCCAACTCCACGCAGACGATCCCGCGACCGCTTCTCGACCGCATGGAGATCATCGAGGTTTCAAGCTATACCGAGAATGAGAAAAGGCATATCGCTCTGGAGCATCTGATCGACAAGCAGATCGCCAAGAACGGTCTCAAAAAGAGCCAGATTTCCATTCATAAGCGGGCGCTTGACAAGATCATCCGCAATTACACCAAGGAGGCGGGTGTGCGTTCCTTAGAGCGCAAGATCGGCGAGATCTGCCGCAAGGCTGCGCGGGAGCTTTTGGAGGAGAATGTGCCCAAGGTGGTCATCACGGACAAAAACCTGCAGGACTACCTCGGCAAAGAAAAATACTCCTACCATATGGCCAATCGCAAAAACGAGATCGGTATCGTCCGTGGTCTGGCATGGACCAGCGTGGGCGGCGATACCTTACAGATCGAGGTCAATATCATGCCCGGCAAGGGAGAGATCTCACTGACGGGACAATTGGGCGATGTCATGAAGGAGAGTGCGCATGCGGGCTTGAGCTATATCCGTTCGGTCAGCGAGCGTTACGGGATCGCCAAGGAGTTCTTTAAGGAGAACGATATCCATATTCACATTCCGGAGGGCGCTGTGCCCAAGGACGGTCCCAGTGCCGGCATCACCATGGCAACGGCGATGCTTTCGGCCATTACCCATGTGCCGGTGCGGGCAGATGTTGCCATGACGGGAGAGATCACGCTGCGCGGGAGGGTGCTTCCGATCGGCGGGCTTAAGGAAAAGACGCTTGCAGCCAAGAATGCCAAGATCAAAACGGTGCTGGTGCCGGAGAAAAACCGTCCGGATATCGAGGAGATCGAGGAGGAGATTTTGGAAGGTCTGGAGATCGTCTATGTATCTTCCATGGAAGAAGTGCTTGCGCATGCTTTGGTACAGGATAAGAAAAAATAATGATCATAAAACAAGTGGAATTGGAAACGGTCTGCGGATATACCAGTAAACTTCCGGATAATGATCTTCCGGAGATCGCTTTTGCCGGTAAATCCAACGTGGGAAAGTCCTCCCTGATCAATGCGCTCATGAATCGCAAGAGCCTGGCAAGGACGTCGTCCCAGCCCGGCAAGACGCAGACCATCAATTATTACAATATCAACGGGGAGCTGTATCTGGTCGACCTCCCGGGGTACGGCTATGCCAAGGTTTCCAAGACGGAAAAGGAGAAGTGGGGAAAGCTCATCGAGCGCTATCTTCATTCCTCCAAGCAGTTGGCGGCGGTATTTTTGCTGATCGATATCCGGCATGATCCGTCGGATAACGACCGCATGATGTATGAATGGATCTGTGCGCAGGGATATGCGCCCGTGATCATCGCGACCAAGTCGGATAAGATCAAGCGATCCCAGCTAGCCAAGCAACTAAAGGCGGTCCGTACAGGCTTAGGCCTTCCCGCCGAGGCGGTGGTGATCCCGTTTTCCGCCCTCAACAAATCCGGGAGGGAAGAGATCTGGGAGACGGCGGAGCGGCTGATTAATCAGGCACATGCCGGAGATGCGGACACGGATATGGTAGACGACACGGATCCGACGCAGGGATCTTAAGCGGGTCTTAAAAGGAGAAAGATCGATGAAGATATCCGCAAAATATAAAAGTATATGGACCAATCTGATCGTAACGATCGTGGTACTTTTGGCGATATTCTTTCTGGTACCAAAGCTTCTTGCGTTCTTTTGGCCTTTTGTGGTGGGACTGATCATCTCGGTCATTGCGGCACCGGCCGTACGTTTTTTGGAGAGCAAGGTGAAGATCCGACGCAAGATCGGCTCCGCAGTCATGATCGTGGCCGTGATCGCCCTGATCGGTTTTCTCTTGTATGGTCTGGGTGTGCTGCTGTTTACGCTGGCACAAAGGTTGTCCGATATCCTGCCCAATCTGCTCAGCGGCATCGAGAGCGATACCGCCGATGCGGCCTCTGCACTTGACAATTTTTTCAATAACCTGCCGTTTGCAAGCTCCATCGATCTAAGCAGCATCGTTTCAAGCATTTGGGATTCCGTCAAGGAATACATAACGGAGCACGGCGCCTCCGCGGGAAGCGCCATCGGCAGTCTGCCCAACCTGCTCGTGGGTGTGATCATGATGTTTTTGTCGGCATATTTTTTCATTGTTGACCGACAGAAAATGATGGATTACTATCATGAGAAAGCGCCTGCTTTTTTACAGGAAAAACTGCGCCGGGTCTATCACAGTATCATCGACGGCGTGGTGGCTTACTTCAAGGCCCAGATCAAGATCATGGTGGTCGTTTATATCCTGCTTGTGATCGGATTGTTGATCCTCGGGGTGGACTGGTTCTGGCTGGTTGCCTTCCTGGCGGCGTTTCTGGATATGCTTCCGGTCTTCGGTACGGGGACGATCCTTTGCCCATGGGCCGTTGTGCAGGTCTTTTCCGGCCATTACAAGATGGCGGCGGGACTGGTGCTTTTATACGTGCTGACCCAGGTGATCAGGAATATCATCCAGCCGAAGCTGATCGGAGACGAGATGGGGATGAATACCTTTGCGGCGATCCTTTTTATGTATCTCGGATGGAAATTTTACGGCGTATTGGGTATGATCATCGCCATTCCGGTGGGGATGATCCTGATCGATTTTTATAAAGCGGGGGCTTTTGACGGAGTCGTGTGGAGTCTGCGGGAGATCGCACATGATATCAGCGGGCTCTTGCATGACGGAAATGGGGAGAAGGAAGGAGAATAGACATGGCCGGAATGATGGATTTAAAAGAAGAATTAAACGAAGCACTGGACAGATTGGTGACTTATTGCATGAATTCCGTGCAGATCGATCCCGATCTTTACCGTGAATATGATGTAAAAAGAGGACTGCGTGACAAGAACGGCAAGGGCGTGCTGACCGGTCTGACGGAGATCTCCGATGTGGTGGCTACCCGTATGGAAGACGGCGTGGAGGTTCCGGATGAAGGTTCTTTGTATTTTCAGGGATATAATGTGATGGATCTCATCAAGGGCCGCAAGGGACAGCGTTATAAATTCGAGGAGATCACGTATCTGCTCTTATTCGGATCGCTTCCCAATGAGCGTCAGCTGACGGCGTTTATCAATATTTTAAGCGATCTGCAGGAGCTTGCCGGCGGTTTTGTCCGGGACGTGATCATGAAAGCGCCCAGCTCGAATATCATGAATTCCCTGCAAAAGAGTATCATCACGCTGTATTCCTATGATGAGCGTCCGGAGGATACGAGCATGCGCAACGTGTTGCGCCAGTCTTTGCAGCTGATCGCCAAGATGCCGCTTATGTCCATTTATGCTTATCATGCATATAATCATTTTCATATGGATGCCAGTCTTTTGATCCGCAATCCGCGCAATGAGTATTCCACGGCGGAAAATATCCTGCGTGTGCTCCGGCCGGAGGGAACGTTCTCCGAGCTTGAAGCGGAGGTTTTGGACGTGGCACTGGTGCTTCACGCGGAGCATGGCGGTGGTAACAACTCCACCTTCACCACGCACGTGGTAACCTCCTCCGGAACGGACACCTACTCTGCGGTGGCTGCGGCCATTGCCTCCTTAAAGGGGCCCAAGCACGGTGGTGCGAACCTGAAGGTGCTGGAGATGTTTGACGAGATCAAGGCCAATGTCAAGGATTGGAACGATCGCGAGGAGATCACGGACTATCTGGAAAAGATCCTGTCAAAGCAGGCATTTGACGGCAGCGGCCTGATCTACGGTATGGGACATGCGGTCTACACCTTATCCGACCCCAGAGAAGTGGTATTAAAGGAATATACCAGACTTCTTGCGGAAGAAAAGGGCAGGATGGATGAGTTTAAGCTGTATGAAAATGTCGAGGCCATCTCAAAGAAGCTGATCTTTTCCCATCGCAATTCCGGCAAACCGGTTTGCGCCAATGTGGATTTTTACAGCGGATTCTTATATTCCATGCTGGGCATTCCCAAGGAGCTGTTCACGCCGATCTTTGCCATTGCGAGAATTTCGGGGTGGAGCGCCCATCGTTTGGAAGAGCTTGGCAATAACAGCAAGATCATCCGTCCGGCGTACAAATACGTGGGTCATCACAGAGCGTATGAGACGATGGAGGAACGGACAAAGATCTAAGATCGTGAAATTCATATCCCTGCACGCCTTTGGGTGTGCGGGGATTTTTTTGCCTGCATTGGGTGTGCGGTTTTTCCTGCGTTGGATGCGCAAGAGTCAAAAGCGAAGCTCCTCTAAAATAAATTAGCACTCACCATTGACGAGTGCTAACAAAAGTGATATAACATAAGCAGAGACACGGAAAGGAGGTCATTCTTATGAATATACAAAAGTTTACGCAAAAGTCCGTGGAAGCTTTAAACAATACGGAAAAACTGGTTTATGATTACGGCAATCAGGAGATGGAGCAGGAGCATATGCTGCTGTCTTTGATCAGCCAGGAGGATGGACTCCTTCCGAAGCTGGTCGAAAAGATGGAGATCTCTCTGCCGGAGTTGACCCGCCGCGTCACCAGGGCGGTGGAGGCACGTCCGAAGGTATCGGGCGGACAGGTGTTTGTGGGGCAGAACCTCAACAACGCTCTGATCCATGCGGAGGATGAAGCCAAGAAGATGGGGGATGAGTATGTCTCCGTGGAACATCTTTTCCTGGCGTTGATGAAGTATGCCAACAAGGAGTGTAAGGCGATCTTTAAGGAGTACGGGATCACGAGAGACCGTTTTCTTGCAGCCTTGCAGGAAGTGCGCGGTAACGTCAAGGTGACGAGCGATCATCCGGAGGAGACGTACGATACGCTTGAAAAATACGGTTACGATCTCGTGGAACGCGCCAGGGAGCAAAAGCTGGATCCGGTCATCGGTCGGGACAGCGAGATCCGCAATGTGGTGCGTATTCTTTCGAGAAAAACTAAAAACAACCCGGTGCTGATCGGGGAACCCGGCGTGGGCAAGACCGCCGTCGTGGAAGGCCTGGCGCAGCGGATCGTTCGCGGAGACGTGCCGGAAGGACTCAAAAACAAGCGGATCTTTGCACTTGACATGGGTGCGCTTGTTGCGGGAGCCATGTATCGAGGAGAGTTTGAGGAACGACTCAAAGCCGTACTCGAAGAAGTCAAACGCAGCGAGGGAGAGATCATTCTTTTTGTCGATGAGCTGCATACCATCGTGGGCGCCGGCAAGACGGAGGGCTCCATGGATGCGGGAAATATGTTAAAACCGATGCTTGCCAGAGGCGAGCTGCATTGCATCGGTGCCACGACTTTAAACGAATACCGTCAATATATCGAAAAGGATGCAGCCTTGGAGCGTCGTTTCCAGCCGGTCCATGTCGAGGAACCGACCGTGGAGGATACCATTTCCATCCTGCGAGGACTCAAGGAGCGCTATGAGGTGTACCACGGCGTCAAGATCGCCGATGGCGCGCTGGTGTCGGCGGCGATGCTTTCCCATCGCTATATTTCCGACCGGTTTTTGCCGGACAAGGCCATCGATCTGGTGGATGAAGCCTGCGCCATGATCAAGACGGAGCTTGACTCCATGCCGGCGGAGCTTGATGAGCTGCAACGCCGCGTGATGCAGTTGGAGATCGAAGAGGCGGCGCTGAAAAAAGAGGATGACCGTTTGAGCCGTGAGCGCCTGGCGGATCTGCAAAAGGAACTTGCGGAGCAGCGGGATCTGTTTCAAAATCAAAAGGCCAAATGGGACAATGAAAAAACGGCGGTCAGCCGTATCGCAAAGCTTCGCGAAGACTTGGAGGAGGTTAATTCCGCCATCAAGAAAGCGGAGCAGGAATACAACCTGGAGAAGGCCGCGGAGATGCAGTACGGCAAGCTTCCGGCGTTAAAAAAGGAACTCGAAGAAGCGGAGGAAGAACTGAAAAATCAGGATCTTTCCCTGGTGCATGAAAATGTCAGCGAGGAAGAGATCGCCAAGATCATTTCCCGTTGGACGGGGATCCCGGTGACCAAATTAAACGAGAGTGAGCGCACGAAGACGTTGCAGCTGTCTGCGAAGATCAAGAAGCGCGTGATCGGACAGGATGATGCGGCGGAGCGTGTCAGTGATGCTATCATCCGTTCCAAAGCCGGCATCAAGGATCCGACGAAGCCGATCGGTTCGTTCCTGTTCTTGGGACCTACGGGCGTAGGCAAGACCGAGCTTGCCAAATCCCTTGCGGAGGCACTGTTTGATGACGAAAACAACATGGTGCGTATCGATATGAGCGAGTATATGGAGAAGTATTCCGTATCTCGCCTGATCGGAGCGCCTCCGGGCTATGTGGGCTATGAAGAGGGTGGACAGTTGACGGAAGCCGTACGCAGAAAACCGTACAGCGTCGTGCTTTTCGACGAGGTGGAAAAGGCGCATCCGGATGTGTTCAATGTCCTTTTACAGGTGCTTGATGACGGCCGGATCACGGATTCCCAGGGAAGGACCGTGGACTTTAAAAACACGATCATCATTTTGACTTCCAATATTGGTGCGCAGACGATGCTTTCTTCCATCGAGGAAAGCGGTACGATCACACCGGCATGTGAGGCGATGGTTGCGGAGGAGTTAAAGGCGTCCTTTAGGCCGGAGTTTTTAAACCGTCTGGATGAGACGATCCTGTTTCGACCCCTTGCAAGGGAAAATCTTTATGCGATCATCGACCTTATGCTTGCGGATGTTAATGCCCGGATCAGGGACAGGGAACTTACGATATCGCTTACCGATGCGGCCAAGGATCATATCCTCGAGGCAGCCTACGATCCGATCTACGGAGCACGGCCGCTTAAGCGCTATCTGCAAAAGACCGTGGAGACCATGGCGGCGAAACTCATCCTTGAGGATGCGGTGGCACAGGACGGCAGGATCGTGATCGATGTCAAAGACGGCGCGCTTTGCTATGCTTGATAAAATGTGATAGAATGGGGGGCGGAACGAGATTGGCAACGGGGAGTCCCTTTATCATGTTGGAATTATTAAAAACATGGCAACTGAGCGTAATGCTTGTATTTGCAGGCGGATGTCTGGTACTTTGCATACTTACTCTTGTGACGAGGAGTATGGGACGCAAGCGTAAGCGTGCATTGTTTTTGATGCAGCTTTCGGCGGCACTGCTTTTGATCTTTGATCGCCTGGCCTATGCCTATCGCGGAGACGTGAGTACGATGGGCTATTATATGGTGCGGATCAGCAACTTCGCGGTTTTCTTTCTGACATTGCATGTGGTCCATGCCATCAATCTGTATCTCATGGATCTGTACAGAACAGAGGGGCAGCTTGAGAACCCCCCGGCTCGGCTTGTTGCTTCCGAGGTCATCTTTTCGCTGGGAGAGATCATGCTGATCATTTCCCAGTTTACCGGGTTTTATTATACCTTTGACGGGCAGAACCGATACCAGAGGGGCCCGGGATTTATGATCTGCTATGTGATCCCTTTTATCATGATCATTTTGATGATGTCGGTGGTCATTCAATATCGAAAGGTTTTTATCCTTCGGGTGGAGATCTATCTGATCGGTTTTTTGACGTTACCGATCGTGGCCTCCGTTTTGCAGATCTTTTTCTACGGATTGTCGCTCATCAATCTTACGCTGGTGGGGATCTGTACGCTGTTTTTTATTTTAGAGATCTTCAATATGGATGAGGTCATTGAGCGGTCCAACCATCTGGAGATGGATCTGCTTCGCGAAGAAAAGAAACGGATGCATCTGATGTTTACGCAGACGGCGGAGGCTCTGGCCAGCGCCATCGACGCAAAAGACCGTTATACCCACGGGCATTCCTCAAGAGTGGCGGAGTATTCCCGAAGGATCGCGGAGGAGGCCGGCAAGGACGAGAAGGAATGCGAGGAGATCTACTTTGCGGCGCTGTTGCATGACGTGGGCAAGATCGGCGTCCCCGATGAGATCATCAATAAAGAAGGATCCCTGACGGATGAGGAATTTGACATCATCAAATCCCATCCCGTGATCGGTAAAAATATCCTGGGGACCATCAGCCAGTCACCGTACTTAAGCATCGGCGCCAATTATCACCACGAGCGCTACGACGGCAGGGGCTATCCGGAGGGACTTGCGGGTACGGACATTCCGGAGTATGCCAGGATTATCGCCGTGGCGGATGCGTATGACGCTATGACTTCCAAACGAAGCTATCGTGATCCTTTGCCGCAGGATGTGGTGCGCGCCGAGATCGTCAAGGGAGACGGCAAGCAGTTTGACCCCAGATTTTCCAAGATCATGGTGGGGCTCATTGATCGAGATATCAGTTATAAAATGAAGGAAAGGTAAGACTATGATCAGTAAAAGATATTCCAAGGATGAGATCATTGCACAATTTCATGACGGACAGACCATCATGACCGGCGGATTTGCCTATCACGGCAGTCCGGAACTTTTGATCGAATGCGTGCTGGAGAGCGGTGCAAAGCATTTGACCAATATCGCGCTCGATGTCAGCGCATCCAAGCTGATGCTGACGGGGCGTTTTGACAAGATGATTATTTCCCATGCGGGTGCGGTGAAGGAAAATCTCGCCGCGGTTTCCTCCGGCAAATTCGACGTGGAGTTTTGCCCCATGGGCACGTTATCCGAGAGGATCCGCGCCGGCGGCGTGGGCCTGGGCGGCATTCTTGTGAAGGTCGGTTTCGGGACCGTTGCGGAGAAAGGCAAGGAAAAGATCGAATTAAACGGGGAGACCTATATCTTAGAGCCGGCGCTGACGGCGGATATTGCGCTGATCAAAGCCTCCAAGGCGGATTACTACGGCAATCTGACCTATAACGGCACCAACTTAAATTCCAATCCCATCATTGCCACGGCAGCGGATAAGACCATCGTACAGGTGGATGAGATCGTACCGCTCGGCGGGTTAAAGCCTGAGGAATGTACCACCCCGGGCATCTATGTGGATATGATCTTAGATCCGAATCTTTAAGGAGAAAAGCCATGACGGAAAGAGAAATGAATCGCGATTTTATCGCACGAAAGATAGCAACCTATTTCAGTGACGGTGATGTTGTAAACCTCGGCGTGGGGATCCCCATGCAGGTGGCCAATTATTTAAGCAAGGACGTTGCCGTACAGACGGAGAACGGGATCCTCGGTTACGGCAAGGTGATCGGCGGCAATGAGCCGGAGGAGCCGTATTTTAACGCTGCCGGCAATACCGTGGAGCTTGTCATCGGTGCCAGCTGCTTTGGTATGTGCACCTCCTTTGGTATGATTCGCCGCGGCAGGATCAAACACACGGTGCTCGGATGCTTCGAGGTATCCCAGTACGGAGACCTGGCCAATTGGGCACGTCCCGGTTCCTATCCGGGCATGGGCGGCGCCATGGACCTTGTCAGCGGTATCAAAAATGTTATCGTTGCTACGGATCATTGCACCAAGGACGGCGAGCCGAAGATCGTAAAGGAATGTTCTTTGCCGTTAACCGGTGTGGGCGTGGTCAAGTCCATCGTGACCGAGCTTGCGGTCTTTACCGTGGATAAAGAAAAGGGATTGATGCTCCGGGAGCGCAGAGACGGTGTCAGCGTTTCCGAGATCCGGGCAAGGACCGGCGCGGATTTTGAAGTGGATCCCAACATCAAGATCATGTAAAAGCTATTAAGCGGGGCTCGTAAGTCTCGTGTTAAAAAGAAAATCCCTCCTGTTAACTTTACATAAGTTTTGCCGATATAGAAGGTAGAAAGGAGGGATTTTTATGATCTCAACAGTACAGTTGAACGGTCCGCCCGTATTCTATGATCCGGTGCAGATGCAAACGGCGCTCGAAGCATCGCCGAATGCCGGAAATAATATCGCAAGATTTGTTTCCGTTATGGAAAAGGCCATGGAAACGCAAAAGGCAGTGGTTTACAGTCACGAAGAGACGAAGCGGGAAAAAGAAAAAGAAAACCGCATCAAAGCCGTCGCAACTTCGGAAAAAGAAACCGCCATAAGGGATCACAAACCGCAGGAAGTTACCTTGAGAGCCAAAAGGCTGCGGCGACCGGAAGATGAAGATGTTCCGGAGGAGATCCTTTACAATCCGATCCTCGGTCATTCCGTTGATTTTAAAGCATAGGAGAAAGTATATGAGCAGAGCATGCATGTAAGAAGCGGCGCAGGAGAAATCTTTGGCCGCTTCTTTTTTTGTGCATTTTTATACGGAAGCTGTGGTAAAATAAAGGAAGTTTATACGGAGGAAATGCAGGATGCGAGAAATGGAATTCAAAATGGAACGCCCCAATCTGGTCAAGGAAGGGGATACGGTCAAGATCGAGGAAGGACAGATCGCCGCCAGCTACTACTATACCATCATCCCCATGGTGGCCATGTCGGGCAACTACAGGATCTATGAACGTCTGCAATCGCGGGAAGGCGTGGTAAAAGATGTAAAAAACACCCCCCGCGGATATTTTGTCACGGTTACGTTTGACGAACCGGACATCTGAGGAGGGTGTTACGGATACGATTATTTCAATAGGGGATCAGGACGTTGTTTCCCACCGGCCGGTGCTTCCGCAGGGAAGGACAAGGCCGGTTTTTGTAACCGGAAGTCCGATATCGCTGCTTTCGACCCGGCCGCCGCGTGCCTTTAACTCCGTGGAGAGCATATAGGTCAGCACCGCCGGAGACAGACCGGTGGTATAGGAGTTGATCAGATAAAACAGGGCATCCTCGGATAAAAGCCCGGCGCACAGGCGGATGAGATCGTGAATGTTGTCCTCGAGCTTCCAGAGCTCCCCTTTGGGACCTCTGCCGTAGGAAGGCGGATCCATGATGATCCCGTCGTAGTGATTGCCGCGACGAAGCTCTCGCTCCACAAATTTGACGCAGTCATCCACGAGCCAGCGGATCGGCGCTTCGGCCAGACCGGAGGCGGCAGCGTTTTCTCTGGCCCAGGTCACCATGCCTTTGGAGGCATCCACATGGGTCACGTGGGCACCTGCTGCGGCAGCGGCCAGGGTGGCGCCGCCGGTATAGGCAAAGAGATTGAGGATCTTGATCTGTCTGCCGCTTTGTGCGGCGTCTGCGATCCGCTTGCCGCACCAATCCCAGTTGGCAGCCTGCTCCGGGAACAGTCCCGTATGCTTGAACTGGAAGGGCTTTAAACGAAAGGTCAGCGTCTTGCCTATGGCGAGGTCATAGCGGATGTCCCACTGTTCCGGCAGATCAAAAAACTCCCAAGATCCGCCGCCCTTACTGCTGCGATGGTAATGTCCGTTGGGATGTTTCCACTCGCGGTCCTTGCGAGGGGCATGCCAGATGACCTGGGGGTCCGGACGTATCAGCAGATAGTCGCCCCAGCGCTCCAGTTTTTCTCCGTCCCCCGTGTCGAGGACTTCATAATCTTTCCAGGTATCGGTGATCCACATAGGTTTGCCTTTCTCTTGTTATTCCCAAAGATTATATCAAAAAAACCATGGGTGCAAAAGCACAATTCAAGGAAAAGACAGGTTGACACTTTTTTGCTGCCGTACTATACTATCTGTATTAAGAGAATTAATACAGATAGTATAAGGAGAATGATGTATGAAAGTTGTCAAAGTGATCGTGGGTGTCGTAATTGCGGCAGCAGTAGTGGCAGCCGCCGCTTTTGGCGTGTATAAGTCCGGCATTCTGGAAGAGAGCTCTTCGGATAAGGTCTATGTGCAATCCGTTTCTTCCATTGTTAACCAGACCTATGGAACGCAAAATTCCTACATGGGTATTGTGGAGACGCAAAAGACCGTAGCGGTAAATCCGGCAAGCGACAGGAAGATCGCGGAGGTTTACGTATCGGTCGGTGATGAAGTAAAGGAAGGGGATATCCTCTTTACGTATGATACCGCGGAGCTTGAGAGCGAGCTTGCGCAGGCGCAGCTTGATCTGGAATCCTATGACAATGAGATCGCGGGATACAACAATCAGATCGCAGAGCTGGCGGCCCAGAGGGATCAGGCACTGGAGGGTGAGCAGTTTGAATACACCACCCAGATCCAGTCCGTGCAGATGAGCATCCAGCAGGTACAGAACAATAAAAAATTAAAGAGCCTGGAGATCGAAAAACTGCAGGCTTCCATCGCCAATGTGGAAGTCACGGCTTCCATGGATGGCGTGATCAAGACGTTAAACACGTCCTATGTGACAAACGGCACCGGCGACGGAGACTTTATCACCATTGTGGCGACGGGATCTTATCGGGTGAAGGGCACCATTAACGAGCAGAACATCTGGAGCCTGTCCGCGGGACAGGATGTGATCATCCGCTCCAGAGTGGACGAGAGTATTACCTGGACGGGTACGATCTCGGAGATCGATACGGAAAATCCCGAGAATAGTTCTTCATCAAGCATGTATTATTCAAGTGACAGCTCTTCCTCCACCACGAGCAGCAAGTACCCGTTCTATGTGGAGCTTGACAGCACGGACGGATTGATTGTGGGACAGCACGTGTATATCGAGCTGGATTACGGTCAGGACACGACGGCGCTCGAGGGCATCTGGC
The DNA here is from genome assembly GCA_905236235.1 of uncultured Eubacterium sp. GTDB lineage: Bacteria > Bacillota > Clostridia > Lachnospirales > Lachnospiraceae > RUG14243. Next base: position 20,246 of record CAJOPA010000102.1, on the reverse strand, counting down.
TGGATATGTCCTATCTTGTGATGGATGAGAACGAGACCTATGTCTGGGCGCGCAATGACAACGGTAAGCTTGAAAAGCGTAACGTAACGATCGGCAATTATGATGAAAATTCCGGCAGATACGAGATCCTGGAGGGCTTAAGCGAATCCGATTATATCGCCGTGGCGATGTCCTGCCTGTATGAAGGTGTGATATGCGTTACCAGTGAGGATGAAGTGGATTATTCTTCGCCGATGTACGAGGAAATGTACAGTGACATGTCCTCCGAGCTGGAAGATCTGGATATCGATTACATGTTTGAAGACGGCTACCAGATGACGGAGGATGATCTGAAGCTCCTTTACGGCGTGGATGATCTGACGGAACTCTTCACGCAGGAAGAGATCGATGAAATGCTGGGCGTTACCACGGACGGCGAGAGCACGGACGTTGAAAGCACGGACGGTGAGCTTGCGGACGGTGAACTTGCAGACGGCGAGGCCGCAGACGGTGAGACTGTGGAAGGCGAAGGCGCAACCGACGGGGAGGCAGTGGAATGATTCTTGATATGAAAGGGATCTTTAAGGATTACACCTCCGATAAACTGGTGGTGCCTGTCCTTAAGGATGTATCGCTTGCCGTGGACTCCGGAGAGTATGTGGCCATCATGGGGCCTTCCGGATCCGGGAAGTCTACGCTTATGAACATCATCGGATGCATGGACCGCGCAACGAGCGGCACGTATCTGTTTGAAGGTAAGGACGTTTCCAAATTTAACGAACGTCAGATGGCGGATCTGAGACTCAACAGTATCGGTTTCGTTTTTCAGAGTTTTCATCTTTTGTCGCAGGAGACGGCATTGGAAAATGTGGCGCTGCCCTTAAGCTATGCGGGCATCCACAGGAAGGAACGCCGGGAGAGAGCACGCGAAGCCTTGGAACGCGTGGGTCTGGCCGATCGCGTGGACTTTAAGCCGACGCAGCTTTCGGGTGGACAAAAGCAGCGCGTGGCGATCGCCAGAGCGCTTGTAAACCATCCGCAGATTGTTTTGGCCGACGAGCCTACCGGTGCGCTCGATTCTGCATCCGGCAGACAGGTGATGGAATTGTTTTCCAAATTAAACGAGGAAGGGACCACCATCGTCATGATCACGCATGATGCGGGCATCGCGTCGCATGCGAAGCGTCGTCTGGATATCATCGACGGTATGATCCACGAGGAAAGGAAAGGGGAATAGCATGAAAACAATATGGAAAGTTTTGATCGGCGTTCTCCTGACCGTGGGTATTCTCGTGGGCGGTGTGTACGCATATGTAAAGATCAGTGCCAAAAATCTGGTTGCGGAGGTTGTGCCCGTATCCAATATATTGATCACGTATTGGGGGGATGATACGACATCCTACGGCTCCATTACGGCGGATGATTACCAGGAGATCTTTGTGTCGTCGTCGCAGACGGTATCGGAGATCTATGTGGAAGAGGGACAGGAAGTGCATGTGGGCGATCCCATTATCGCCTTTGACGTAGAGGAAGCACAGATCAATGTAGAGCAAAAAAAGATCGATATCGCCATGCAGCAAAATGAGATCGCGCTGGCGCAGTCCAAGCTGGCAAGGCTCCAGGCAACGACCCCGATCGATCCGACGGCTTCGGGTGATGTGGGATATACGGCGGAGGAGCTTGCGAGAATGATCGCTTCCGCACAGCAGGAGATTTCTTCGTTAAATCTTGCCCTGCGCAGGGCGCAGTTGGAGCTTTCGAGCCTGGAGTCTTCCCTTAACGACGGCGTTGTGACGGCCACCATCAACGGTACGGTCAAAAAAGTGGGCGATGTGAATACCATCGGCAAGGAAGATACCTCGGCCTTTATCACCATTGCGGCTTCGGAAGGGTTTTACGTGACCGGCTATATCTCGGAATTAAAGCGGGATACGATCTCCGTAGGGGATGCTATCTCCGGATTTTCATGGGAAAGCGGTACCTCCTTTGAGGCAGAGGTGGTTTCCATATCGGATTACCCCACGGATGAGGAGTATTACAGTTCCGGTGCGGCGGAGTCCAATTATACTTTTACGGCGTTTATCGCGGATACCACGGGACTGCAAAACGGCGAGGGCGTGGAGCTGACCTTTTCCGGCAGTGCTGAGGAAGAGGGCGGTATTTATATAGATGAATATTTTGTCCGCGAGGAGGACGGCAAGTCCTATGTTCTAAAGCAGGGCGAGGACGGAACGCTTGTGAAGCAGTACGTCAAGACCGGCAAGAGCCTCTGGGGCAGTTATATCGAGATCAAGGCCGGCCTAAGCGAGAGTGACCTGATCGCCTTTCCGTACGGCAAGACCGGTAAGGAAGGCATTGCCACCACCGAAGTGGACTACATAGGATATTGATAGGAGGGAAAAGAAATGATAGAAAATATTCGACTGGCATTTCGCGGGATCCTGTCCCATAAGATGCGTTCCTTCCTGACAATGCTGGGTATCATTATCGGTATTGCGGCGATCATCGCCATTGTTTCCACGATCAAGGGGACCAATGAACAGATCAAGATGAATCTTGTGGGATCCGGCAGCAGCAACGTACAGGTTATGCTGTATCAGGGAGACTGGACGTACGAAACCGAATACAACGGCGTACCGGAGGGTGTGCCCCAGATGACGGAGTCGATTTTGGAGGAGCTTCGCAGCATTAAAAATGTTTCCGACGTGGCTTCCTACTATTATCGTGAGGTATATGAGGGTGTGTCCTATCTGACAACATCTTTATCCGGCGGCTACATCTACGGGATCGATACCAATTATCTGTCCTTATGCGGCTATACCGTGATGGAAGGAAGAGCCATCACCCAGCGTGATATCGATCAAAAATTAAAAGTGGCGGTACTGGACAAGGAATCGGCGAATACGCTCTTTGCTGGCGAAGATGCCGTGGGTAAGACCATCGAGATCAAGGGAGAGCCCTTTACGGTGATCGGTGTTGTTGAGGAGATGAATTCCTATGAGCCGACGATCAATTCCGTGGAGGATTACTATACTTATTCCTACAGTTACGGAAGCAAGGTGTATATCCCGGAGAGCGCCTGGGCGATCGTCTACAATTTTGACGAACCGCAAAACGTGGTTTTAAAAGTAAACAGCGTGGATGATATGACCGATGTCGGCAAGGCTGCGGCGGAGATCTTAAACAGCTATGTGACATCCGAGGATGATACCCTGACCTACAAGGCGATCGATCTGATGGAGCAGGCCAAGGAGATCCAGCAGCTTTCCGAGGCCACAAACCGCATGCTTTTGTTCATTGCCGGGATTTCCCTTCTTGTCGGCGGTATCGGCGTCATGAACATCATGCTGGTGTCCGTCACGGAGCGTACGTCCGAGATCGGCTTAAAGAAGGCCATCGGTGCGCGCAAAGGCAAACTGATGCATCAGTTTTTGACGGAGGCAGCGGTGCTGACCAGCATCGGCGGTATCTTTGGTGTGGTCGTGGGCATCGTGCTGGCGCAGGTGATTTCCCGAATCTCCGAGACGCCGGTGGCGATCAGCATTCCGGCAGCGCTCTTGGCCGTGGTATTCTCCATGTTCATCGGTATCCTGTTTGGTCTGCTTCCCGCAAGGAAGGCGGCAAACCTCGATCCGGTGGAGGCGCTGAGGAGAGAGTAAAGAAAAGGAAAATGAAAAAGCAGCCTGCGGGGGCTGCTTTTTTCTTGCAATTTTTCAATATCCATTTACTGTTTTATCCTTATAATCGTTCTTTTCAAAAAATAAATTTCCCTCTTGCATTTTCAAAAACTCTGTCGTATAATATTCCATGCTGTGACATCGATAGCTGTGAAGCGTGAGGTTGCTGCCCCTTGTGGCAGGTTTTCCGTGGAGCGAATGTCATGTTATGAAACTGGCGACAAGTCACTGTATCACCAATAGGTCTACATTCGGTAGAAACGCCGTGTGCAAGTCTATAGGACACACACGGAAGAGTGTACAGTCACCACTTGTCGTACTTCACAAAGTGCGAAAAGGAGGAGACTTTTTTTATGGCAAGTCAAGTTATGCGCATCACATTGAAGGCGTACGACCACGAGTTGGTGGATGCATCTGCGAAGAAGATCATCGAAGCTGTTTCCAAGACGGGAACGCGCGTGAGCGGACCGGTACCCCTTCCGACCAAGAAGGAAGTGGTTACGATCATCAGAGCCGTACATAAGTACAAAGACTCTCGTGAGCAGTTCGAGCAGAGAACCCACAAGAGACTGATCGACATCATCTCGCCGACTCAGAAGACGGTAGATCTTCTTTCCAAGATGGAGATGCCCGCCGGCGTTCATTGCTCTGTCAAGATGAAGGACGCGAAGTAAGGCAAACGAAGTAACAGTGATTCTGAAAGAACTGTATATAGAAGAAAAACATGTTTCGGTTATATGCTGCTTCTCTAGGATGAACATGATCCGATACCCCCAAGGGCATGATCGTGTTCCGCTGTAGATGAACAGGAGGAAAAAAATGAAGAAAGCAATTTTAGCTACGAAAGTAGGCATGACGCAGATCTTCAACGAAGATGGCGTGCTGACGCCCGTAACGGTCCTTGAGGCCGGCCCCTGTGCCGTAACCCAGATCAAGACCGTAGAGACGGACGGCTACAATGCAGTGCAGGTTGGCTTTGGCGACAAGAAGGAAAAGATCGTTGTCAAGGATGCGACCGGCAAGAAAGAGATCAAGAACAGACATGGCGTGAATAAGCCGCAGAAGGGCCACTTTGACAAGGCCGGTGTTTCCGCAAAGAGATTTGTACGCGAGTTCAAATTTGACAACGTTGAGGAGTACACCTTAGGTCAGGAGATTAAGGCGGACATTTTTGAGAGCGGCGACAAGGTGGACGCAACCGCCATTTCCAAAGGTAAAGGATTCCAGGGTGCCATCAAGCGCCACGGACAGTCCAGAGGACCTATGGCACACGGCTCCAAGTTCCATCGTCATGCAGGTTCCAACGGCGCCTGCTCCTCTCCGAGCAAGGTATTCAAGGGCAAGAAGATGCCCGGCCACATGGGAAGCAAGCGGATCACCATCCAGAATCTTGAGGTGGTACGCGTGGATGCAGAGCGCAATCTGCTTCTTGTAAAGGGCGCGGTACCGGGACCGAAGAAATCTTTAGTGACGATCAAGGAATCTGTAAAAGCCTAGTGCTTTTAGGAAAGGAGGACATACAGATGGCGAACGTATCTGTTTACAATATGGAAGGCAAGGAAGTCGGCAAGATGGACTTAAACGATGCTGTCTTCGGTGTAGAGATCAACGAGCATCTCGTACACATGGCTGTGGTACAGCAGCTTGCAAATAATCGTCAGGGCACGCAGAAGGCCAAGACCCGTTCCGAGGTTCGCGGCGGCGGCAGAAAGCCCTGGAGACAGAAGGGTACCGGTCATGCAAGACAGGGATCCATCCGTGCTCCGCAGTGGACCGGCGGCGGCGTGGTATTCGCTCCGACACCGAGAGATTATTCTTTCAAGTTAAATAAGAAGGAAAAGAGGGCCGCTTTAAAGAGCGCGCTGACGAGCAGAGTTCAGGAAGGCAAATTCATCGTTGTGGATGAGCTCAAATTCGACGAGATCAAGACAAAGAAGTTTGCGGAAGTCCTGGGCAATCTGAAGGTTGACAAGGCACTCGTTGTGCTGGATTCCAATGACAAGAACACCATTCTTTCCGCAAGAAACATTCCGACGGTACAGACGGCGCAGGTTGGAACCATCAATGTATACGACGTGCTGAAATACAACACGGTCATCGTAACGAAGGCCGCTGTGGAAGCAATCGAGGAGGTGTACGCATAATGGCAAACGTTCAATATTACGACGTGATCTTAAAGCCGGTGGTAACCGAGAAGAGTATGAACGCTATGGCGGAGAAGAAATACACATTTCTTGTACACCCGGAAGCAAACAAGACCATGATCAAGGAAGCTGTTGAGAAGATGTTCGACGGTGTGAAGGTTGAGAGCGTCAACACCATGAACAATGACGGCAAGAAGAAGAGACGTGGTATGGTATACGGCAGAACCGCCAAGACCAAGAAAGCCATCGTTCAGTTGACGGCAGACAGTAAGGACATCGAGATCTTTGCAGGATTATAAGCCGTAAGATTTACACCGCGCGTGTAAAAACTATGCGTCAGAAAAGACGCGATAAGGAAAACAATCGAAAGGAGAAACAACATGGGAATTAAGTCATATAACCCATATACACCTTCCAGACGTCACATGACGGGTTCCGATTTTTCCGAGATCACCAAGGAGACTCCGGAGAAATCCCTTCTTGCGACCAAGAAGAAAAACGCAGGCCGTAACAACCAGGGTAAGATTACCGTAAGACATCACGGCGGCGGCAACAGACAGAAATACAGGATCATCGATTTCAAGAGAAAGAAAGATGATATTCCGGCAAAGGTTATCGGTATCGAGTACGATCCGAACAGAACCGCCAACATCGCACTGATCTGCTATGCAGACGGTGAGAAGGCATACATCCTTGCACCGCAGGGATTGACCGACGGCATGACCGTTATGAACGGTGCCAACGCCGAGATTCGCGTAGGCAACTGCCTGCCGCTTGAGAACATCCCGGTAGGTACCTTGATCCATAATATCGAGCTTCACCCCGGCAAGGGCGGCCAGATGGTTCGTTCCGCAGGTCTGAGCGCACAGCTCATGGCAAAGGAAGGCAAGTACGCAACCCTGCGTCTTCCCTCCGGCGAGATGAGAATGGTTCCCAGCAACTGCCGCGCCACCATCGGTGTGATCGGTAACGGTGATCACAACCTGATCAACATCGGTAAGGCAGGTAGAAAGCGCCATATGGGCATCCGTCCTACGGTCCGCGGTTCCGTTATGAACCCCAACGACCATCCGCACGGCGGTGGCGAGGGACGTGCACCGATCGGTCGTCCCGGCCCGAGTACTCCTTGGGGCAAGCCTGCACTTGGCCTTAAGACACGTAAGAAACATAATAAGTCGAACAAGCTTATCGTAAGAAGAAGAGACGGTAGAGCGATCAAATAAGGAGGAAAATTATGGCTCGTTCATTAAAAAAAGGACCATTGGCCGACGCAAGTCTGCTGAAGAAGGTAGAAGCTATGAACGCATCCGGTGACAAGTCGGTCATCAAGACCTGGTCACGTCGTTCTACGATCTTCCCGCAGATGGTCGGGCTTACATTTGCCGTACATGACGGAAGAAAGCATGTCCCGGTATACGTTACCGAGGATATGGTAGGACATAAGCTCGGTGAATTCGTTGCAACCAGAACCTACAGAGGTCACGGTAAGGACGAAAAGAAATCGAAGGTAAGATAGTTTAAGGAGGTTTTTGTAATGGCGAAAGGACATAGATCTCAGATTAAGAGAGAGAGAAATGAACAAAAAGATACGAGACCTTCTGCAAAGTTATCTTATGCAAGAATGTCCGTACAGAAGGCTTGTTTCGTATTGGATGCCATCCGAGGCAAGAACGCAGACGAAGCACTGGCCATTGTTACCTATAATCCGAGATACGCATCAAGTGTCATCGAGAAGTTACTCAAGTCCGCGATTGCGAATGCAGAGAACAACAACGGCATGGATATCACCAAGCTGTATGTAGAAGAGTGCTACGCAAACAAGGGACCGACCATGAAGCGTGTTAGACCGAGAGCACAGGGCAGAGCTTATCGTATCGAGAAGAGATTAAGCCACATCACCATCGTGCTCAATGAGAGATAGGAGGTAAAGAATGGGACAGAAAGTTAATCCGCATGGATTAAGAGTCGGCATTATTAAAGACTGGGACTCCAAGTGGTATGCAGAAGGCAAGGATTTTGCGGACTGCCTCGTGGAGGACTATGAGATCAGAGATTTTCTGAAGAAGAAATTATACAACGCAGGTATTTCCAAGATTGATATCGAGCGTGAGACCGATCGCGTAAAGGTGATCCTTTACACCGCAAAGCCGGGTGTTGTCATCGGCAAGGGCGGCGCTGAGATCGAGAAGGTCAGAGGTCAGCTCGAGAAGCAGACCGGCAAGAAGATGGCCATCGATATCAAGGAAGTAAAGCGTCCGGACAAGGATGCACAGCTGGTAGCGGAAAACATCGCACAGCAGCTGGAAGCACGTGTATCCTTCCGTCGTGCTATGAAGTCCTGCATGGGACGCAGCATGAAGGCCGGTGCCCTGGGTATCAAGACTTCCGTTTCCGGACGTCTCGGTGGTGCGGATATGGCCCGTACGGAGTTCTATTCCGAAGGCACCATCCCGCTGCAGACGCTTCGCGCAGACATTGATTACGGTTTTGCGGAAGCAGATACCACCTACGGCAAGGTTGGCGTTAAGGTTTGGATTTACAAAGGCGAAGTACTTCCTACTAAAGGAAATAAGGAAGGGAGCGATAAATAATGTTAATGCCCAAAAGAGTAAAGCGTCGTAAGCAGTTCCGCGGAAGCATGAAAGGCAAGGCGCTGAGAGGAAATACAATTGTTTACGGTGAGTACGGCATTGTGGCTACCGAGCCCTGCTGGATCCGTTCCAATCAGATCGAGGCAGCCCGTATCGCCATGACCCGTCATATGAAGCGTGGTGGTAAAGTCTGGATCAAGATTTTCCCGGACAAGCCCATTACGGCAAAACCGGCTGAGACCCGAATGGGTTCCGGTAAAGGTACCGTGGAGTACTGGGTAGCTGTTGTTAAGCCCGGCCGCGTGATGTTTGAGGTTGCAGGTGTATCCGAAGAGGTTGCACGCGAGGCACTTCGTCTTGCAATGCACAAGCTTCCCTGCAAATGCAAGATCGTTTCACGTGAAGATTTAGAAGGCGGTGAATCAAATGAAGACTAATACCTACGTTAAAGATTTAAAATCACAATCTGAGGCGCAGTTGCAGGAAAGCCTTGTTGCTGCCAAGAAGGAACTTTTCAATTTGAGATTCCAGAACGCTACGAATCAGTTGGATAATACGAGCAGGATCAAGGAGGTTCGCAAGAACATTGCCCGGATCCAGACCGTGATTACCGAAAAGGCAAATGCCGCAGAGTAAGCAGGATTTGGAAGTTGATTGAAAGGAGAACAATTGTGGAGAGAAATTTAAGAAAAACACGTACCGGACGTGTAGTCAGCGATAAAATGGACAAGACCATCGTTGTTGCGGTTGAGAACAATGTAAAGCATCCGCTCTACAATAAGGTCGTTAAGAAGACCTACAAGCTCAAGGCACACGATGAGAACAACGAATGCAACATCGGTGATACCGTAAAGGTAATGGAGACAAGACCTCTTTCCAAGGATAAGAGATGGAGACTTGTTGAAATTATTGAGAAAGCTAAGTAAAAGGAGGCAGTCCAAATGATTCAGCAGGAAAGTAGACTTAAGGTTGCCGACAACACCGGTGCAAAAGAGATCTTGTGTATCCGTGTGATGGGCGGTTCAACCAGAAGATATGCAAACATCGGCGATATCATCACCGCTACCGTTAAAGATGCAACACCCGGCGGAGTTGTTAAGAAGGGTGACGTAGTCAAGGCAGTGGTTGTACGTACGGTCAACGGAACCCGCCGTAAAGACGGCTCCTACATCCGTTTTGATGAGAATGCTGCAGTGATTATCAAAGATGATAAGACCCCGAGAGGAACCCGTATTTTCGGGCCGGTTGCGAGAGAGCTTCGTGACAAGCAGTTCATGAAGATCGTTTCCCTGGCACCGGAAGTATTATAGGAGGTACCGAACATGCAGAAAATTAAAAAGGGTGATACCGTTCGCGTGATCGCCGGCAAGGATAAAGACAAAGAAGGAAAGGTTATTTCCGTCGATGTAAAGAACAATCGTGTTCTGGTAGAGGGTATCAATATGCTGACCAAGCATACCAAGCCCAGCATGCAGAACCAGAACGGCGGTATTGTTCATCAGGAAGGACCGATTGATATTTCCAACGTGATGTACGTGCATAAGGGACAGACCACCCGCGTAGGCTTCAAGCTTGAGGGGGACAAGAAGGTCCGCGTTGCAAAGCGTACGGGCGATGTGATCGATTAATGAAGGAGGTCCGATAAAGTGAGCAGATTAAAAGAAACTTACCAGAATGAGATCGTAGACGCTATGATCAAAAAGTTTGGTTACAAGAATAAGATGCAGGTACCGAAGCTTGACAAGATCGTTGTCAACATGGGTGTCGGCGAAGCAAAGGAAAACGTAAAGATCCTTGACAGTGCCATGGGTGATCTTGAGATCATCACCGGCCAGAAGCCGATCGTGACCAAGGCAAAGAATTCCGTAGCAAACTTCAAGATTCGTGAAGGCATGCCCATCGGATGCAAGGTTACCCTTCGTGGCGAGAAGATGTATGAATTCTTAGATCGTCTCGTAAACCTTGCACTTCCCCGTGTACGTGACTTCCGTGGTGTCAACCCCAATGCTTTTGACGGCAGAGGTAACTATGCACTCGGCATCAAGGAACAGTTGATCTTCCCTGAGATCGAGTATGACAAGGTGGATAAGGTACGTGGTATGGATGTTATCATCGTAACGACTGCCAAGACGGATGAAGAAGCACGCGAATTATTGACATTGTTCAATATGCCGTTCACGAAGTAAGGAGGGAATTTTCCATGGCTAAAACATCTATGAAAGTAAAACAGAAGCGTCCTGCAAAATTCTCTACCAGAGAATACAACAGATGCAGAATCTGTGGCCGTCCGCATGCGTATTTGAGAAAGTACGGAATCTGCAGAATCTGTTTCCGTGAGCTGGCTTACAAGGGACAGATTCCGGGCGTTAAGAAATCCAGCTGGTAGAAAGAAAGGAGACATATCATGACTACAAATGATCCGATCGCAGATATGCTTACAAGAATCCGTAATGCCAATATCGCGAAGCATGATACGGTAGACGTGCCGGCATCGAAGATGAAACTCGCTATCGCCGAGATCCTCTTGGATGAAGGTTATATTAAAGCTTATGACGTCCTTGATGATGGCAAATTCAAGACCATCCATATCACCATGAAGTATGGCAAGGACAAGAATGAAAAGATCATCACCGGCTTAAAGAGAATTTCCAAACCGGGACTTCGTGTGTATGCCGGCAAGGATGAGCTTCCGAAGGTTCTCGGAGGATTGGGTATTGCCATCCTTTCCACGAACCAGGGCATCGTGACCGACAAGCAGGCAAGAAAGCTTCAGGTCGGCGGTGAAGTGTTAGCATTTATCTGGTAGTCTTGTTTTTTGCAGGATACCGTAAAACAGATTTGATTTAGGAGGTACGGGCATGTCACGTATAGGAAGAATGCCAATCGCAATTCCGGGCGGTGTCACCGTTACAATTGCAGAAAATAATCTTGTGACTGTAAAAGGTCCGAAGGGCACATTGGAGAGAGCGCTTGCGCCTGAGATGGAGATCAAGCAGGAAGGTGAGCAGATTGTTGTAACCAGACCCAACGACTTAAAGAGAATGAAGTCTTTACACGGTCTGACCAGAACCCTGATCAACAACATGATCATCGGTGTAACCGAGGGTTATACCAAGGAACTGGAAGTAAACGGTGTAGGTTACAGAGCAGCCAAGTCCGGCAACAAGTTGACGTTAAACCTCGGTTATTCCCATCCGGTGGAGATGATCGACCCTGAAGGACTCGAAGCCGTTGTAGACGGCAATAAGATCACCGTAAAAGGTATCGACAAAGAGAGAGTAGGCCAGTACGCAGCGGAGATCCGCGACAAGCGTCGTCCGGAGCCTTATAAGGGCAAGGGTATCAAGTATGCGGATGAGACCATCAGACGCAAAGCTGGTAAGGCCGGCAAGAAATAATTAAAGGAGATACAAGCATGGTTAGTAAAGAATCAAGAACGAAAGTTCGTGAAAATAAGCACAGAAGAGTTCGTGCACATTTAGCCGGAACCGCTGAGAGACCTCGTCTTTGCGTTTTCCGCAGCAATAATCATATGTATGCCCAGATTATCGATGACTCTCTCGGAAAGACCCTTGCAGCAGCTTCCACGCTGGACAAGGATGCAAATTTGGAGAAGACCAATAATGTAGAGGCAGCAGCATATGTAGGTGAAGCTATTGCAAAGAAAGCTTTGGCAGCGGGGATCACTACCGTCGTATTCGACCGTGGGGGATTTATCTACCAGGGTAAGATCAAGGCTTTGGCTGATGCAGCAAGAGAAGCCGGATTAGAATTCTAGGAGGTAAAGAACACATGAAACGTACAATTGTTGATGCTAGTCAAATGGAATTACAGGAAAAAGTAGTATCAATCAAGCGTGTAACGAAGGTTGTTAAGGGTGGTCGTAACATGCGCTTCACAGCCTTGGTCGTTGTAGGCGACGGTGCAGGTCATGTCGGCGCAGGCCTCGGAAAGGCTGCGGAAATTCCGGAAGCCATTCGCAAGGGCAAGGAAGACGCCATGAAGAACATGATCACCGTGAAGCTTGATGAAAATAACAGTATTACACATGATATTACCGGAAAGCATACCGGCGCATCCGTATTGTTAAAGAGAGCTCCGGAAGGTACCGGTGTTATTGCCGGCGGTCCGGCTCGTAACGTTTGCGAGATCGCAGGTATCCGTAATATCCGTACCAAGTCTTTGGGATCCAACAATAAGCAGAATGTCGTTCTTGCAACGATCGATGCTTTAAGTCAGTTGAAATCTCCCGAGGAAGTTGCAGCAGCTCGCGGCAAGTCCGTAGAAGAGATCGTAGGTTAGGAGGGTTGCAGACATGGCAGGAAAGTTAAAGATTACGCTCGTTAAGTCCCCCATCGGTGCTACGCCGGCTAACCGCAAGACCGTAGAGGCGCTGGGACTTCGCAAGGTCAACAAGACCGTGGAAATGCCGGATAACGATGCCGTTCGCGGTATGGTTCAGAAGGTAAGACATTTAGTAAAAGTAGAAGAGATGTAATGGGAGGTGTCACTATGGATTTGTCCAATTTACAGCCTGCAGAAGGCTCTAAACATAGCGATAATTTCAGACGGGGACGCGGCCACGGATCAGGCAACGGCAAGACTGCCGGCAAGGGACATAAGGGTCAGAAGGCTCGTTCCGGCGCTCCGAGACCGGGTTTTGAAGGCGGTCAGATGCCTTTATACCGTCGTATTCCGAAGAGAGGTTTTCACAATATCAATACGAAGACCATCGTAGGAATTAATATTTCCGCACTGGAAGTGTTTGATGATGGTGCTGAAGTCAGCGTAGAGACGCTTCTTGAGAAGGGTATCGTTAAGAATCCGAAGGATGGTGTTAAGATCCTCGGAAACGGCACCTTGACAAAGAAGCTTACTGTAAAGGCCAATGCGTTCAGCCAGAGCGCAGTGGAGAAGATTGAGGCACTTGGCGGAAAAACAGAGGTGATCTAATGTTTCAAACACTCCGTAATGCGTTTAAGATCGAAGATATCAGAAAAAGAATTTTCTATACCTTCTTAATGCTTGTTGTGATCAGAATCGGTTCACAGTTGCCGATTCCGGGTGTGGACAGAGATGTCTTTGCCAACTGGTTTGCCAACCAGTCTTCCGACGCATTCAATTTCTTTGATGCCGTAACGGGTGGTTCCTTCATGCAGATGTCCGTATTTGCATTGAATATCACGCCGTACATTACCGCATCCATTATCATGCAGCTTCTGACCATTGCGATCCCGAAGCTGGAGGAGATGCAGAAGGAAGGCGCGGAAGGACGTAAAAAGATCACGGAGATCACGCGTTATCTGACGGTAGGACTTGCGCTCATCGAATCCGTTGCACTTGCTATCGGTTTCGGTCGCGGCAACTACCTTGAAAAATTTGATTTCTTAAATGTGGCAACCGTCGTGGTTGCACTTACGGCAGGTTCTGCCGTACTGATGTGGATCGGTGAGCGGATCACGGAAAACGGTGTAGGTAACGGTATCTCCATCGTCCTGGTCATCAACATCGTATCCAGATTGCCCCAGGATATTACTTCCCTGTATGCACAGTTCATCAGCGGAAAGAATATCGGTAAGGGCGTGGTGGCAGGACTCATCATCATTGCCGTCATCCTTGCAACGGTTGTTCTGGTTGTGATCCTTCAGGGTGGACAGCGCAGGATTCCGGTGCAGTATTCCAAAAAGATCCAGGGACGCCGTATGGTCGGCGGCCAGACCACACATATTCCGCTGCGTGTCAATACCGCAGGCGTGATCCCGGTCATTTTTGCACAGTCTCTGATGCAGACTCCGGTCATCATCGCGTCCGCATTTGGCAAAGGCAACGGAACGGGGATCGGTAGCAAGATCTTAAAGATGCTCAGCCAGTCCAACTGGTGTGACATCCAGAACCCGATCTATTCCATCGGTCTGATACTCTATATTGTATTGATCATTGCATTTGCTTACTTCTATACATCCATTACCTTCAATCCTTTGGAAGTAGCGGACAACATGAAGAAGCAGGGTGGTTTCATTCCGGGTATCCGTCCGGGACGTCCCACCAGCGATTATCTGTCGCAGATCACGGGCTACATTATTTTCATCGGCGCGGTAGGCCTTGCCATCGTGGCATTCCTTCCGATCTTCTTTAACGGTGTATTTAATGCCAGCGTATCCTTCGGCGGTACGTCGATCATCATTATTGTCGGCGTTATCATCGAGACCTTAAAGCAGATCGAATCGCAGATGGTGACCCGTCATTACAACAAGGGATTCCTTGGAGATTAAAACAGTCAAAGAATTGAAAACTGTAGGCTTTGGTAGCATTCTGTATAAGCGTATCAGGGCCTATGGTTTTTCGTTCGTTTAAAAAGGAAACAACGAGGAGATTATCATGAAGATTATCATGTTGGGAGCGCCCGGCGCGGGCAAAGGAACCCAGGCAAAGATGATTGCCGATGATTACGGGGTTCCGCATATTTCTACCGGAGATATTTTCAGAGCAAATATCAAGGAAGGAACGGAATTGGGTAAAAAGGCCAAGAGCTATATGGACAAGGGTGAACTTGTACCGGATGCTCTGACCTGCGATCTGGTTATGGATCGCATCGCCAAGGAGGATTGCAAAAACGGATTCGTACTTGACGGATTCCCCCGTACGATCCCGCAGGCAGAGGCACTTACCGAGGCTCTTCAAAAAATAGATCAGTCCATGGATTTTGCCATTGACGTAGAGGTGGATGATGAAAGCATCATCGCCAGAATGGGTGGAAGACGTGCCTGCACGGAGTGCGGTGCGACCTATCATATCGTGAATATTCCGCCCGCAAAGGAAGGTATTTGCGATCGTTGCGGCAGCGCTTTGGTGCTTCGCGATGACGATAAGCCGGAGACGGTCAAGAAGCGTCTGTCCGTTTACCACGAGCAGACCCAGCCCCTGATCGATTACTACAAAGAACAGGGGATCCTTCACGCAGTAGACGGTATGCTCTCCATGGAGGAGGTTTTTGCCGCCATCAAAAAGATCTTGGGGGCATAGTCATGGCGATAACGATTAAATCACAGCGTGAGATTGAGTTGATGCGCGAGTCTGCAAAGATTCTCGCCAATGTGATGGAGACGCTGGAGCATTCCGTTCATCCGGGGATGACCACGAAGGACATCGACGACATGGGAGAAAAGCTGATCCGCAAAGCAGGATGCATTCCTTCTTTTAAGGACTATAACGGCTATCCCGCATCGATCTGCGTTTCCGTGAATGATGAGGTGGTACACGGTATCCCCACCAAGGACCGGGTGCTTGAGGAAGGCGATATCGTAAGCCTGGATGCGGGCGCCATCTATAAAGGATACCATTCCGATATGGCGCGTACCGTAGCGGTGGGAGAGATCAGCGAGGAAGCAAGGCTTTTGATCGAGCGCACCAGACAGAGCTTTTTTGAAGGCATTAAGCAGGCGTGCGAAGGCAATCACCTGTATGATATCTCAAATGCCATTGCCGCTTACTGTGAAGGTTTTGGCTACGGCGTTGTCCGAGATCTGGTGGGACACGGAATCGGAACGCATCTGCATGAGGATCCGCAGATTCCCAACTATCGGATGCTTCGAAGAGGACCGAAGCTTTCCCGTGGCATGACGCTCGCGGTGGAGCCCATGATCAATGTCGGAACCTGGGAAGTGGAGTGGCTGGATGACGACTGGACCGTGGTTACCTTAGACGGCAGTCTTTCCGCACATTACGAAAATACCATTCTGATTACGGACGGCGAACCGGAGATCCTTACGCTGACACCATCGGAGATCGCCGCGAGAAAAGGAGCCTAGTATGGTTGGCGATTTTGCTCTTTCCGTATCGGGGCACGATAAAGGAAAGCTTTATGTGATTATTGCTGAAGAAGCAGACCGTCTGGTCTTGTCGGACGGACATCTGCGCGGCTTGGAGAAACCGAAGAAAAAGAATGCCAAACATGTGCAGGTGATTTCCCACCTGCCGGATACGTTAAGAGAAAAATGCACCAGAGAGAATGTCTTCTATAATGAAGGGATTCGCAGAGCCCTCAAGGAGTATCGCATGATGCGCGATACAGGGCAGGATAAGTAAACCAACCATCCAAGGAGGATTAGAAATGTCAAAAGCAGATGTGATCGAAGTTGAAGGCACCGTTGTGGAGAAACTCCCCAATGCCATGTTCCAGGTAGAATTGGAAAACGGCCACAAGATTCTGGCCCATATCAGCGGCAAGCTGAGAATGAATTTTATCCGTATTCTTCCGGGAGATAAGGTGACCATCGAGATGTCTCCCTATGATCTGACCAAGGGCAGAATCATTTGGAGAGATAAATAAAAAAGTGCTTGCAAAGGGGTAAGCCCTTTGTTATAATGTCAAATGGACACTTTTGGAGAAACGCCGGGCAAAAGTGCCGTTTTTCGGCGTTTTGCACGATGTTTTGGGAAAGGAGGTTTAGGAAAATGAAGGTAAGATCTTCAGTGAAACCGATTTGCGAAAAGTGCAAGGTTATCAAGAGAAAGGGTAGCATTCGCGTGATCTGCGAAAACCCGAAGCACAAACAGAGACAGGGTTAATTTGTCTTTTGTTTGATTTATTTTGAAGCGGCTGTCACGGAGGATGAACTCGTCACTCGGAATCCGTGAGTATAAAATAAAGGCCTTTATGGCCTGACAAAGGATGGGATACCGAACGTTCTTTGTCGGAAACTATTGATTTTTGAAGAAATGATGGAGGTGTAAACACACATGGCTCGTATTGCAGGTGTAGATTTACCAAG
The DNA here is from genome assembly GCA_905236235.1 of uncultured Eubacterium sp. GTDB lineage: Bacteria > Bacillota > Clostridia > Lachnospirales > Lachnospiraceae > RUG14243. The sequence continues at coordinate 3,084 of CAJOPA010000102.1, read as the reverse complement.
AGAAAAGCGCGTTGAGATCGGCCTTACCTATATCTATGGTATCGGACGTGTCAGCTCCAATCGCATTCTTGAAGCAGCGAATGTGGATCCGAACACACGTGTCAGAGACCTTACGGATGATGAGGTAAAGCGTATCAGCGCTGTGATCGATGAGACGCAGATGGTAGAAGGTGATCTTCGTAGAGAAGTTGCCATGAACATCAAGCGTCTGCAGGAAATCGGATGCTATCGTGGCATTCGCCACAGAAAGGGTCTGCCGGTTCGCGGTCAGAAGACCAAGACCAATGCCAGAACCAGAAAAGGTCCGAAGAGAACTGTAGCAAATAAGAAGAAGTAGGATTAGAGAAAGTAGGTTAGTTTTATTATGGCTAAAAAAGTTGCAAAGAAAGTTGCAAAAAAGCGTGTAAAGAAAAACGTTGAACACGGACAGGCACATATTCAGTCTTCCTTTAACAATACGATTGTTACGCTGACGGATGCACAGGGCAACGCATTATCCTGGGCAAGTGCCGGTGGTCTTGGATTCAGAGGTTCAAAGAAATCTACTCCGTATGCAGCACAGATGGCTGCAGAGACCGCAGCAAAGGCTGCAATCCCGCACGGTTTGAAGACCGTTGATGTTATGGTAAAGGGTCCGGGCTCCGGAAGAGAAGCTGCGATCCGTGCGCTTGCCGCATGCGGTATCCAGGTTTTAAGTATCCGTGACGTGACTCCGGTTCCGCACAACGGATGTCGTCCGCCGAAGCGCAGAAGAGTGTAATGCAGATAACTTGTACCCGGATTTGCGAAAATTCGGCGTATGTTTATGGAGGTTAGATCGAATATGGCAGTAAACAGAGTTCCTGTACTGAAGAGATGCAGATCCCTGGGGCTTGACCCGGTATATCTCGGTGTGGACAAGAAGTCCAAGAGAAAACTGGTTAGATCCGGCAGAAAGGTCAGCGAGTACGGTCTTCAGTTAAGAGAAAAACAGAAAGCAAAATTTATTTACGGTGTTCTGGAGAAGCCTTTCCGGAACTACTATACCAAGGCTGATAAGATGAAGGGCATGACCGGTGAGAACCTGATGATCATGCTTGAGTCCAGACTTGACAATGTTATCTTCCGTCTCGGTTTCGCAAGAACCAGACGTGAGGCACGTCAGATCGTTGATCACAAGCAGGTGCTTGTAAACGGCAAGTGCGTAAATATCCCGTCCTATCTTGTAAAGGCCGGTGATACGATCGAGATCAAAGAAAAATGCAAATCTTCCGTTAGATACAAAGCAATCCTGGAAGTAACCGGCGGCAGACTGGTACCCGATTGGCTGGAAGTCGATCAGGAAAACTTAAAGGGTGTCGTTAAGGAATTACCGCGCAGAGAGGATATCGATGTTCCGGTAAACGAGATGCTCATCGTCGAGTTGTATTCCAAGTAATCCGTGCGCAAGATTGGCAGCATGAGATGAATACCCAAGAAGGAGGGGCTTTGTAGTGTTCGAATTTGACAGACCCGATATTGAGATCATTGAGATTTCTGAGGACAAAAAATACGGCAAATTTGTGGTAGAGCCTTTGGAGAGAGGATTTGGTATTACGCTGGGCAATTCCCTGCGTCGTATCATGCTTTCCTCTTTACCCGGAGCTGCAGTCAGCCAGGTAAAGATTGAAGGTGTACTGCACGAATTCAGTTCTATCCCGGGTGTAAAGGAAGACGTTACCGAGATCATTATGAATCTGAAGAAGCTGGCCATCCAGAACAATTCTTCTTCCCTTGAGCCCAAGACGGCATATATCGAAATCGAGGGACGGGAAGGCGTTGTTACCGGCGCAGATATTCAGGCAGACAGTGATATCGTTGTTGTGAATCCGGACTTGGTGATTGCCACCTTAGACGGTGGTGCGGATTGCAAGCTCAACATGGAGCTTACCATTACCAAGGGCCGCGGCTACAGCGGTGCTGATATGAATAAGAGTGAGAATACGCCCATCGGCGTGATCGCCATCGATTCTATTTATACGCCGGTAGAGCGTGTGAATATGAATGTGGAGAATACGCGTGTCGGACAGGTTACAGACTACGATAAGCTGACTCTGGATATTCATACCAATGGCGCGCTTGCTCCGGATGAGGCAGTCAGCCTTGCGGCAAAGATCTTGAGCGAGCATCTCGGATTATTTGTAAATCTTTCCGAGACTGCACAGCATACGGAGATCATGGTGGAAACATCCGATAACAGCAAGGAAAAGGTGCTTGAAATGAGCATCGACGAGCTGGAGCTTTCCGTTCGTTCCTTCAACTGCCTGAAGAGAGCGGGTATCAATACCGTTGAGGAATTGGTAGGACGCAGCCAGGACGACATGATGAAGGTTCGTAATCTCGGACGGAAGTCTTTGGAGGAAGTTCTCGCAAAATTGGATGAGCTTGGCTTAAAGCTTCGTGCATCCGAGGAATAAAAATCAACTGGAAGCGGCATTCTTGTAAGACCAAAGGGCGAAGACGTCGCGCCCCGGTGGAAGTATGATTTTCGGTAAATAAGACCACAGGCGTTGCCGGAGATCCCACATGAAGGAGGTAAATCATTATGGCAAAGTACAGAAAATTAGGTAAAACATCCGATCAGAGAAAGGCACTTTTACGCAACCAGGTAACGGCTCTGCTTTATAACGGCAAGATCATTACCACCGAGGCAAGAGCCAAGGAAGTGCGCAAGCAGGTAGAGAGCCTGATCGCTCTGGCAGTAAAGGAAAAGGACAATTACGAGGAAGTTACCGTAAAGGCGAAGGTTGCTCGTAAGGACAAGGACGGCAAGAGAGTGAAGGAGGTCGTAGACGGCAAGAAAGTAACCGTTTATGATGAGGTCGAGAAGAAGATCAAGAAGGATATGCCTTCCAGACTTCACGCAAGACGTCAGATGTTAAAGGTTCTTTACCCCGTGACCGAGGTTCCGACCAAGGCAGCAGGTCGCAAGAAGAATACCGTACAGGTTGATCTTGTGGACAAGCTTTTCAATGAGTATGGCCCGAAGTACGAAGGCCGTAACGGTGGTTACACCAGAATCGTAAAGATCGGACCCCGTAAGGGTGACGCAGCCATGGAAGTTGT
>CAJOPA010000101.1 GCA_905236235.1 uncultured Eubacterium sp. | reverse complement strand
GGAGATGGCATTTGTCACGTTGGAAGATTTTTACGGGACGTTAGAGGTCATCGTCTTTCCCAAGACATTTGCGGAATGCCGGCAATATCTGGAACCGGACGAAAAGGTCATGATCAGTGGCCGCGTTTCTGCAGAAGTGGACAGAGACGCCAAGCTGATCGCGGACGGGATCCTTCCCATCAGCGCGCGTAAGATCTGGATCCAAATGGAGGACAGGGCGGTGTATGATGCGTCCTGGAACGGATTGCTTAGGGAGCTTAAAAAACATCCGGGCACTTGCGAGGTTGTCCTGTATTTAAAAAATGAAAAGCTTAGGAAGACTCTTTCGGAGGCGTACGCCGGCGTGGATGAGGAGTTGCTGGGTTGGTTGAAACGCCGGTTCGGAGCGGAAAATATCAGGATCACGTAGAGGTTTGATCGCAGGATCATATAGAGGTTTGATCACAGGATCATGTAGGGATCAGATAACAGGAGGATGCATATGGCAGAGAAGGGAAAAACGATTGGGGTACTTACAAGCGGCGGAGATGCGCCGGGGATGAATGCGGCCATCCGCGCGGTGGTCAGAAGCGCCTTGTATAAGGGCATGAAAGTCAAAGGCATTAAGCGCGGATACGCCGGCCTTTTGCAGGAAGAGATCATCGATATGGAGGCGCGCCATGTTTCCGACACCATCCAGCGCGGCGGCACGATCTTGCAGACGGCGCGATGCATGGAATTCATGGAGGAGGAAGGACAGAAGGCCGGTGCCGACATGTGCAAAAAGCACGGGATCGAGTGCCTTGTGGTGATCGGCGGCGACGGGTCTTTTCGCGGAGCGGAGGCCCTTGCGCAACACGGCATTTCCGTGATAGGGATCCCGGGAACGATCGACCTGGATATCGGCTGCACGGATTATACCATCGGTTTTGATACGGCGGTGAATACGGCCATGCAGGCGATCGATAAGGTGCGCGACACCTCGACCTCCCATGAACGGTGCAGTATCATCGAGGTCATGGGGCGGCATGCGGGCTATATTGCTTTAAACTGCGGTATCGCCAACGGCGCCGAGGACATCCTTGTGCCGGAATTTTATGATTATGACGAGCAGAAGCTTGTGGACAATATCATTGCCACCAGAAAGCGCGGCAAGAAGCACCATATCATCATCAATGCCGAGGGCATCGGCAACTCCATCGGTATGGCCAAGCGGATCGAGGCGGCAACCGGCATGGAGACGCGTGCGTCCATTTTGGGACATATGCAGCGCGGCGGAAGCCCCACGGTCAAGGACAGAGTTACGGCCACCATGATGGGTTGCTACGCCGTGGATCTTGTGGAGCAGGACAAATACAATCGTCTGGTTATAGAGCGCTCCGGCGTGATCACGGATGTGGATCTTGCGGAGGGCTTGGCGACCAAGAAGGAAGTGGATGCATACCAGATGGAGATCTGCAAGCGCATGTCCATTTAGCATGCGGACAAGCGCGGATGGGATGCATAAGAGGCAGAGACGGGATAGGATATCATGATCACCAGTACGGAGAATTCCCGCATCCGCAGTGTTGTGGGATTGCGGGATAAAGCAAAAGAAAGAGCCGCGCGCGGGGCGTGGATCGCCGAGGGCTACCGGATGGTCCGGGATATGCCGAGGGAACTTTTTTCGGAGGTCTATGTCTCGGAGAGTTTTCTTGAAAAGGCAGAGCGGGAAGCCGGAGAAGCGGCGGCGTTTTTGGCAGAGATAAGCTATGAGCCGGTTTCCGACCGCGTAATGAAACATATGGCGGACACCAAGACGCCCCAGGGGATTCTTTGCGTAGCTCGGTGCCCGTCGTATACGGCAGAGGAGATCCTCGGCAAGTCGGATGGCATGGTGCTGATGCTTGAAAACATCCAAGACCCCGGGAATCTCGGGACGATGGTCCGCAGCGCGGAGGCAGCGGGAGCGGCGGGGATTCTCATGAGCAAAGAGACGGTGGATATCACCAATCCGAAGACGCTCAGGGCTTCCATGGGAGCGCTGTGTCGCGTACCTTTTTGCTATGCCAAGGATTGGAACGGATGCATCCGCTTTGTGCAGGAGACGGGGCGTAAGGTCTATGCCGCCTATCTGCAGGGAAGCGTTCCCTATGACCGGGTGGACTATACCGGCGGCTGCGGGATATTGATCGGCAATGAAGGAGGCGGCCTTAAGGAAGAGACGGCGATGCTTGCGGATGAAAGGATCCGGATCCCCATGCACGGTCAAGTGGAGTCTTTAAACGCCGCCATCGCGGCAACGGTGATCATGTACGAAGCCCTGCGGCAGCGGGAAGCGTAAAACAAAGGTGAAAAGATGTTTCGTTTGTGGGTAAAAGAGTGGAAAGACAATCATCTGATACGGGACACGGTGGTGGAAGACGCCACGCAGGATACCCGGACGCATAAGGTGCTCCGCGGACTGGAGGAAGCCTGCGTTCGATTTGACCTG
>CAJOPA010000100.1 GCA_905236235.1 uncultured Eubacterium sp. | reverse complement strand
CTTTTGGTCCTTGTGCTTTCCATGCTCGGCGTTTTCAGTATCCGTATGAATGTCATGTTTCCCACGCTTATGGAAAGCGTTATCGAATTGACGATCCCTGCCGTTTTATGCCTGTGGCTTAAGGGCGAAAAGAAATGGCTGAAGGTCCTGATGATCACGTATTACTGTCTGGTCATGGCCAGGGTCCAGTCGGTGTTGGGACACAATGTGGTGTTTTGCATGGTGTTTCCCACGGTGCTCTCCATTCGTTACTATTCCAGGATGGTCACGGCCTTCACAGCCGGTCTTACCGTGCTTTTGTCCGGTGTGGCGGAGTATTTTGGCGTGGTTTTAAAAATGGGGAGACTCAATCTCAACATGGTATCGCTTCCCGCAGGAACGGTCCTTACCTTTCCGGAGGACGCGCTGCTTCGCGATGTGATCGAGCCCGAGCTTATCGACCTGCAGGCGCTGTGGCTTCGAACCCTGCAGCATGAATATTTTCCCAAAATGATCCTCTTTACCGTGGTGGCGATCATCTCTACGGAGATCGCAAGACGCGGAAAACTTGCCGTGTTGCAGCAGCAGGCGGAGACCGCCAAGACGGCCCGTCTTGCCACGGAATTAAATCTCGCAAGTGATATCCAGATCAATATGCTGCCCAATCTTTTTCCGGCCTTTCCGGATCGGAAGGAGTTTGACATCTATGCCAGTATGATACCGGCAAAGGAAGTGGGCGGAGATTTCTATGATTTTTATATGATCGATGAGGATCATTTGGCGATCCTTATCGCAGATGTTTCCGGGAAGGGGATTCCGGCGGCCATGTTCATGATGGCGTCAAAGATCATTATCAATAACGTCTCCAAGCTCGGCTCCATGGATCCTGCCGAGATCCTTACGGTATCCAATCGTCAGATCGTAAGCAACAATCCGGCGGAAATGTTTGTGACGGTGTGGCTCGGGATCGTGGATATCCGGACGGGGGTGCTCACGGCGGCTAACGCCGGGCATGAATACCCGTGTCTAAAACGCGGCGAGGACGGATTTGTGCTTTATAAGGACAAGCACGGGTTCGTTCTGGGCGGTTTTGAGGATACGCAATATCAAAGTTATGAGATCCGGCTTTCCCCCGGGGATGCCGTTTTTGTCTATACGGACGGTGTGACGGAGGCAGTGAATGCCGCGGAGGAAATGTATGGTACGGACAGGCTTCTTAAGACTTTAAACGAGATCTCCTGGCGGTCCGCAAAGGAGATCCGGGACGGCGTGACGGCTTCGGTGGACGCTTTTGTGGCAGGTGCGCCGCAATTTGATGATACCACCATGCTGTCCTTTATCTATTGGGGTGTGCAATAAGAATCGCGGGGATAAATGTATGAAAGAATTGGTGATCGAGGCAAAGGTGGAGGCGCTTGACCGGGTACTTGCGTTTGTGGACGAATTGCTCGAAGAGACGGCGTGTTCCATGAAGACAAAGATGCAGATTGACGTGGTCGTGGAGGAGGTCTATGTCAACATCGCAAGCTACGCCTATGCGCCCGGGACGGGGCAGGTGCAGATACGGGCGGAGGTCTCCGAAGACCCCGCGATGCTGACAGTGATCTTTGCGGATAGCGGTACACCTTACAATCCTTTGCTGAGGGAGGATCCGGATGTGACGCTTCCCGCAGAGGAGCGGGAGGTCGGCGGACTCGGTGTCTATTTGACCAAAAAATTTATGGATGAGGTGACCTATGATTATCGGGATCATCAAAACATCCTGACGATAAAAAAGAGATTGTGATCATTGCCCGTAAAGCAGTCGGGCGGGGAGTGCGCATGGCAAAAGAAAACGAAAAAACCGAACAAAACGTCAGCGGCGTGATGCTAAAGATCTGTTCTTTTATTGTAGATAAACGCAATCTGTTCTTTTTGATCTATGCATTGCTTTGCATTTTTTCCGTTGTTTCCAGGGATTGGGTCAAGGTGGAAAACAGGTTGACGGAATATCTGCCGGAAACATCCGAGACGGCGCAGGGGCTTGATCTCATGGAGGAACAGTTTTTGACCTACGGTACCGCGCAGGTGATGGTGGCCAATATTTCCTATGATCAGGCGTTGGAGATTCAAGAGGATCTGGAGTCGATGGAAGGCGTCTTTTCCGTCGATCTGGATGAGACGACGGCACATTACAATAATGGATCCGCACTGTTTGGCATTACATTTGCATACACGGAGACGGACGAGCGTTGTGAGGCCGCCTTGGACGAGGTGGACGCGTATTTTGCATCCTATGACTACTATCTGAGTACATCCCTGGGGGATATTGCCGCGGAGCTCGTTGATAAAGAAATGAGTGTCATTACCGTGCTCGTGGTAATCCTTGTGGTTTTGGTATTGCTTCTTACCTCCGGTTCCTATGCGGAGATCCCGGTGCTGCTTCTTACGTTTGGCAGTGCCGCGCTGGTGCATATGGGAACCAATTTTCTTTTTGGAACCATTTCCTTTGTGTCCGATTCCGTAACGCTTGTGTTGCAGCTGGCCTTATCCATGGATTATGCGGTCATCCTTCTAAATCGATACAAAGAGGAAAAGGCGCAGATGCCGGATCGCGAGGCCTGTATCGTTGCCTTATCCAAATCCATCCCGGAGATCTCCGGCGGTTCCCTGACGACCATCGGCGGCCTGGTAGCCATGCTGTTTATGCAGTTTGGGATCGGACGGGACATGGGTACTGTCCTGATCAAAGCCATTGTGCTCAGTCTTTTGTCCGTATTTTTGTTGATGCCGGGCTTTATCATGGTCTTTGCCAAACTCATGGAGAAAACAAAACACAGAAGCTTTATTCCGCAGATTCCTTTTGTGGGCAAATTCGCTTTTAAAACGCGCTATATCATTGCACCGTTGTTTGTGGTTGTGATCATTTTTGCCAATCGGATTTCTGCAGGGACGTCTTATGTTTTCGGTTATACCAAGATCACACCGCCGGTGCAAAACAGTGTCACACTTGCGAAGGAGATGATAGCCGACACCTTTACACAAGACAATATGGTTGCGCTGGTGTTTCCCTCCGTGGATTATGAGACGGAAAAGAAGCTGATCGGTGATCTGGAGGCCGATGACCGTGTGAACTATATAACGGGGCTTGCCAATACGGAGGCACTCGGAGATTATACACTGACGGATAAACTGACGCCGCGGCAATTTTCGGAGTTGCTTAATATTGATTATGAAGTGGCGGAGCTGATCTATACGGCCTATGCGGTCAATGATGAGGACTATGCCAAGGCGGTCAACGGCCTGGCCAATTATAAGGTGCCGCTCATTGATATGTTTATGTTCGTCTATGAGGAAGTAGAGGACGGTTATGTCACGCTCGATGAGGATCTCATGCAGCAGCTTGCGGATGCCAATCGTCTCATGACGTTTGCCAGGGAGCAGCTTCAGGGAGAAGAATACTCCCGCATTATCGTTCATCTCAATCTGCCGGTGGAATCCGAGGAAACCTTTGCTTTCATCGATGAGATGCATACCATGGCCGAGAAGTATTATGATGCCGATCGGATCTTTGTGGTGGGTGAATCCGTCAGTCAGTACGATCTGCAAAAATGCTTCGGGCCGGATAATACGGTAACGGGTATCATCTCTGTGCTGGCGGTGTTGGTGGTGCTCTTGTTCACATTCAAATCTGCAGGCATGCCGGTTCTTTTGATCGCCGTGATCCAGGGATGTATCTGGATCAATTTTTCCGTGCCTGCGCTGACCCACGAGAATCTTTTCTTCTTGGGATATCTGATCGTAAGCTCCATCCAGATGGGTGCCAATATCGATTATGCGATCGTGATCGCCGGCCGCTATACGGAGCTGCGCGGACATATGGGCAAACGTGCTGCCATCATCGAGACCATGAACGTATCTTTTCCCACCATCATTACCTCCGGTACCATGCTTGCCGTAGCCGGGATCCTGATCGGAAGGATGACCTCGGATTGCGCGATTTATTGTATTGGAAAGGCCCTGGGCCGGGGGACCATTATCTCTTTGCTGGTCACCATGTTTGTACTGCCGCAGATTCTTTTGGTGGGTGATCGGATCATCGAACTGACGGCGTTCGTTATGAAGATGCCGTTGCAGTCCATCAACAGACGGGGATCAATGCGGATCGACGGGGCCATCCGAGGCCACATCGACGGCGAGATCACCGGCGTGATCCATGCCAATGTACGCGGTAACGTCAGCGCCTTCATCCAAAATGAAGATATAGATATGCTGGAAGAGGAAACCAAAGGAAAGGGGGCGGACTGATATGAAAAAGAAGATAAGTCGTTTTGCGACCCTTTTACTTCTTCTGTCCCTGATCATTCCCTTGCCGTTTGCTTCCGGTAAGGTCTATGCGGAGGAGACGACGGGAACACAGGAAAGCGCCAGGGAAAATGAGGTGGATGTGGATGAAGATCTGGCGCAGGCGCTGGCAGAGTCTGTCCCGGAAACTACGGAAAAGATCACGATCTCCACAGCGGAGGAATTTATAGAATTTGCAAAGCAATGTAAGCTGGACACCTGGTCGGTCAATAAGCAGGTTACACTGACGGAGGATATTGATCTGACGGGGACGGGCTTTGTTACGGTACCATCCTTCGGTGGATATTTTGACGGTGCGGGACATACCATCAGCGGATATATGCCGGAGACGGCCGTGTCCCATTGCGCCTTGTTTTCTGTCGTACAGGAAACCGGGGTGATCGCCAATCTGAAGGTGACGGGGTCGATCATTCCGGAGGGGGATCAGATTGCCATCGGCGGTATCGCTGCGGAAAATTACGGATTGATCACGTCGTGTACCTTTGACGGGGTGATCTCTTCGAGTGATTATGTCGGGGGTATTGCAGGCATCAATCGGCTGACCGGACAGATTCGGGCATGCAGCGTGTCCGGCTACATTCAGGGAAAGCATTTCATCGGCGGTATTGTCGGAGAAAACATGGGCTATCTGTATCGTTGCACCAATCATGCGTTGGTCAATACGACACATACGGATCTTGACGTCACGATCGATTCCCTGACGCTTGGAGATAATATCCTGTCCTTTTTCGCGGATCTTTCCAAAGAGGAAGGGGATGCCAGTGAGGATACAACAATAGCGGATATCGGTGGGATTGCCGGTACATCCATTGGTGTGATAAAAAATTGCACGAATGCAGCTTCCGTGGGCTATGAACATGTTGGCTATAACATTGGTGGGATCGTGGGCCGACAGTCCGGTTATGTGACAGGATGCGTCAATCGCGGCACCATTCGCGGTCGAAAAGATGTCGGCGGTATTGTCGGCCAGGCAGAGCCTTATCTTACCGTGCAGTTTAACAGCTCCGTGATCAGCCGTCTGACAGACGAGATCGGAGAATTGAGTAGTGCCATAGGACAGACGTTAGAGGATGCCGGTACGCAGTCGACGGTGCTGCATAACCGGATCTCCACCATCAAGTCTTTTACGGATGGCGCTATTTCCGATCTTGAAGTGATCCAGGGGATGACCGCGCAAAACACGGAAGAAATAACGGAAGCGATCAACGGCATCGGTTCTCAGGTTGACTATATCATGGAACGCGTCAGCATGACAGATGAGGAACTTGCCGAAGACGTGTCTTTGGACTCGATTCCGGATCGAGAGGATCTTCAGGATTTGGAAGCGGAGGCATGGATCACCGATAACTTTACGGAATACAAGGAACGCGCCGGGTCGCTTTACGGCAATCTGCAGGCGGTAAGCGATAATTTCGGTCTGCTGTCCGATGAGGCGGAGAATGCTTCCGGTGTATTGATCAGTGATATTGATAACTTAAGCACCCATTTTACGAACGTGATGTTACTCTTTACGGAGGCCATGGAAGAAGTGGCGGATGCGGATCTGGAAAGGGTCTATCAGGATGTATCCTTAGATGAGGCGGATACCACGCGGGATGCGACCATAGCGGATTGCAGTAATTACGGCACCATCGAGGGCGATATCGACAGTGGCGGTATCGCGGGAGATATGGGGATTGAGTATGATTTTGACCGCGAGAGCGATGCCACGGGGATCAGCAATGCCAACTTCGATGCCACCTTTGTGATCAAGTGTGTGTTGCGAGGCAACACCAATGACGCGAAAGTTATTTCGGAGAAGAATTATGCCGGTGGGATTTGTGGATTGCAGGAGATCGGCACCGTGAAGGATAATACCAATTTTGGAAATATCAAATCCAATTCCGGGGAATATGTGGGCGGCATCTGCGGTAATTCCGGATCCTATGTGGTGGACTGCATTTCCCGGGGCATCCTTTCCGGCAGCAGATATGTCGGCGGTATTGTCGGAAAGGGCCTGCATGTAAGTGGATGCTACAGTTTGGTTGCCGTTGCCGATGCGGATGCTTACTACGGAGCTATCGCGGGATATATCGATGATGGAGGTGTGGTTCGCGGCAATTATTTCGTCAGCGATACGCTGGCAGGCATCGATATGGTCAGTTATCATTTGAAGGCAGAGCCGATCGATCCGGAGGATGCGGATTTTCCGGAGGCCCTGCGGATGGTACGCGTATCCTTTGTGATCGATGATGAGGATGTTGCGGAAGAAGAGAAAACGGTCTTGCAATTGACCAAAATATATGGTGCCGATCTGACGGAGGAGGATTATCCGGAGCTTGTTGCGCCGGAAGGAACCTATGTATTTTGGAATACAACATCTCTGTCGGATATAGTTACGGATACGGTCGTAGAGGCGCAGTATAAACAATACCATACCACGATCGGGGAGTGGATTTTTGGAGACACGACGCATTTTTATCAGGGCGAAGTCCTGGTGGACGGACAGTTCCGGGATGATGATGTGCTGCGTGTGGAAAGAACGTATCTGTATGATACGTCCCTATCTACGGAGGAGCTTCTTGCCGATGCGGCTTCCCTGCGGGACTATGAGACCTTAACCGTTGAGATCCCGGATGATGAGGCGACGACGCATACTTTGCGGTTTCGCCCGATTACGGATTTCTCTTCGGCTTATACCAAGTGGAATCTGTATCTTGTGACGGACAGCGGACGGACGCTTTTAACGGAGAGCGGAACGTTGGGTGAGTATTCTCTCTATACGGTGGAGGGCAATCACCTTGTGATCGACGTGGAATTTGCTGACGCAAAGGAAGTGGCGGAAAAAAACAAGCTCACAAGAGCGGCCGTGATTGCAGGGATCGTGGTTGTGGTTCTTTTGATCCTTTGGCAATCCATTCGTCATCGAAAAGGTATCCGGGCAGGGATGGTTGCGGCAAAGGAAGCCTTTAAGGAGCGATCCAAGAGGAGAAAGCAGTTGTTCTTTGACGATCGCGACGAGATCATCGAGGGAAGGATGCGCGTCTTTACCATTGCGGCGGAGATGGAAAACCTTCGAAGAGCCATGGACTTTATCGACGGCAAACTCGATAATCTGGGATGTAATCTCAAGATCCAGTCCAACATCGACCTGGCGGTGGAGGAGCTTTTTGCCAATGCCGTTAATATCGCCTATGCGGATGCTGCGGGAGAGGTTACCCTCAAATACGGGTATGACAAAGAAAAACATACGGTCTTGATCATTGTGGAGGATAGCGGTAAGGCGTACGATCCGCTGGCTTTCCTGGACGGAGAGGGCAACACGGCGGCAAGCGCCGAGGATGTGAGTGAGGATTACATGGATCATCTGGGGATCCTGATGATCCGCAAGATGATGGACAGCTATACTTATGCGTATAGGGATGGAAAGAACATCAATAAGATCAAAAAAGTCATTACGATTGGCGACGGGCAGGAAGGAAAGCACAGGAAGAAGGAGAAAAAAGGATAGTTTGCCATGGTAACACTGTGTTGCGCGTTTGCAATATTGATCCTGGGATACGCCTTTTACGGAAGGTTTGTAAGCAATGTTTTTGGCGCGGATGATCGGAAGACACCGGCCTATACCAAACAGGACGGCGTGGATTTTGTCCCGCTAAAGACCGGAAAAGCTTATCTGGTGCAGCTTTTAAATATTGCCGGGACCGGCCCGATCTTTGGAGCCCTGATGGGCGCCTGCTTTGGCCCGGTGGTCTTTTTGTGGATCGTGTTCGGCGCCGTTTTGGGCGGCGGTGTGCATGATTATCTAAGCGGCATGATCTCCGAGCGGCACGATGGTGCTTCCATCGCACAGTTGTCCGGGATCTATCTCGGACCCGCGGCCAAGTGGTTGATGCGGATCTTTGCGGTGTTGCTGTTGGTCTTTACGGGGACGGTGTTTGTCATCAGCCCGGCCGTGCTCATGGCAAGATTAACGCCGGGCGTTGCGGGAGAAGGTCTTTGGATCGTGGTGATCCTTATCTACTATGTGCTTGCTACGTTGCTGCCCATCGATAAGGTCATCGGCAGGCTGTATCCGGTTTTTGGGATCGTCCTGATCGTCATGGCGGTCGGGATCCTTTTCGGGATCCTTAAGGGAGGCTATACGATACCGGAGCTTTCCCTACAAAATCTGCATCCGGAGGATCTGCCGGTCTGGCCTTTTATGTTTGTGACGGTTGCCTGCGGAGCGATCTCGGGATTTCATGCCACCCAGTCTCCCATGATCGCCAAGTGTATGACGTCGGAGAAGGAAGGACGGAAGATCTTTTACGGTGCCATGCTGTCGGAGAGTGTCATTGCTCTGGTGTGGGCAGCGGGAGGGATCGCCTTTTACGGAGCGACCGACGGGCTTTTTAACGCTTTGTCAAAGCTGGGACAATCCGGCGTGGTCTATGATATCTCGACCGGCCTACTTGGTACCGTGGGCGGGATCCTTGCCATTGTCGGCGTGGTCGCCTGCCCCATTACTTCCGGGGATACGGCATTTCGTTCCGCGAGACTGATCCTTGCGGAGATCACGGGCCTTGATCAGAGATCCATCAAAAACCGGCTGATCATCACGGTGCCGCTTTTAGGGATCGGCGCGATCTTGACAAGGCTCGATTTTAACGTATTGTGGCGCTATTTTTCCTGGAGCAACCAGACGTTGGCCATGGTTTCTTTGTGGGTTGCGACCTCCTATCTTTTGCAAAAAGGGACAAGGAAAGTCTACTCCCTGCTTGCGGCGCTTCCGGCAAGCTTTATGTCGGCCGTGAGCATGACCTACATCCTGATGGCCAAGGAAGGCTTTGGGCTTGCCGACGGGATCGCCTATCCCGCGGGTGTGGTGTTTGCGGTCGCATTGTTTGCAATATACGTATATCATTTTCATAAAGGAGTGAATCATGTCTGAGCAGATTATGGTATTTGCGGACAAAAAAACGAGGGGCGCATTGATAGGTGCAAATCGCCTGGCCGATCGCAACCTGGAACCTCTGTGGTGCGAATATGATGTTTCCTTGCTGACGCTTCATAAAGAAAAGACAAACGTTGTATTGTTTTTCCTGCCGGAAGAGATCACGACGGAAGTGGAGCGGCTGTTGTATTACCTGCGGGATATCTGTATCGATGAGGAAAAGGTGGTCTACATGTACGGTTCTCTGACCAACCTTGCCTTTGCCCGCGCCATCATTCCCGGGATCTTTATCGGAGAACGCTATGACGAAAAGGAGTATGGGATCGCGGACATCGTGGATCGGGTCGCCGGGGATCTAAACAGTGAGGGAAGAGAAGCAAGGACCATTTTGATGGTGGATGAGGATACGGCGCATTTTAAGGAGATGGCCATTCCTCTGCGCAATCATTTTCATGTCATTGTGATCGAGCCGGTGTTAGAGGAAGTGACGGAGCATTTAAAGAAGACCGACATCCTGATCATGGGAGTGCATGCCCGGTTTTCCGTGATCGATAACAGTATTCTTTTTGCACTGATCGCCAAAAAGCAGGAGCAGGGACGGTTAAAACTGATCTTTGCGGCGGATGACAAAGAGGAGCAGAACCGGGTGAATGTCATCCGGGCAAAATCGGCCCTGTGCTTTGCGAAAACCATGGCGATCGATAAGGTCGTAAACTATCTTGTGAGTTATTATTCCTAACGGAAAAAGAGAAACGGAGAAGCATATGAAATTTAAGTATTGTCGTATTCAGGGAAAAGAACTGGCTGCCAACACACGCAGCGGCAAAGGGATCTTCAGCATGCTCAATCAGATGATCACCGATAACGTCATGGAGCAGGAGGACGCCGATCTGTTTCACGAGATCGACAGCTGGTTTGCCGAGGAGCTTCCCTGGCCCGAACCATGTCAAAGACAGGAAAAGGTGATCTGTTACTTTAAGACGGAAAATACGGATATGATGATGAAGATGATCAATCCGCTGCTCTGGCTCTTGGAGCGCTATCAGCATGCCTACTACGTGGTTTATACCAATTTTCCGGGCGAGATCGTTTATGAGGACGATTATCAGATCGTGGTCAAGGTCGATGAAAATATTGTCGTCGAGGACGTGCAGGCACCCTGGGGGCCGAAGGGGTGATTTCAGCTCCCAAAAAAAAGCCGCCTTGGATGGCGGCTTTTTTATATGGCAATCTTGTATAGGAATGAGTGTCTCGGACCTTGTGGCGACTGTCTTTTAGGACAGAGCCACCTTTCCACCGTCGATACGCAGTGCCGCACCGTTGATGTGTCCGGACATATCGGAAGCCAGGAACACAACGGCAGAAGCAACCTCTGCGGGATCGGCGTATTTTCCGTCCGGATACTGCGCTGCAAAGGTATCGAGTGCCTGCTGACGGGTATAGCCTTCGCCGAGCCACTGTGCTTCGATACGACGCATCATCGGGGTATCTACGGCGCCGGGGCAGATGGTGTTGACACGGATGTTTTCCTTTGCCACTTCCAAAGCCACGCACTTGGAGAGACCGCCGGCCGCATGCTTGGAGGATACATAGGGAGACATACCGCCAGCCGCTACGAACTGACCCTCGCTGGTGATATTCACGATGGAACCCTTGCCCTGCTTTTTCATCTGCGGAACCGCATATTTCATGCCGTACATCACGCCGAACACGTTGATGTCGTAAACGGCAAGAAAATCTTCACGGGTAAGCTCCTCGATCGGCTTGTAGCTGCCGTTATCTCCGGAGTTGTTAACCAGTACATCCAAAGAACCCCACTTCGCAATGGCCCCATCCACTGCAGCTTTTACATCTTCCTCTTTGCTGACATCCGCCACGAATCCGGCAACATGATCTTCAGCAACGCCAAGCTCGGCGATGAGCGCATCCAACTTTGCCTGCGTACGGGATGTAAGCGCGATCTTTGCGCCTTCCCCTGCAAAAGCCTTTGCAACCTCCTTGCCGATGCCGCCGGTAGCACCTGTGATCAGAACAACCTTATCTTTTAAACCAGTATTCATTGTAGTATCCTCCTTGTTTTTGATATTTTATACTTGAAATGTAACACCGCCCAAAGGTGGATTTCAAGCAAAAAATATGCATAACTGCTATGCCGGGAAGGGGTATAACTGTTATGCGGAAACGGGTGGTTGTTAGGTGGAAGAAGGTTGAACTGCCGAACTTCAAGGGCTTTTGTATCTTTGCATTGCAGATACGACTGTTTATGGTTATGAAATCAGCGCCGGTATTCACGAATATAGGGAAAGTATGTGGGATAAATCCTGCATCATGAATCAGGACACTAAGAGGACAAGAAATACCTTTTCATTCATCAATACCACACAAAAAATGTGAATTATGTGGTATAATACCGTTGTTTTGATATTTATGTTGCCATATACCATACAATATGTAGGAGCAGGAATGAGTATTGAATGACTATGAAATATAGTAAGCTTAGATTTTATGAAAAATATGTAAAAAGACCTTTAGACTGTGTTTTGGCTGTCGGAGCACTGGTTGTACTATCGCCGGTTATGGTCGTAGTAGCAGTCTTGGTGAGAATAAAACTTGGGAGTCCGATTCTTTTTATACAGGACAGGCCGGGTCTTAATGAAAAAGTGTTTCAATTGTATAAGTTCCGTACTATGACTGATGAAAGAGATAAGGACGGCAATCTGCTTTCGGACGATATTCGATTAACAAAGTTTGGCCGTATTCTTCGATCGACATCGCTTGATGAACTCCCTGAACTGATAAATATAATAAAGGGAGACATGGCGGTGATTGGCCCGCGGCCGCTTCTTACGGAATACTTGCCATTTTACACGGAAGAAGAACGTCATCGTCATGATGTCAGACCAGGATTAACCGGATGGGCGCAGATAAATGGAAGAAATGCTGTAAATAGTTGGGAAGAGCGTTTCAATTATGATTTGGAATATGTTAGAAACGTATCTTTTATTAAGGATTTAAAAATACTTTTGCTTACTGTATATAAGGTTGTTAAACGATCTGATATTCAAGTAGGTAAAGAAAGCGGCAATAGAGTATGCCAAAACAAATGGTAATTCTCGTATTTGGAGACGGAGATGAGCTGGAGGCATTGAAAGATGATGCCGAAAACCTTGATAACATTGTCTTTAAGGGTAGAATTCCCAAACAGTGTATTCCGTCAGTATTATCGCAGGGATATGTTTCGATTCTTCACAACAGCAGTACAGATTTGGATAAATACGGACAGAGTCAAAATAAATTCTTTGAATATTTGGCCGCAGGGCATCCGATCCTTATGACTTATTCGGTTGGACATAGTGTCATAAGAAATAATGGTTGTGGGGTTGAATTGGATACACAAAGTTCGGATGCAATAGCGCAAGCGATTGTTTCGTTATGTTCCTTAACCGACAGTGAATATCAAAATTATTGCAAAAATGCAGCGGAATGTGTAAAGAGGTATGATTATAGAGAGCTTTGTAATCAGCTCATTTCTGTGATAAAAAAATTTTTGTAAAACGAAGGAGTAATAAACATATGGCACGCTGTCTAACGAATAAATGACTAAAATGTTGAGGTGCAAGTCGGATCGATTTGCACCTTTTTCATCTTTCGTAATAATACGCAATAATTTGCCATTCAATCGGTATTTCGACTCTTCAACAATATGAAAGAAAACCCCGTAAATACGGGATTTATGAGGATTTTAAGACTATGATAAAAATACTATTCATCTGCCATGGCAATATCTGCCGCTCCCCCATGGCAGAGTACATGTTTCGCCACATGGTACAGGAAAAAGGCGAGGGAGAGCGCTTTGAGATCGCTTCTGCGGCCACGAGTGCCGAGGAGCTGGGCAACCCCGTTTATCCGCCGGCAGGGCGGCTTCTTATGCAGCACGGGATCAATTGTGATACAAAAAGGGCGCGACGCATTGCGAAAGAGGACCTGAGTTATTATAATGTTATTATCGTTATGGACAGGAATAATCTGGCCAATCTCAGACGCAGTTTTTCGGAGGCGGATCTTTCGGGGGTGCGGCTCTTGATGGAATATGCCGGAGAATACCGTGACGTGGCGGATCCCTGGTATACCCGGGATTTTGAGACTACATGGAAGGATCTGGAGATCGGTCTGGCGGCGCTTTACGAGGCGCTTGTGACCGGAAAGGATGAGATATGATACAAACACTGATTAAAGAGATCCTACGAAAGGATGCACCGGTTTGCGTGGGGCTTGACCCCATGCTTTCTTATGTTCCGCAGGCAATCGTTGCGAAGCATTTGGAGGAAGAGGGACCGGGGCTTCAAGCCGCGGCTGCGGCGATCGAGGAATACAACTATGCCATCATTGACGCAGTCTGCGATCTGGTGCCGGCGGTCAAGCCGCAGATCGCCATGTATGAGCAGTTTGGTTTGCCGGGACTTGCGGCATTTGCAAAGACCTGCGCTTATGCGAGAGAAAAGGGTCTTGTCGTGATCGGTGACATCAAGCGCGGAGACATCGGCTCCACCTCGGAGGCGTATGCCCTGGGACACCTTGGCGGCGTAAAGGTGGGAGAGGATGTGTATGAGCCTTTTGCGGAGGATTTTATCACGGTCAATCCGTATCTCGGAAGTGACGGGATCCTGCCTTTTATTAAGGTTGCAAAGGAAAAGAAAAAGGGAATGTTCGTGCTGGTAAAGACCTCGAATCCTTCCAGCGGAGAATTCCAGGATCTTGTTGTGGACGGCAAGCCGCTGTATGAGCACGTGGCGCAGAAGGTGCGCGCCTGGGGCGAGGAGCATATGGGCGAGGACTACAGCTACGTGGGCGCCGTGGTGGGCGCGACCTATCCCGAGATGGCTGCAAGGATCCGTAAGATCCTTCCCAAGAATTTCATCCTGGTGCCCGGATACGGCGCGCAGGGTGGTACCGGCAAGGACCTGGCACCGTTCTTTAACGAGGACGGCCTGGGTGCGGTGGTGAATTCTTCCCGGGGGATCATCTGCGCTTACAAGCAGGAAGCGTACAGCAGTTATGGAGAGGAGCATTTTGCGGAGGCGGCCAGAGAGGCGGCCAAGGCGATGATCAAGGATATTGCGGCGGGCAGAGCCGGCGGACGGAACGGAAGGTAATTATGGGAGAAAAACAGACATCCTATGGGATCGCGGAGATCCTGTCTCAAAAATGTATCGCGGACGGCATTTATGATCTGTGTCTTTATGCACCGCAGATCGCGGAGGCGGCGGTACCGGGGCAATTCGTGAATGTATACGTGGGAGATGCATCCAAGCTGCTTCCCCGCCCCATCAGCATCTGTGATGCGGATGCGAAGGAGGGGAGATTGCGTCTGGTCTACCGGATCGGCAGGAAGGAGAGCGGTACGGCAGAGCTTGCTGCTTGTCCGGTGGGAGAGATCCTGCATCTGATGGGACCTTTGGGAAGCGGTTTCCCCATGGACTATGATGCCCCCCTTCTTGTCGGCGGAGGGATCGGGATCCCGCCCATGCTTTTTTTGGCAAAAAAGTATAAAGAGGCCGGGAAGAGGCCGCGGATCGTCTGCGGATACCGGGATCGAAAAAGCATGTATCTGTACGAGGAATTGTGCGAAATCACCGATGTTTACGCGGCTACGGATGATGGGAGCTATGCGATGCAAGGCACCGTGGTGGATGTTTTACGAGGCAGGAATCTTCCGGGAGATGTCATTCTTGCCTGCGGACCGAAGGGCATGCTTGCCGGCATCAAGGATCTTGCGGCGGAGCGCGGGATCAAGGCCTTTGTTTCGTTGGAGGAGCGAATGGCTTGCGGGATCGGCGCCTGTCTGGCCTGCGTATGTAAGACAACGGAGGAAGATGCGCACAGTCATGTGCATCTGGCCAGGGTATGCAAGGACGGCCCGGTGTTTGATGCGGATGATGTGATCTTATAAAGGAGCGGACATGAATACAGAGATCAAAACCGGTGTGGAGATTGCCGGTGTACCTTTAAAAAATCCGATCATGACGGCTTCCGGCACGTTCGGGAGCGGGATGGAGTACGGAGATTTCGTGGACCTTAACCGTTTGGGCGCCGTGGTGACCAAGGGCGTGGCGTCGCATCCGTGGGAAGGCAATCCCACGCCACGTGTGGCGGAGACCTATGGCGGGATGCTCAATGCCGTAGGGTTGCAAAACCCGGGCGTGGACGTTTTTTTGGAGCGGGATCTACCTTTTCTTGCAAAGTACGACACCGTTAAGATCGTGAATGTATGCGGACATTCCGTGGCGGAGTACTGCGAATGTGTGGAGAAGCTTGCGGACAGCTGTGCCGATCTTTTGGAGATCAATATCTCCTGCCCCAATGTCAAAGAAGGCGGGATCGCCTTTGGCCAGGATCCCAAGATGGCGGCGGAGGTGACGGCGGAGATCAAAAGAGTTGCAAAGCAGCCCATCATCATGAAGCTATCGCCGAATGTGACGGACATTACCGTCATGGCCAAGGCGGTCGAGGCGGCCGGCGCGGATGCCGTGTCGCTTATCAATACGCTTACAGGCATGAAGATCGATGTATACAAAAAGCAATTCGTCCTGGTCAATCGTACGGGCGGACTGTCGGGGCCGGCGATCCACCCGGTGGCTGTGCGTATGGTCTATGAGGCGGCCCACGCCGTATCCATTCCCGTGATCGGGATGGGAGGCGTCAGGACGGCGGAGGATGCGCTGGAAATGATCCTTGCGGGAGCAACGGCCGTGGCAGTGGGTACGGCGAACTTTGCGGACCCCCGGACCACCCTTCATGTGATCGACGGGATCGAAGACTATCTGCGCCAGACGCAGATGGAGGATCTGCGGGATCTGATCGGTGCGGTTTCTTTGCAATCCTAGGGCGCGTATGATAAACTATCTCAGACGGAGGTTACACATGTCTTATAAAGAGGAATTTATAGCATTTCTGGTGGAGAGTGGCGCGCTCAAATTCGGTGATTTTGTCACCAAGAGTGGTCGAAAGTCTCCCTTTTTTATCAATACCGGCTGTTTTACCACGGGAGAGCAGCTGACGCGTCTGGCGGGATTCTATGCGCAGACTGTGCATGAGACCTTTGGTACGGATCTTGATATTCTTTTCGGCCCGGCTTACAAGGGGATTCCCCTGGCGACTGCATGCACGATGCAGCTGTATGACAGGTACGGCATGCAGGTACGCTATATGGCCAACCGTAAAGAGGTGAAGGACCACGGTGATACCGGGATCCTTTTGGGAGGCCCCGTCAAGGATGGGGATCGTATCGTTATCATTGAGGATGTGACGACGGCAGGGACATCCATCCGGGAGACCCTGCCCATCCTCAAGGCGTGTGCAGATGCGAAGGTGCTGGGGCTCGTGGTGGCGGTTGACCGCATGGAGCGGGGCACCGGAGAAAAGAGTGCGCTTGTGCAGATCGCGGAGGAGTACGGCATGAAGACCACGGCCATCGTGACCATGCAGGAGGTCGTGGACTGCCTGACAAAGCCGGATGCTTCCGGCAAGGCAGTGATCGATGATGCGATGCTTGCCAAGATCAAGGCATATTATGAAGCCTACGGGGCAGTTTGACGAAGGAGACGAAGCGGATGGACAAACGGAAGCGCCGATCGTTTTATGCGCTCTTGATCCTCCTTTTTCTGTTGTATTTGGCGGGTCTTGTTTATGTGCTTCTTTTTGCGGAAGCTTTCGGACGCGTGACGCAATCGGAGGAAGTTCGCTACAATCTGATCCTGTTTAAGGAGATCATAAGGATCTATAACGGCAGAGAGAGTATCGGTTTTTGGCTGACGTTCGCCAATCTCGCGGGGAACGTTTTGGGATTTGTTCCGCTCGGCTTTTTTTTGCCGGCATTGTTTCCCGGGATGCGTCATGGTATGACGACCGTGTCGGCCTGCTTTGGATTCAGTTTCCTTTTTGAAATGATCCAGTTGCTGACCAAGATCGGTTGTTTTGACGTGGACGACCTGTTCTTAAATACCGTGGGCGCCGTGCTCGGCTATCTGATCTATGTCATTTTGCATGCGATTTATCGTGCTTTGAGGAAAAAACATGAAGTATTCACTGCGCAATCGAAATAGCGGTATGGAGATCAAACGCTTCTCCCAGGCACCTTTAGGGGTAGTCTCCCTTTTGTGTGCTGTTTTGTCTGTGGTCCTGTTTTTCGTCGGACTCAGGATGTCTTATATGGCAGCTGGAGAGGGTGCGCTTATGGTCGGCGCCGTGGGACTTTTTGCGTTTTTTGCATCCCTTTGCGGGTTTGTTTTGGGATTCGTTTTTTTGCATTACAGTGAAGGAAATCATGCCTATCCCGTGCGTTGCATCGTGCTCAATGCCTTGTTGATGGCGGGGTGGATCGTACTTTTTGTGATCGGGATCTTATAACGGAGAAACTATGGATTACAGAGAACTCTTAAAAGAAGAAAATGATTCGGTGGCTTTGCGTTTCGAATTGGCAAGAGACCGTGTGGCGGAGATCTTTGCGGAGACGGAGGGTGATACCGTATGCAAGGATGCGGGCGTGTGCGCTTATTTTCATCGTACCGCCGCATTTTTAAAAGATGTTTACGAAGTTTATGATGCGCGTGATCGGAAGCTTTCCCTTGCCGAACTTGAGGAGAGGAATCTTTTACTTTACGGGGATATCCTTCCGGAGCATTACGCGGAGAGCTTTGCCAATCCGGCTTATGCCACCAAGGTTCTCGGCGAGGAACTTGGTACCATGCTATGCATGGTATATGGAGAGATCAGGGGCCTGATCTGCGCGGCTTTTGAGTGCAGAGTCGTCTATCTGACGATCTTTTCGGAGTTGTTTATTTCCCTGTACAACGCCCTTTGTGATCCTGAGCCGGATCTTGCCGGCATGAGGGATAATATCTATTGGTTTTATCACGATTACAGTGAACTCTTTGTGGAGCAGCAGGTGGAGGAAACGGTCAATCCTGCACTCACCTTTGCGGTGGATATCGTGATGGAGTCGGACCTTTTGGCGCCGGATTACCTGTATGCCTACGGAGAGTATGTGGGAGAGACCGAAAGGCGGACGGCTGCGTTTTTAAATACTTTTTCCGAGGAAGAGATCGACACCATGGCAAGGACCTATACGGAAGGGTATCGCAAGGGATTTGCGTTGGCCGGGATCGATCTGTCCAAGAAAAAAACGGTGAATATCCGTTACAATCTGGGATTTGAGCGGATGGTAAAAAGCGCGATCCGGCAGTTTGCGGACATGGGCCTGACCCCAATCATCTATCGTGCGACCCCGTCCAAATTTATCCGAAGCGGGATGGCCAGGATCGGTTACACTTCGGTCAGTCCCAACAGGCAGTATGATTATGACCACAAGGAGGATGCGGCCTTTTATCTTGACCGGGCGATCCTAAATCGGCGTCTTGAGGAGCTTACCGGTTTTTTTGAGGAGCGCAAGGAACTTGCGGCGGGGCATGCGGGTCCTGCGGTGATCGAGATCTTCGGAGAGGATAAATTCGAACCTGTCAATTGCCCGCAGGCGTTGTCTTTTGACGGTGCGCAGCAGCAGCTTGTCACGGAGCAGGCCGTGCGTGCAGGGGCGATCACGAATACGTATATCCCCGGGGATGAGCGGAGTTTTACCATCATTGCCTATCCCGTGTATACCATCGGGCCGGCCTTTGAGGAGATCTTTGCCGAGACCGTACGGATCAACAATCTGGACTATGAAAAGTACGCCGCCATGCAGCAGCACTTGATCGATGCACTCGATCGTGGAAAGAGCGTGCATGTTACGGGGAAAAACGGCAATTATACGGACATTACGGTGCAGTTGTATCCGTTGCGGGATCCGTCGCAGGAGACCTGCTTTGAAAACTGCGTTGCGGATGTTAATATTCCCGTGGGAGAGGTGTTTACCAGCCCGGTATTGCAGGGCACGAACGGTACCTTGTATGTGTCGCAGGTGTATTTAAACGGACTGGAATTTCGCGATCTGTTTTTTACCCTTGAGGACGGCTGGGTGAAGGATTACGGATGCAGCAACTTCCGTACGCCGGAGGAGAATCGGGCCTACATCGAGGAAAATATCCTGCATCATTTTGACAGTCTTCCCCTCGGCGAATTTGCCATCGGCACCAATACCACGGCTTACCGCATGGGCAGGGATTACGGGATCGTGGATCAGTTGCCGATCCTGATCGCAGAAAAAACAGGACCGCATTTTGCCTTTGGGGATACCTGTTATTCCCATCAGGAGGACATGGTGACGAAAAATCCGGACGGCAAAAGGATCGTTGCCAGGGACAATGCGCATACGCTTTTGCGCAAGGAGGATCCGGCCAAAGCGTATTTTAACTGTCACACGGATGTGACCATTCCCTTTGCCGAGCTCGACAGGATCGTCGTGCTGGATGAAAAGGGCGAAGAACTCGATGTTTTGATCGAAAACGGAAGGTTTGTGCTGCCGGGGACGGAAGCGTTAAATGAGCCTTTGGACAGATAAAAAAATTGCAATCATACGGAAGAAGATCCGGAAAGTGAGGTAGAAGATGGCACAGGTCGGTATTGTAATGGGAAGTGATTCGGATATGGCGGTGATGACCAAGGCGGCGGATATTTTGGAGCAGCTTGGGATCTCTTATGAGATGACGATCATTTCCGCACACAGAGAGCCGGATGTATTTTTTGAATATGCAAAGACGGCGGAGGAGAAGGGCTTTAAGGTGATCATTGCAGGCGCGGGTATGGCGGCGCATCTGCCGGGCATGTGCGCGGCGATCTTCCCCATGCCGGTCATCGGCGTGCCCATGCATACCACGAGTCTGGGAGGCAGGGATTCTTTGTATTCCATCGTGCAGATGCCTTCGGGGATCCCCGTGGCTACGGTGGCCATCGGCGGTGGCGCCAATGCGGGCCTTTTGGCGGCCAAGATCCTGGCGACATCTGACGCGGCGCTGCTTTCCAAGTTAAAGGCTTACAGCGAGGATCTCAAAAAGCAGGTGCAGGCCAAGGATGCGCATCTGCAGGAGGTCGGCTACGAGACGTATCTGAAGGAACAAAAGAAGTAATCCGTATGAGGAATAACAGTTAAAAACAGGAGGATGATCGGATGGATTATAAGAATGCCGGTGTGGATATCGAGGCGGGTTACGCCTCTGTGGAGTTAATGAAAAAATACGTAAAGACGACCATGCGCCCCGAGGTTTTGGGCGGACTGGGCGGTTTTTCCGGCGCCTTTTCCATGCAGGGAATGAAGGACATGGAGGAGCCGGTCCTTTTATCCGGAACGGACGGATGCGGGACAAAGGTCAAGTTGGCCTTTCTTATGGATAAGCATGATACCATCGGGATTGATGCCGTGGCCATGTGCGTCAACGACGTAGCCTGCGCGGGCGGAGAGCCTCTGTTTTTTCTGGATTATATTGCCTGCGGAAAGAACATCCCGGAAAAGATCGCCACGATCGTAAGCGGTGTGGCGGAGGGATGCCGACAGGCAGGCGCGGCTTTGATCGGCGGCGAGACGGCCGAGCACCCCGGACTGATGCCGGAAGACGAATACGATCTTGCGGGATTTGCCGTGGGACTTGCGGATAAAAAGGATATCATTACCGGCGAGAAGATCAAGGAAGGTGACGTGCTGGTGGGCATTGCTTCAAGTGGTGTACACAGCAACGGATTTTCCCTGGTGCGCAAGGTATTTGAGATGACGAAGGAATCCCTGGAGACCTACTATGAGGAGCTGGGCGACACCCTGGGCAATGTTCTGATTGCGCCGACCATTATCTATGTGAAGGCGCTTAAGGCGGTGAAGGAGGCCGGCATTACCATTGCAGGCTGCAGCCATATCACGGGCGGCGGTTTCTACGAAAATGTACCGCGTATGCTTCCCGAGGGCAGGCATGCCGTGATCCAAAAGGGAAGTTATCCCGTACCGCCCATTTTCTCCCTGATGGCCAAGAAGGGCAATATCGAGGAGGTCATGATGTACAACACCTTTAATATGGGACTCGGCATGGTGCTTGCCGTGGATGCGGCGGATGCCGTAGCCTGCGTTTCCGCCATTGAGAGTGCGGGCGAGAAGGCCTATATTGTCGGCAAGATCGTGAATGGAGACAAAGGAGTGACATTATGTTAAAGATCGCGGTGTTGGTTTCCGGCGGTGGGACGAATCTGCAGGCGATCATGGACGGGATCGCACAGGGAGAGATCCGCGATACCGAGATCGTATTGGTTTTAAGCAATAACCCCGGTGCCTATGCGTTAGAGCGCGCCAAAAAGGCAGGGATCGCAAATATATGCGTCAGCCCCAAGGATTATGCGGATCGCAAAGATTTCAACGCGGCGATGCTTGCAAAGATTGATGAGGCAGCCCCCGATCTGATCGTGCTGGCAGGATTTCTGGTGGTGATCCCGTCGGAGATGACGGCCAAGTACGCCGGGCGGATCATCAATATCCATCCTTCTCTGATCCCCTCTTTTTGCGGAACGGGGTATTATGGGTTAAAGGTGCATGAGGCGGCGCTTGCCAGGGGTGTAAAGATCACCGGCGCCACGGTGCATTTTGTGGACGAGGGGACGGATACCGGCCCCATCATCCTGCAAAAAGCCGTGGAGGTACAGGACGATGACACGCCGGAGGTGTTGCAGCGACGGGTCATGGAGGAGGCGGAATGGAAGATCCTCCCCAAGGCCATCGACGGGATCGCGACGGGCAGCATCCCTTACGGAAAGGCAGTAAAGAAAGGATAAAGCTATGAAGATACTTATCGTGGGAAGCGGTGGCAGAGAGCATGCCATTGCCGCACAGGCAGCCAAGAGTAAAAAGGTGGAGAAGATCTATTGCGCGCCGGGCAATGCCGGGATCGCGCAGATCGCGGAGTGCGTGGACATCAAGGCGATGGAGTTTGATCGTCTGGTGGCATTCGCTAAGGAAAAGGCGATCGATCTGACCATCATCGGCATGGACGATCCGCTGGTAGGCGGCATCGTGGATGCTTTTGAGGCCGAGGGCTTGCGGGTATTCGGACCGCGCAAGAATGCGGCGATCCTGGAGGGCAGCAAGGCCTTTTCCAAGGATCTGATGAAAAAATACAAGATTCCCACGGCAGCATACGAGACCTTTGAGGACGCAGACAAGGCGCTGGCTTATCTGGAGAGCGCGAAGTTTCCCATCGTATTAAAGGCGGATGGTC
Source organism: uncultured Eubacterium sp. (assembly GCA_905236235.1). Taxonomy (GTDB): domain Bacteria; phylum Bacillota; class Clostridia; order Lachnospirales; family Lachnospiraceae; genus RUG14243. The sequence continues at coordinate 3,960 of CAJOPA010000100.1, read as the reverse complement.
TGGCGCTCGGAAAGGGCGTTTTGATCTGTAATACCCTTTCGGAAGCGAAGGACGGCGTACGTGAGATCATGACGGATAAAAAATTCGGGGACGCCGGCAATCGGATGGTCATTGAAGAATTCATGACCGGCCGTGAAGTATCCGTGCTTTCCTTCTGCGACGGCAAGACCATACGGATCATGTCTTCCGCGCAGGATCATAAGCGTGCCAAGGACAACGACGAGGGTTTGAACACCGGCGGTATGGGTACCTTTTCCCCCAGTCCGTTCTATACATCTGAAGTGGACGATTTTTGTAAAAAATATATTTATCAGGCGACGGTGGATGCCATGGCCGCGGAAGGAAGAAAATTCCAGGGTGTTATCTTCTTTGGACTTATGTTAACCAAAGACGGCCCACGGGTACTGGAATACAACGCGCGATTCGGCGATCCGGAAGCGCAGGTGGTATTGCCCCGCATGAAGACCGATATGATCGACGTGATGGAGGCCTGCATCGACGGGACGCTCGATCGGATCGACCTTGTATTTGAGGATAATGCCGCCGTATGCGTGGTGCTTGCTTCTGACGGTTATCCCGTGGCTTATGAAAAGGGAAAGGTCATCACGGGCCTTGCGGCCTTTGACGGCAAGGAGGATTATGCCGTTTTCCATGCCGGTACCGCCTTTGACAAGGAGGGCAGGATCGTCACAAACGGCGGACGTGTCCTCGGCGTTACAGCCAAGGGAGCGACGCTTCCCGAAGCCCGCGCCAATGCTTACAAGGCAACGGAATGGGTTTCCTTTGAAAACAAGTACATGCGCCATGATATCGGGAAGGCGATCGACGAAGCCTGAGTTCTGACCGGTCTTATGGGTGATCAAGTGGGAGAGGAAGCTATGCAGTGGTCGGATTTGCTGTGTGCGGAGAGGATTCGTCCATCCCGCAAATCAAATCAGAGAGATTTAAGAACCGAATTTGAAAAGGATTATCACCGGATCATCGGCAGCGCCTCCTTTAGGCGTCTGCAGGACAAGACCCAGGTGTTTCCTTTGGATAAAAGCGATTTTGTAAGGACGAGACTGACGCATTCCTTAGAGGTGTCTTCCTTTGCCAAATCCTTGGGGCAGAGTGTGGGAGAGCGGATCCTTACGGAAGGACTCGACCCCGGTTTTGTGCCGCAATACCGCGAGGATATGGCGGATATTTTGCAATGCGCCGGCCTGATCCACGATATCGGCAATCCACCCTTCGGCCATTTTGGCGAAGAGGTGATCCGCGAATGGTTCGTGGCCAATCTTCCCCGTTTTACATTTCGCGACAAGCCCTTAACGGATTGGTTAAGCCCGCAGATGCAACGCGAGTTTTATCAATTTGACGGCAATACCCAGGCGTTTCGTCTGGTGAGCAAATTGCACTTTTTGGTGGATGAGCACGGGATGAATCTGACGAAGGCGCTGCTTTGCACCATTATGAAATACCCGGTCTCCTCCTTGGAGAGTGACCCCTCCTCCCCGGACATCCGTCTGCACAAGATGGGGTATTTTCTGGCGGATGAGGAAAATTTTAAAAACGTGCAGGAATCCTGCAAAACCTTCGGAAAGCGTCATCCGCTGACGTTTCTTTTGGAAGCCGCGGATGATATCGCCTATAAGACGGCGGATATCGAGGATGCTTTCCGCAAAGGGTATTTTACGTTAGATGTCTTTATCAAAAATCTCAAATCCTATTCCTACGGACCGAGCAGCGTGTATGCCAAGATGGTGACGGCGCTTGAAAACGGATATGCTTCCGCATGGGAAAAGAACGTGCGCTGGCCGGAGGATTACGCGATCCAGAACTGGATCATCTCCGTGCAGGGACGTGCCCTGGTGGCGGCGACAAATTCCTTTATAGAGCATTATGAAGAGATCATGGCAGGGACGTATGGCAAGAACCTGTTTGCCGGAACGTTTATGGAGACGATGATGCGGGCTTTGGGAGAGATCGCCGACCGCTTTGCTTTTCAGTCCACGTCCATTTATGGCGTGGAGATCGCGGCAAAAAACACCTTGGAGTATCTGCTTAAGGAATTTACGGAAGCGGCCATTGTTTACGATACCGACCTGTCGCCGACGTCCGTGCAGATCCGCTTCATGGAGATGATCTCCGACAACTATATCAATATTTATCATCTGTATTCCAAAGGAAAATCCGAAGAGGAAAAGCTTTATCTGCGCCTGCTTTTGGTCACGGATACCATCTGCGGGATGACGGATTCCTATGCGAGACTTTTGTATCGCGAGTTGATGGGGATCGATTGATTAGAACAAACAGGGCTGTCGCAATATCTGCGGCAGCCCTGTTTTTAATGAAAGACAAGTGTGTGGCGTCTTAGATTACTCTGTTTTTGCAACCTCGTTATCGGAGAGGCTGTTGCCGTATTTGCCAAGGCTTCCGGCATCCTTGGGATTCTCGTAGAACGTCTCGTTCTTGCCGGGAAGGATGGCATTGATGATGATACCGATAATGGAAGCAACCGCAAGACCGGAGAGGGCGATATTGACATTGCCGATCGCAAAGCTGATCGCGCCGGTTGCGTTGTTGCCTGCAGTGGTAATGTCAGCACCGAGGCTTCCGCTAAAGTTGATACCGATGGAAAGACCGATGATAAGCGCTGCAATGATGACATTGCGGCTCTTCTGGAAGTCCGTGTGGTTTTCCACCATGTTGCGGATACCGATGGCGGAGATCATACCGTAGAGGATGATGGAAACACCGCCGATGGTAGCGGAAGGCATCACTTCGATGATGGCCGCAAACTTCGGGCAGAAGGAAAGGATGATGGCATAGAGGGCTGCGATCCGGATCACGAAGGGATCGTAAACCTTGGTCAGTGCCAGGACACCGGTGTTCTCGCCGTAGGTGGTATTGGCCGGTGCACCGAAAAGTGCGGCGATGGCGGTGCCGACACCGTCACCGATGAGCGTTCTGTGCAGACCCGGATCTTCGATAAAGTTCTTGCCTACGGTGCCGCCGATGGCGGAAATATCACCGATATGCTCCATCATGGTCGCAAGCGCGATCGGCATGATGGTGATGATCGCAGATACCAAAAGTCCGCTGTTAACCTCACCGCCCGCAAACAGGCCAAAGACCGTGCGGTCCCAGATCACGGGAAGTCCTACCCATTTTGCCTCGGCAACGGCGCTAAAGTCCACATTGCCGGTCACGGCCGCAACGATATAGGATGCAAGTACACCCATGAGGATGGGGATGATCTTGATCATGCCTTTTCCCCAGATATTACAAATGATAACAACGAGGATGGCTACCAGAGCGATGGGCCAGTTGGTCGCGCAGTTGTTGATCGCGGAAGGTGCCAGATTCATACCGATGGCTACGATGATGGGACCGGTGACTACCGGCGGGAAGAAACGCATGACTTTTTTGCTGCCGTAGGCCTTGCAGATCAATGCAAGGATCAGATATAAAAGTCCGGCGCAGGCAATGCCGACACAGGCATAGACCAAAGAGGTGGCATCGTCATATCCCATGGCACTGCCGGCAGCTTTGACTGCGGCATAGCCGCCGAGAAAGGCGAAGGACGATCCCAGGAATACGGGGACTTTTCGTCCGGTTACCAAATGCATGAACAGGGTTGCCAGTCCTGCAAAAAGAAGCGTGGTGGATACGTTCAATCCTGTAATGATCGGTACCAATACCGTGGCACCGAACATGGCAAACATGTGCTGTAAGCCCAGGACGGCTACCTTGCCTCCACCCAGTTGCTTTGCGTCATAAATCGCTTTGTGTTCGTTTTCCATGAAATCTAAATCACTCCTTTACCCTAACATTTTCTTTCTACATGATAATGTGCGCCCCTTATTTTGTCAATACAAAATGTAGTGTTTTTCCTGCGGACGCGGCAGCGCTTTGAAAAGAGGGAAAAGCACTGCATTTGCATTGTCTAAATAATAACGAAGGTATCATTTCGAAAGG